>DAOSDY010000002.1:0-317591 GCA_035362835.1 Melioribacteraceae bacterium
CTCCCGGCACCTCCACTCGGCTTCATTTGAGTTTACGAAAATGAAGCCTAACACGGCGAAGTTCAGTTTACTGAACGAAGCCGGAATTTCTAATAATTCTAATCCCCCAAATTTCGGCGAAGTACAACTCATTAATGTTTTATTATGTTTATATATTACAAAGTATCAAATACCCCGAACATTATTATGTCGGTTGTACTTTAGATATTAATCGCCGCCTAAAGAAACATAACGAAGGCGGATCGGTATACACTTCCAATTACAAGCCATGGAAATTGAACACTGCTATTGCATTTAATGATAAACATAAAGCCTATCGTTTTGAGAAATATCTAAAGAGTCATTCAGGTAGAGCTTTTTCAAAAAAACATTTTTAGAACAGTCTTGCAACAATAAAGGTTTTGTTTCTATATGTAGAGCAGTTTCAAGATTCTTCTTCCCGCTTTGCTGGATTCAGATTAACAAACCGCCTGTCATTCTGATGAAAATCAGAATCTGCGTATCATAGCACATCACACAATTAAATTCCGGCATTCACCCGAACGACAAGGGCCCTGTCATCCCGATGTAAATCGGGATCTGCGCAGAAAAGAAATGAATGCAGAAAAGAAATGAATTAAGTTCAGATTCCGGATCCACGCAAGGCGGGGTCCGGAATGACAAGCGCAATGTCATTCTGAGAAGTTCCGATAGTTAATTGAAGCATAACCTTCAAGGTTGATGAGCCGTCTGATTAATCATAATTAATAACACAGGGATTTTTAATCTTGAGTCGATTAGAATTCATTTAAAGCTATATAAAGCTCGCTGCCGCTTAATTAATCATGCTGATTCAAAACAGTCGAATATTCTGTCGGCTTGTTCTTACTTAGCAGATTCCTTATTAAAATTTATATTACAATCATTGTTTAAAAATATTTTCAATATCAGGATAATAAGAAAAAATGTGGCTTTTGATTTTTCTTGAATAATCTCTAATTCTTAAATAGCTTTGAGTGTAATGCGTTCAACCTTGAGCGAAGCGTTCAGTTTGACAATGAACGCTCCTCTGGTCTATCACCGTAAGCTTCCCCCAAGGTTTTCTCTTTCTATTTACTATTCCTGATCTGCTTCTGTTAATATTCTTATGCTCCATCGATTTGTTTCTAAACAAGGAGTAATGCCATGAAAAAACTAAAACTGATTATGCTTAAATTTTTAATCGCAATTATGTCCTTTGTTATTTGTTGTTCTGATGATTGTTATGCTCAGCCAAGGATCGGTGATTGGACAATCCCGTGCGGATTCGGACAATTCGTAATTAAAGTGGGATGCAATGGAACTTGTATTACCGATATCATCTATACCTGGTCAAATTTTCACTGCGATGGAATTACTTTGGTCTCTGGCTCAATTCATAGCATAAGAACTGGAGGTTGGACCATCACAAATAATTCATTTACTATTCAGACTTCTGTTAATCCCGGTACTATGACAATTAATGGTACTTTTAATCAGAATGGAAATGAGGTATCAGGTAATTATAGTTTTAATGTATTTGGTACAATTTGTTCCGGTAACTGGGGCCCAATTGCATCAGAAGTCGAAGATACCAATTATGATATCCCTGCTTATTTTATCCTGTCTCAAAATTATCCGAATCCTTTTAATACTATTACGTCAATTAAATACGCTTTACCGGTTGAAAGTAGTGTCAGAATTTCTATCTATAATATTTTGGGAGAGAATCTGATAACTTTGATTGACGGAATTCAACCGTCAGGCAACTATAAAGTTAGCTGGGATGCGTCTAAAATATCTTCCGGAATTTATTTTTATAGAATTGCGGCTATACCACTAAACGGCAGGAATTCTTTTACTGAGGTAAAAAAAATGATTTTGCTTAAATAGAATTCAAAAAGAATAAGAACGGTAGTTTTTGCCGTCTTAACCAAATTCTATTTCATAACTATCAGCCCCTGGGCTGTAACCCGGATCAGTCCACTGGTGACAAATAATCCCTATTCGCCGCAGTACAATATCACATCCGATTGCTAATTTCTTACCATACTCCCCGCAATCTCTTCAATCAGTGTCCGCTTTGCCAATCCAAACTCTTTTACTTGGTGAGTGAGATATTCAAGAGTTCATACTTTGTCGGATTGTGCAAGGATGCCTCAATTATTTCTTATAAAAACTCGATTGCGTCTTTTTATTAATTGCGTTATTTTCAATTTGAAACTCGCTGGCTTTCACTAAATATTGAGGGCTCGCCCCTTGAAAGACCTTAAAGTTAAGATCAAACGCCAGACGGAAATACTCGGACTGGTCCTCGCCAATCATAACGGAACGGTAAAACAGTTTTTACTCAACAATATAAAATCGGTTGAACAGTTAGATAAGAAGTTTAAGCCGGTTACTCAGAAGCAGATTGATCAGATATTCAGCACGTCGTTTAAGTACTGGCTGGGAGATGAAAGGTATAAAGTGAAACTTAAGTTTTCCCCCCTGGCCCGACAGAATAAAACCGAAAAAGCTTATGGAGATGGAGAAAGTAACCGAAGAACCTGATGGCTCGATGATCTATGAAACAGTAGTGAACTCGCTTAACGAAATCGCTTCGTGGATTGTAAGCAGGGGAGAATGTGTCGTTGTGCTAGAACCAGAGAAACTAAAAACGATGGTAATTAAAATTGCTAAGGACGTTCTTAAAAATTATTTTAATAGTGATTTATAATTTATGGTAGGGAAAAATATTTAGATATGAATTATGATAGATAAAGAGAACTATCTGAAAGGGATATTTGCACAAAATTCATTACTCCGGCACTGAAGAATTCGGGCTGGAATGTCAAAACACAAATTCGTGAAGAAGTCTCTTATACTGCCGGGAAAATTCATTTCCAAGGCAAAATCATCCAGAGGGGAAAACAAAAACGGGTAGATTATTTACTCTATATTAAACCGCACCTTCCCATTGCAATAATTGAAGCAAAAGATAATAATCATTCCATCTCTGCAGGAATCCAGCAGGCACTCGATTATTCGAATGATCTGGACATCCCGTTTGTTTACTCATCAAACGGCGACGGCTTCATCGAACACGATAAAACACGGCCTGACAATATTGAGACCGAATTAAGCCTAGATAATTTCCCCTCCCCCGACCTTCTATGGGAAAGATATTGTAAATGGAAAAACATTGATTCGAAAGCCGAAGAAGTCATTTCACTCGACTATCATTATGTCTCTGATAAAAAACCCAGGTATTATCAGCAGGTTGCCATTAACAGAACAGTTAATGCAATACTCAACGGAGAGAATAGAATTCTTCTTGTCATGGCTACCGGAACGGGGAAAACGTTTACGGCATTTCAAATAATCTGGAAACTCTGGAAATCAGGAATTAAAAAAAGAATTCTTTTCCTTGCCGACAGAAATATTCTGGTAGATCAAACGATGACGAATGATTTTAAGTCATTCGGCGATAAGATGAAGAAGATAACTAACAGATCTATCGACAAATCTTATGAAATCTACTTAGCTCTTTATCAGGCTGTAACAGGCACAGAAGAATGGAAAAACATTTACCGCCAGTTCTCAAAAGATTTTTTCGATTTAATTGTAGTTGACGAATGCCATCGCGGGAGCGCCGCCGAAGATTCACAATGGAGAGAAGTATTAGATTATTTTGAGAGCGCAACTCATATCGGTATGACGGCAACTCCTAAAGAAACCAAATACGTCTCTAACATAGATTACTTTGGAAAGCCGGTTTATATTTATTCACTAAAGCAGGGAATAGAGGACGGATTCCTAGCACCTTATAAAGTAATCAGGACATATATTGATAAAGATCTTTCAGGATGGAAACCGCCTGAAGGTAAATTGGATAAGTACGGCAAGGAAATAGAACAGAGACTATTTAATCTAAAAGATTATGACAGAAATCTTGTTATTGATCCCCGAACCGAACTAGTTGCAATGCGTATAACGGAATATCTTAAAGCAACCGACAGGTTCAATAAAACGATTGTGTTCTGCGAGGATATAGATCACGCTGATAGAATGAGGCACGCACTTGTTAAGGAGAATCCTGATCTTGTAATAGAAAACTCAAAATATGTTATGAAAATTACCGGGGACGACCAGATTGGCAAAGCCGAACTGGATAATTTCATAGACCCTGCCGAAAAGTACCCTGTAATTGCGACAACATCCAAACTAATGAGTACCGGCGTTGATGCGCAGACCTGCAAACTAATTGTGCTTGATAAAAGAATAAACTCCTTAACCGAGTTCAAACAGATCATCGGGAGGGGGACACGAGTAAGAGAGGATTTTGACAAATTCTATTTCACCATAATCGATTTTAGGGACGCTACCAGATTATTTTATGACCCAAAATTCGATGGCGAACCAGTCCAGATTTATGAACCAAAGCCTGAGGAGCCGATTACTCCGTCCGATGGAACAACGCCCGGTGGTGGTTCCGGAATTATAATCCCGGGCGGTGAAACTCCGCCAAGGATTAGAACTACCAAGTATTATGTTAATGATGTTCCGGTTAGCATTGTTGGCGAAAGAGTTCAATATTACGATAAGGAGAAAGGTTTAGTCACTCTCTCATTAAAGGATTTCAGCGGAGACATTTTAAGAAAAAAATTCAGATCCCTCGATGAATTCTTAAATATCTGGACGAAAGCTGACCGTAAGGAAGTATTAATTGCTGAATTAGTTGAACAGGGTGTTTTCATTGAACATTTGAGAGAGCAAGTAGGAAGGGAGATGGATGAGTTCGATTTGATTTGTCATGTCGCATTCAGCGCGCCTCCATTATCCAGAAAAGAAAGAGCTAACAATGTTAAAAAGCGGAATTATTTTTCAAAATATGGCGAGCAGGCAAGAAAGGTCCTGGAAGCCATTCTTGAAAAATACTCTGAAGAAGGAATAACCGTTGTTGATGACGCCAGGGACAACAGCAGAATTGTTGACTTTTTGAAACTTCCCCCAATCTCACAGATCGCTTTGCCTTTGCAGATTATAAATGAGTTTGGCGGTAAAGAAAATTATCTTTATGCAATTAAAGAACTTGAAAACCAGATTTACCAATAGTTGAGATCATTGAATCAATTTCCAACTTGAGTATTGATTATAAATGAATTACCGTGTAAGAGAATATCTAATTGATTTAGCTGCCAAAGAGAAGATAATTTATTATCAGCAGCTTTCAGATGCCTGCGGATTAGGGCTTGATATGCAAGCATCAGAGTGGGACAGAGCCGAGATAGGAAGAATACTTGGTGAAGTTTCGATTTATGAACACGAAAATGGAAGACCATTGATTAGCGCCATAGTTTTAAGTAAGGGCTCGCTGTATGAAGGGGATGGATTCTATAAGTTAGGTGAGGAATTAGGCTTTGGTCCGTGGAAATATTTGCGAGATGGCGACTTCGCTATAAAGCAAATGAAAGCTTGCTATGAATTCTGGAAAAACAAAGAAAATTATTCAAAATATAGAAACATAACCTATGTCTAACCTAACCACACTCGTTAAATCGATCCAGGATATTATGCGGCAGGATGCCGGTGTTGATGGGGATGCACAGCGTATCTCTCAGCTTGCCTGGATGATCTTCCTTAAAATATTTGATGATAAAGAAAAGGAATATGAATTAGCTGATGAAAACTATGAATCACCAATCCCAAATAAACTTCGTTGGAGAAATTGGGCTGCTGATGAAGAAGGTATCACAGGCGATGAGCTTCTTGAGTTTATCAATAACAAGTTATTCAAATCACTAAAGGATCTTAAAGTTACTCCCGATTCTGACCCAAAAGGTTTTATGGTTAAGGCATTGTTTGAGGATTCATACAACTATATGAAATCCGGAACGCTGATAAGGCAGGTTGTAAACAAAATAAACCAGGTTGATTTTAATAATCTTAAAGAACGGCACATCTTTAATGAGATATACGAGCAGATATTAAAAGATTTGCAAAGTGCGGGTAACGCAGGCGAATATTACACTCCTCGTGCTGTAACTCAGTTTATGGCTGATATGATAAATCCGCAGCTTGGCGAAGTTGTGTTTGATCCTGCCTGCGGAACAGGCGGATTCTTAACTTCTGCTCTTGAGAATATGCGTAAGCAAATGAAAACTCCTGAAGACTGGCAGACAATTCAAAACTCAATAAGAGGAGTTGAGAAAAAACCACTCCCTCACTTGCTGGGAGTTACAAATCTCATTCTGCACGATATTGAAGTTCCTGCAATCACTCACGGAAATTCTCTTACACGTCCTTTAAGAGATTACACCGATGCGGATAGAGTTGATATTGTTCTGACAAACCCTCCTTTTGGAGGAACTGAGGAGCCGGGAATTGAAAATAACTTTCCTGCAAATTACAGGACAAGAGAAACAGCGGATTTATTTCTATTGCTTATCACCCAGTTGTTAAAAGAAAATGGAAGAGCAGCATTAGTATTGCCCGATGGTTTTCTTTTTGGTGAAGGTGCAAAAACAAGAATTAAAGAACGTCTCTTTGAAAAATGTAATCTTCATACAATTGTGCGTTTGCCGAATGGCGTGTTTAATCCCTATACAGGTATAAGAACAAATCTTTTGTTTTTTACTAAAGGAGAACCCACCGAAGAAGTCTGGTATTATGAAATGCAGTATCCTCCCGGAGTAAAAAGCTATAACAAAACCAAACCGATACACATAAGAGAGTTTGATGTTGTTAAAAAATGGTGGGGTAAGGATACCAAAGCAGGAAGAAAGAAAAGAGAAGAAAACCAGTTTGCCTGGAAGGTTAGTGCTGAGGATATAATTGCAAACAACTATAACCTTGATATAAAAAATCCGAATACAGTTGAAGAAGATCACGGCGATCCGGAAGAGATTTTGCAGAAGTATAATGCTGTTGAAAATGAGATAGCTGAATTAAGAGAGAAGTTAAAGAACGAACTTAAGGAAGCATTATCCTGATATGAATTTACTTTTTGAAAATCTTGAAAAACTGATTGATGCACCAAACGGAATTGAAAAAGCCCGTGAATTGATTTTACAACTTGCAGTTCAAGGAAAACTTGTTAGGCAAGATCCAAGCGATGAACCTGCCTCAGAATTATTAAAGAAGATAAGGAAAGAAAAAGAAAAACTCATTGCTGAAGGTAAGATTAAAAAGCAAAATGGTCTTTCTTCAATTGATATAGAAGAATATCCCTTCAAATTACCTAAAGGATGGTTGTTTGAGAGAATTGGTAATATTTTCTTTACAACAAGTGGAGGAACTCCAAGTCGAGGTAATTTTTCATACTGGAATGGAGATATTCCCTGGTTAAAGTCTGGCGAACTTGAAGATAATATGAATATATCAAAGACAGAAGAGTTCATTACTGAGGAAGGATTAAAAAATTCATCAGCTAAGTTATTTGAAAAAGGAAGTGTAGTTATTGCTCTATATGGAGCAACTGCTGGAAAGGTTGGTATACTGGGAATTGACACCACTACTAACCAAGCAGTTTGTAATTTTTATAGAACTTCTTATGTCCTAAATACATATCTGTTTTATTTTCTAAAAGCCAATCGCTCTAAAATTATTGCTGAATGTTTTGGAGGAGCACAACCGAATATCAGTCAGGATTATGTTAAGAAAATAATCTTTTCACTTCCACCACTCAACGAACAAAAACGCATAGTAGAAAAAGTAAATAGCTTAATGACTCTGCTGGCTGAGCTTGAAGAAAAAAGAGAACGCAGAAACCAGAAAAGAATAAAACTAAACAATGCCTCACTCGAAAAACTACTAACTTCCAAAGATGATAAAGAACTTAAAACAAACTGGAAACGAATAGAAGAAAACTTCAGCACACTTTACTCAGTCCCTGAGAATGTAGAAAAACTAAAGCAGGCAATACTCCAGCTTGCAGTTCAAGGTAAGTTAGTTAAACAAGATCCAAACGATGAATCCGCCTCAGAATTATTAAAGAAGATAAAAAAAGAAAAAGAAAAACTCATTGCTGAAGGCAAAATCAAAAAACAGAAAGAACTTCCTCCAATTAAAGATGAGGAAAAACCATTTGATTTGTCGAAAGGATGGGAGTGGGTAAGGCTTGGTGAAGCAACTAATTATGGCATTAGTTTGAAAGCTGAAGGTTATGAATTAAATGATAAAACTTGGGTGTTAGAACTTGAGGACATTGAGAAAATCACGTCAAGAATTTTACAAAAGGTGAGATTCAGTGATAAAAAGTTTAAGAGCACAAAAAATTATTTTCAAAAAGGCGATGTAATTTATGCCAAACTAAGACCATATCTTGATAAAGTAATTGTAGCTGATGAAGATGGTGTTTGCACTACTGAGATGATACCAATTCGAGGGTATAGTGATATTGATCCTTACTATTTAAGACTTGTATTAAAATCATCCTACTTTGTTGAGTATGCAACAAACTCAACCCACGGAATGAATTTGCCAAGATTAGGCACTGATAAAGCAAGAATGGCTCTGATACCAATTACATCATTGAAAGAACAAAAACGAATCGTAGAAAAAGTAAATGAATTAATGAGTTTGTGTAACGCCCTCGAAGAAAAACTAACTAAAAAGGAAGCAGAAGCAGAGAGGTTGGTTGGTGCGGTGGTGAATAGTATTTTTAATAATTAGGCAAAATATGACCGATGAAGAACTCATATTATTGTTAAAAGAGCTCACTGCATATCCTGAAGAATTAACCTGGCTTGAGTTCAAGAAAAATAAAGGCAGCATTTCGAACGATGAAATTGGAGAATACATTTCCGGAATATCTAACAGTGCGACGATAGCTGGTAAATCATTTGGCTTTCTAATATGGGGTATTGAAAATGAGACTCAAAAATGGATTGGGACAAATTATTATTTTTCTAAGGCTAAACAAGGCAATCAAAACTTAGAACTATGGCTTAAAAATTTATTAAGGCCAAAATTAAACTTTGAGGCGTTTGAATTAGACTATGATAAAAGGCATTTCGTAATTATAAGAATACCAGCCGCTGTTGGAGAGCCGACAAACTTTAAGAACATACCTTATATACGAATTGGCAACAATAAAACTGATTTAAGAAATCATACTCAGTTACTAAAACAAATATATAATTCAGGGGAGGATTGGTCTTCTAAAATAATTGATAGAGCAACTATTGACGATCTTGATTATGTTGCTCTTAAATTAGCAAGGCAAAAATTTATTGAGAAACATAAAAACACCACTTTAGAACGAGAAATAATTTCGTGGGATAATACAACATTTTTGAATAAAGCTAAACTCACAATTGATAGTAAAATTACTAGAACCGCACTGTTGCTTCTTGGTAAACCAGAAAGTTCGCATTATTTGTTGCCAGCACTTACACAAATTACCTGGAGGCTGGAGACAGAAGAAAAGGCATATCAACATTTTGAGATTCCATTTTTGATTTCCACTACTCAAGTACTAAATAGAATTAGGAATATTAAATACAAGTTTTTCCCTGATAATGAGCTATTAGCAACTGAAGTTAATAAATATGAAACAAGAGTAATATTAGAAGCACTTCATAATTGTATCGCTCATCAGGACTATTCATTAAATCAGAGAATAATTGTAACCGAAAAAATTGATCGGCTCGTATTTAAAAATGGGGGTAATTTTTTTGAGGGTAGACCGGAGGATTATACGAGCGGAGATAAAACTCCAGCTAAATATCGAAATCCTTGGCTTTCTCATGCTATGGTAAATCTAAACATGATTGACACTTTAGGTTATGGTATTTACACCATGTATTTGGAACAGCGCAAAAGATTTTTTCCTTTACCTGATTATGATTTATCGAATCCAGACGCAGTTAAGCTCACTGTTTATGGACACGTAATTGAGGAAAATTATTCCAAGCTACTTATGCAAAGAAACGATCTCAGCCTGGAAAAAATTATATTATTAGACAGACTACAAAAAAAATATCCTATTACAGAAGATGCATTAACTCAATTAAAAAGAGATGGACTAGTTGAAGGTCGTAAACCAAACTATTTTATTTCCTCCTTCCTTGCATCATCATCAGAAGAAAAAGTCTCATATATAAAGCATAAAGCTTTCGATGACGAGCATTATCGAAAAATGATAATTGCTTATCTTGGAAAATTCAAAAAGGGAAAAAGAAAAGATTTTGAGGATCTTTTACTTGATAAACTTTCTGATGTTTTGACTTATCAACAAAAAAAGGACAAAGTGAAGAATTTGTTGCAATCATTAAGGCTTTCAGGTCAAATTTCTCTTGATGGTTCAAACTGGAAATTGAAATAGACGTTTTTAGACATTCTTAGACGTTTTTTAGACGTTTTTTAGACGTTTATTTAGACATCTACGAATAGGATTAAACCATGAAAAACCAACAAAAATTAGTTTTACAGCATTTAGAAAACATTTCCTGGAAAGTTTTAGAAGAATACCCAGGTATTATACGAACTATGATAAAAGGGAAGTGGGGAGTCTATGCACTATACAGAAAAGATAAACTCTATTATGTTGGTCTTGCAAATAATCTTATGGGCAGATTGAAAAACCATCTAAAAGATCGCCACCATAACCGCTGGGACCGCTTTAGTGTTTACTTAACTATAAAATCCTCGCACATCAAAGAATTGGAATCCTTGCTTATTCGCGTAACAAATCCACCGGGTAATAGATTAAAAGGCAAGTTCATAAAATCAATTGGATTGAGATCCGAACTTAATTCAAAAATGATCGCTTTTGATGCAAATAGAAGAGCTGGTTTAATCGGGGGTCTTGTTGAACAAAAATGGCAGAAGACCGTTGCAAAGAAAGCCGGGGGTAATAGATCTCTAGCCGGTGTATTCACAAAGCGTATCAAATTAAAAGCTAGGTATAAAGATGTAACTTATTTTGCCACTCTCCGCAAAGATGGAAAAATCAGTCATAAAAACCGAGTTTACGAATCTCCAACTATGGCAGCAAAAATAGTAACCAGAAGAAAAACAATTAGTGGTTGGCATTTTTGGAAATATAAAGACGCAAAAGGTAAATGGGTAAGATTAATAAGTTTGAAGAAGTAATAGGTTTTAGAGGACGGCCTTTATGAAAGTTAAGTACTTTTTGACTTTTAATTAATGATGTGCCTTTCTAAAAATAAAATATTCTCAAGAGGGCCAAATGAAACTCTTCTTTATAAGCGGGAATATTGGTTCAATATTATCATTTCTTTTTTCCATCTATCAATTTAGCAGCCCGGAAAGTAAAAACTGGTTAATGGTTAGTTTATTAATATGGGCTCTCTTAACAATTCTTTTCTGGGTCTATTTCTATTTCCGCCCTAATAATCCAATGGCCAAAAAGTTGAATGAAAATTTAGACTTTTCCGGTTCATACATAGATAAATCCGGGAATTCAATGGATATTGTTGAGGGTTATGTTAAAGTTGATACTGTAGGCTGGGGCGCTACTGTTACACTTCCTCCGTTTCAAGAGGCCCCTAATGTTTCTATTCTCTCTAAGAAAGGTAGTGCTGTGAGAGAGAAACCGAAGGTATTTGATGTTACATCTGATTCCTTTAGAGTATCAATAAACAGTTCTGAACAAAGCGGCGAATGGCGGTGGAGAGTGAGAGGAATTTTATTGGAATCTAACAACAAAAATAAATAGTAATAATAAAGTTTTATAAGGTGAAGGATTTAGTTGCGCGGCGGAACGAAACATCATTATTGCCGTATAATATTCCCAGCCCTACCGCAAAACTCTATTTAATTGAACCCTCATTAATAAATAACCTTATAAGCTGCGATCTGCTCTTTACACCGGTCTTCTGGAAAATATTATAGATATGGTTTTTTACCGTATGCCCGGAAATAAATAATTGTTCTTCAATCTCCTTATTGCTCTTCCCGTTTATTATCATCTCAATTACTTCTTTCTCTCTTAGAGATATATTATATCTATTAAAAATCTCCTCGGATGACCTTGTAATTATTCCCGTATTACTTTTATCGCCGGAATAAAGGATCAGGAACCGCTTAAGGCAGACTAGAAAAACCAGATTCAGGTAGAATCCGTTCAGTACAGATATTAAATGTCCTCCCTCCCCCGGAAGAAAGATTGTTATTGTATCAATAAATGCAAAAGAGAAAAAGAGAATGCCGAATTTGAAGACCGGATTGCTTTTCCCGTCAACCTGTCTTTTCGATTCCGCAAGAAGATAAATTGATAAACAAAGAAATATTACCGTAACTGTTTTATTTGTCGCCGAAAACAAATCAAGAAGAAATCTCTTATTCCCGTTCTCAAAAAAAGAATAAGTGCCGGCTGAGTAGAAAAGAATCCAGAGGATTACAATTAACCCGAATGAGTATTTAATAAATTTATTGACCTCTTTTTTAATCAGCCGGTGTATTACATCTGTTATTAAAAATAATTCCGTAAAATAGATTGTGTATCCGGCAAGACCCATAAGCACTATTACAGCCAAATAAGTATTCCAGTCGGCTAAAGAGCTTACATTTTTTAATATGTATTGAGATATAAAACTCAAAAGCATTGCGGAATTGTAGAGAATAATAAAGAGGATGAATCCTTTTAATTCCGGCAGGGGGTAGGTCCTGTAGGCGGAAACTGAATGTATAATTGCTGCTGACCCGGCTGCAACGCAAATTACCAATGCAATTACTGTTAAATGATCCACATCAATCCGTCCGGTTTCAATAGTTATCTTTAATTCAAAAGCGGGGTTAATTTCCCCTTCCTTTTATTTACCGCATTTTTATTCTAAAAACATGCATCTGATAACCAGCTCTGTAAAATTAGGACTTTTTTCCTATATGAAATGAAGCAACATTAATTTTTTTCCCTTCGTCAAATAACCCGGAACAATAAAAATTTTTATTCACCCAGAATGGAGGAATCATTATGCGCAGAACTTATCTATCCATTGCAGTTATTGTGTTTGCGTTTCTAAGTCTCTATTGTCAGAAGAAAGAGGTGTCTCCGGCTGCACCGCAGCCCCTTATTATTGAAGAAAGTCAGCAGGTTACGGATTACGACGGAAATGTTTATAAAACAGTTAAAATCGGGAATCAAGTATGGATGGCTGAAAATCTGAAGAGTAAACATTATAGCGACGGTTCACCTATTGAGTGGTTCGCCTATAATAATGACACAGCCAACGTTCCGGTTTATGGAAGATTATATGCCTGGGCCGCAGCTATGAGGAGTGCGTCAAGTTCAAATACTAATCCAAGCCGGGTTCAGGGCGCTGCGCCATCCGGATGGCATATCCCCAGCGATGCCGAATGGCAGGTATTAATTGATAATCTTGGGGGAAATTCCGCCGCAGGAGGAAAACTCAAAGAGAGCGGTACAGCTCATTGGAAAGATCCGAATACCGGCGCTACTAACGAAAGTAAACTTTCTATTCTTCCCTCCGGCTGGTTCGATTTCACAGGTGAATTCAGAAAACTTGGCGAGTGGGTCTTTATGAGAACTTCAACCTCGCCCGGTTCTTTTTCGGTTTACTGCAGAGTTTTTAAGTTCGATCTCGCCTCTGCAAATAGGGGTGATCTCCACCCAAATGATGCAATTCCAATACGATGCGTGAAAGACTGAAGACAAGAAGAAATTTTTTTGCAAAGCGGTATTAAAGATATGCCCAATGTTATTCGGTATTTCTATTAGATAGATTAAAAAAAGCGGGGAAAAAATGAAGTTAATTAAATCAATTTTAATGGTGTTTGCATTTGTTGCATTTCAAATCACTGTTCTTTCTCAGAACAAAGAGGGAATAATTGCTTTTAGAAATGTCAACCTCATTACAATGACTTCTGAGAAAGTAATTGCTAACCAAACTGTTCTGGTTAACGGAAATAAAATTTATAAGATTGGCGGCAGCAAAGAAATCTCCATTCCGGAAGGTTCAGTTATTATTGATGGAACCGGAAAGTATTTATTACCTGGTTTGGCAGATATGCACATTCATTTTGGGGCAAGTGAATGGGAAAGCTCTGATGCAAATCTTTATCTGGCAAATGGAGTAACAACTGTCAGGGATCTTACTCAGGGTTCTACCGTAAGCAGTATCAAAAAATGGTCTGAAGAATTTAATTCGAAAAAAAGAATAGGTCCTGCTATTTATAATGCCTGGACAATTTGGGGTTTTGAATCAAATATTTTTGAAACCATACCTCTAATAAAATCTAACGGATATAATTGCTTAAAGGTAAATAGCTTTTTATCGCTAAAAGATTTTTTTGATGTAATTAAAAAAGCAAGAGAAATGGGTATATATACACTTGGACATATTGCGCTGCCTGTTAGCATTGACGATGTTATTTCATCTGGTTTGAATGAGTTATCGCATGTGGAGGTACTTCCTCTAGCGCTGGTGAATAACAATCGTTACGATAGCATTCCTAAGAATGAACGGGGCTCCGAAATGGTTAAGGCAATGTTCGCGTTGTTAGAACCTGCGTATAATGATAAATCGGGAAGAGAGCTTGATAAGATAAAGAATATGCTCGGTAATGAAATTGCCAAATTCAAAGGAAAGGATGTTACTATAACTACAACACTTGTCTGCGATGAATCTGTCGCTCTTCAATATACCAATCTTCAAAAAATTGAATCACGGCCGGACAGCAAGTATATCCCAATTAAATTTTGGGATGATTTGAAAAATGGAAGAGAGAAAAACTCATTTTTCAGAGGGAAAGAATGGGCCGCGCAAATGTTTTATGATCTTGTCAAATATTCTATCGGAGAGATTAAAAGAAACGGAATAAAAATTGTTGCGGGTACAGATGCCGGTCCCTTCTTTATGGGTATTGTTCCCGGCTTTTCATTACTCGATGAATTAAAACTCATTGTAGAATCCGGTTATACCCCTTTTGAAGCATTATCTGCATCTACAAAAGATGCTTCCAAAGTAATTGAAAGGATGACCGGCAGGGATGAGTTTGGAACTGTTGAAGCGGGTAAAAGAGCGGATCTTATTCTGCTTCAAAATAATCCGCTCGAAAATATCGATAACATCCGTAATCCGCTGGGAGTTATGACTGCGGGCGTCTGGCTTGATAAAAATGAGTTGGCACGGCTGCTGGATGTTAAGAAAAAATCTATTGTAACGGTATTAAGGGATGTCTGGAAAAATTATGGCAGTGTCGATTCTGTTATTGCAGCCTATAAAAAATTGCGCGACGGGAATAAATATAATGAATACTTTATAAGCGCAAACTCTTTAACATCTATTGGATATGATCTGAAAAAACTTGGTAGAAATGAAGATGCGTTAATAATATTCAAATTGAACGCAGAGGAATATCCTTACAATCCAAATTCATTTGATTGTCTCGGCGAAATTTATTTGGAGATGGGCGACAGGCAGAAAGCAGTTGAATATTATCAACAGGCTCTTAAGAAGGATCCCTCTTTCGATAGCTCTATTAAAGCACTAAAGGAGTTAGGCAGATAGACTAACCACCTTCAAGGCTGCTGTTACATTCAAGATTCCGGAACCCCGCAAGGCGGGGTCCGGAATGACAAACCGCCTGTCATTCTGATGCAATTATGTAACTGATTGCAAGTGAACAGATATTATTCCTCAATTAATTTAATATCAATATTATTTACTTTCTTATTTAATATTTTTAATTTGTTTGCCGTATAGTATAGTTAAACAAAACTGCCGACAAATAATAAGCTTTACTAATGCAGAATCGTATTAAAGCTATTCTCATTCCTTTCTATTTAATTATAAGCATAACGATTGAAGCCCAGCAGCAAAGAGCGATTGATCCAAGTATTTACATAGATCAGCTTCACAAAAAAAATAATATAAATGTTGAAAGTCCTCCCCCCGGAGTAAATTCATTAAAAAAAGCGGGAGGATGGAATTTTAGGATGGGAGATAAAAAAAACCTGTGGACCGCGGATTTATCGACCGGGCAATATTACCAGGTAGAAACAACTTGCCGGGGAATTGGAAATTATTGTTATGTATTTGTAGAAGATGCGGTATGGGGTATAAGGGTTGATCAGGCATCAATCGAAAATATAATTGCAACGTTTGAAAAATCAACACCGGCAAATAGCAACAAAGGAATTTATCAGACCAATGTTGAAGCATTCGGCAGTCCGCCGGATGTAGATAATGATCCTAAGATAATAATTTGTATTCTGGATATAAGAGATAACTATTCACCGGGTAATGCTTATATAGCAGGTTACTATGATTCGGCAAATCAATTTAATTATTCCACAAGCAATAATTGTGAAATGTATTATATGGATTGCGACCCGGCAATTTTAACCAATCAGAACAGCTTCAGAACTATCTGCAGCACTATGGCGCATGAATTCCAGCACATGATAATGTTTAATTACCATGGAATAATAAATCAGGGTAGGCAGCAGACATTTTTTAATGAAGGTTCATCGCTTGCTGCAGAGGTTATTAATGGATATCCTGTTTATGAACAGAATTCATTATTCAATCTCAATTCAAACCGTTCACTTCTTTTATGGAATCCGAATAATAATCTGAATGATGTTTTATTCGATTACTCCAGAGCTGCGAGATTTTTTCTTTACTTAAAAGAACAATTCGGTATATCGCTATTCAAACACTTTGTACAGGCACCGGTTACCGGGATTGATGCTTTTGATCAATATGCGCTACCGGCTATCGCGACAAACAGACGGTTTAATGATATTGTTGAGGACTGGTACATTGCAAATTATCTTAATGACAGGAGTATAAATTCACGCTGGGGTTATAACAGCGATAACAGTTTTTCTAATGTAAGTTCTTCTATAATCCAATTTGATCCAAATATCCAGACTGCTGCGGGCTCAGTTTACAAATTAGCAGCGCAATATATTACTTATACTCAGGCAAACAATTTTAATATTACTTTTTCAAATACGGCAAATCCTTCGATTAGAATTAAAGTAATAAAAAAAGGAAAAGCGGGTAAGGAGGTTAACGATGTTGCCTTGAACGGGCCGGTCAGCTTTCCGGATTTCGGCGAGGATTATTCGTCATTAACTTTTGTAGTATATCATAATAACGGATCAGAAAATTCATCAGGACCATTTACTTACAACTACTCCTCGAGCGGAACTTTAATAAGTGCCGGTACATTCTCCAAAATAAGTAATATGACAATTAACAGACAGAATTTTGGTCTAACGGTTCTTAATAATTTTGAAGTATTACTTTCCGGCGGAGTTGAGATGAAGGGGAGTCCGCCCAATATGACATCCCAGTATACATATACTGGTGAGTTATTCAACCAGGAGACAAATACATTTTCATCTTTAGCCGGACAGATGATCACTACTCATGGTACTCAAGCAACAAAACTATTTAATGGAAAGGTTTATTTAATCGGGGGACAAAGAAAAGAAGAACTTTATGATCCTGTTAAGAGAACATTTGAGGAATTACCGCAGCCAAACAGCAGAAATCTTAATATCGGTTCCGATGCATTGTTATTGCCGGACGGAGATGTACTTATCCTCGGTTCAAAGTCATATTTCGTTTCAGGAAATCCTACAGATGATTCACTAAGATTGGTAAATAATTATATTTATTCAACTGCGAATAACAGTCTGGAATTAACCGGCGATTTTATAACTGGTGGTTCGGGTTTTTCTTCCGTATTACTTCCTAATGGTGAAGTATTAATTACAGGTGGACAAATTGATACGTGGTATTTCAATGGAAGCTACTGGTTAACTAGGACTGTCTGGCTTGATGATGCAGAAATCTATAATCCGGAGAAAAAGGAATTCAGAAGTGCAGGAAAAATGAATTCGAAAAGGAGCAGTCATACTTCCAGTCTATTACCGAATGGGAAAGTGCTTATTACCGGCGGTTATTATGGTAATACACTGACACGAATAGCAGAAATCTATGATCCGGAGACTAATACGTTTACTAGGACGGGCGACATTAATACAGGAAGATACGGTCATGAATCAGTTTTATTACCAAGCGGTGGTATAATGATAATTGGCGGCGACAGGGGAAATGGAAATCCGACCAATATAAATGAAATATTCGATCCGGCTGCTAATACATTCACAATAAGTTCATCACTTTCGGAACAGAGGGCTTTTCCTCAAGCTGTGACTCTTCCAAATGGAAATGTGCTTGTAGCTTCGGGATATACCGACAGAAATAGCTCAACAGTTCAATACGCGGAATTATTCATACCGAACAATTTTTTATTGGGTAAACCTGGTCAACCGAATTTAAATTTACCGATTGATAATGCTGCCGGACAAGAGAATAATCTATTATTCACCTGGAATATTTGTCCTGGTGCAGTTTATTACAGGTTGCAGATATCGAGAAGTGAGGATTTTTCACAGGTTGTTTTAGATACTACAGAGATTCCCATAATCGGAATAAAAATAAAAAATCTGCCTTCGGGAGAAAGATTATTCTGGCGGGTAAAATCAATTAACAGTAACGGTGAAAGCAACTGGTCGCCATTGCGAAGTGTTTTAATTAAAGATGTAATCCCGCAGATTGTTACGCTCAGCTATCCTAAGAATAATTCAACCAAAAATAAAACCGGAATTGAATTGAGCTGGGGATTGCAGATAAATTCAACATATCATTTACAGGTTTCGACTGATATTTCATTTAGTAGCCTAATAATAAATGATTCATCCTTAACTAAATCGGTTTACAACGGATTATTTTCCGAAGGAACAAAATATTTCTGGCGAGTAAGAGGATGGAGCAGAGCAGGATACGGAATTTGGAGCAGCATATGGAATTTTACAACTGACCTAAATGCCCCATCAAATTTATTGCTTCAAAGATCCGGAATAAGGGAATTAAAATTGACCTGGTTAAATAACTCGTCTAATTGCGAAGGATTTATTATTGAAAGAAAAACCGGGAATTCATCGAGCTTCCAGATAATAGCAGGAAGTGTTAATGCGGCGACTTTAATCTATTATGATAATAATGTTGAGCAGGGGAACAGTTATACATACCGGATAAAAGCATACCGGCTTTCAGTTGAATCGGACTATTGTAAGGAAGAATCGATCTTGCTCGTTGGAGTTGAGAATAAAAATATTCCTCTGGAGTATTGCTTATTTCAGAATTATCCCAATCCATTTAATCCCTCTACAACATTAAAGTTTGAGCTGCCTGCAGAAAGTAGGATTGTGATAACAATTTACAATTTATTAGGAGAAAAAACTGCAGAGCTTATTGATGAAATTAAACCTCCCGGTTATTATTCAATTTTCTGGAATGCAGATAATTTTTCTTCGGGAATTTATTTCTATCAAATTAAAGCGGTGCCTACAAACGGTGAGAAATTATTTCAACAAACTAGAAAGATGATTTTGATCAGGTAATGTTCCTGAAATTCCCGGGTCATTTTAAAACCGAAAGGGATTTAAAAATATATTATAGTATTTCCTGTTGCTACACAGCTTACTAAAACGCAGTGCTTATGGCAGAGTATCTGAACTTTTTCGGGATCAGTCTAACCTGGACGTTATTAGATGCAATTCTTGTCCTGGTCGGTTTTACATTTCTATTCAACAAGCAAAGTTTTCTTCAGACGTTTATCGGTCTTTTAAGAATCATGGCGTCAATTTTCTACAGTCCCATTATTTACTTTAAAAAACTATATTAAATCTTTTAGTACTACTTGCCGAATAATTTCTTAGCGGCTACCTAACATTGTCCTGATCAGGATGATTGACTACCCGTCATTCTTAGAGATTTAGTCCGGGGTAAAAGGTTGAAGAATCTAAAAAGTATCAATTCTTAATTCTCTTTTAAAAGAGGATTCTTCATCCCGCTTTGCGGGATTCAGAATTACAAACCGCCTGTCATTCTGAGGAGTCCCGATAGAATCGGGACGGCGAAGAATCTAATAATGGAATTATTTATACTCCTTTAATTACCGCAACAAAAGGTCCATCAAAGCATCTTATATGTTAGAAATTTGCAATTCTTTGGAAGAAAGGATTGAGAAAACCTGATCTTAGAATTGATCTACATATAGTTTCTGCTGCTCCGCTCTTGTTACTTTTAATCTTCAGCAATCTATCATTTGCCTGCGCAGATAATAGAATTGACTCCTTAAACCAGCTTATTACTTATAAAAGACTAAATCCCGGAACAATGCTGGTTGCTCTCGGCTACGATGCGGTAACCGCTGTATCAACCGGTAAGGGAATCGTTCTAATTGATTCCGGAATATCATCCTCCCTTGCAAAGGAATACCGGAAAATAATCCGGAAAGAATTCGGACCCGTTAACTTTGTATACCTGATTAATACACATTCTCATCCCGATCACACCGGCGGAAACTCTGCTTTCCCTGAATCTGTAATTATTGCCCACATAAACTGTGAATCCGAAATGCTGGAATACCGGAAAGAACCTGAAAAAGTAAAGAATGGGTTGTTAAGGACTATTGATCAGTTCAATAAACAGCTTAAATCTTCCGGCTTGAATAAAGATGAACTGGATGAGGCTAAAAAACAATTGATCCGTTATCAATCCGCGCTGGATGATTTCAATCGGCACTCCGGAATTATTTATCCCCACAAAACTTTTAGTGATCAAATCAACTTAAGTGTGGACGATTTATCCTTCAGCTTGATCTATTTCGGCGAAGCACATTCTAAAAGTGACATAATCATACATCTGCCGGAATTGAAGCTTCTCTTTACGGGGGATCTCTTCTCGCGTTATGGAAGACCCCACTTCGATTTTGATAAAGTGAAAAAATCTGAACGGTGGGAAAAAGTAAAAAAGTGGCTGCTGGATAGGAAATCCGGAATAGAGCAGATTATCACCGGACACGGCGAAGTTTTATCCGTTGATGATCTCATTGCGTTTATCAATTACTGAAAAAGATTTGAGGGAAAAATGCCGGGAAAAATTATTTCTCTTTTCATCTTCATTATCGTATCTCCATTCTCTGTTCTGGCACAGAATGGAACAGCAGATTCGAAAACAGATCTCATTCCTTTCCAGCTTATCAACAATAAAACAATTCTCCCCGTAAAAGTGGGGGACTCAAGGGAATTAAGAATTATTCTCGATAGCGGAATGGGCTGGGATGGTTTAATAATTATGAATCCGGGATTGAGAGATTCCATTAAATTAATCAATCCTCAGGAGGCAAATCTGGGGGGTGCCGGCTCCGGAAATTCTCAGCCGGCTTTTGTCTCCGATTCAATGAGTTTCATCATAAGTAAAACGGAATTTCAGAACCAGCGGATTGTTGTGCTGACAAGTGATCATTACAAAGGATTTAAGAATGACGGCGTGATCGGATATTCATTATTAGGGCATTACTTGATGGAGATCGACTATGATAATATGACAATTTCTCTATATCCTCCGGGCCGTAAAACAATTGACAATTCATGGACTGAAATTCCGGTTACTTTCAATGAAAGGAATATTCCGTGTATTGACGTTCTAGTATCGATTGAAGGTGAAACTCCGGTTCCTCTTAACTGCTATATCGACTATGCTTCTTCGGAATCAATTGAATTGCTTATGAAACCCGGTCAGAAATTTACGCTCCCGTTTTCAACGGAGGAATATTATCTGGGGAGGGGTCTTAGCGGGGATATTTATGGCAGGCGCGGTAAAATATCTAAGGTTGTTTTAGGCCCGTATGAAATAAAGAATCTCTTTGCCGCCTTCGCTCCGGCTGAAGTCCGTTCCAAACAAAGAGGAGCCGATGCGGTCGTAGCCAATAATCTTCTTCGCAGGTTTAACCTGATATTTGATTACTCTAATAAAAAATTCTTCATAAAACCGAACAGTCACTTTAACGGGCAATTTTAAATGCGGGGATTAAAATGAAAAAATTATTATTTCTCTTGGTTATTGCTTTATCATTATCTGCGGTAACACGCATTAAAGCTCAGGAAATATTCGATGCTGTTAAAAACAAAGATCTGAATCTTGTTAAACAGATTATTGATAAAGAATCTTCAGTTGTAAATCAAAAAGATAAAACCGGCAATACACCTTTGCACGGTGCGGCAATAATTGGTTCAGTTCCAATTTCAGAATTTCTGCTTTCAAGGGGTGCTGATATAAATGCAACCAACACAATGCAAAGCACTCCTCTCCATACGGCAATTGAGAATAAACAGGATGATGTCGCTAAGTTTTTGATAGAAAAAGGAGCCAACCTTAATATTAAAGGGAGGGGAGGTAATACACCGCTCCATGCAGCGGCATATAGTAACCGGAAAGAATTAGCTGAGTTGTTAATATATAGAGGCGCCGATCTTGAAATTAGAAATGAACAAAACTATACTCCGCTTGCTGCTTTAACCCGTTCAACCCGTAATTATGAGGTCGCTGAGGTCTTTGTGAGAAGAGGCGCAAATATAAATGCTCCATGGACAGATGGAGCTACTCCTTTAAATTATGCCGCAATGTACAGTGATGATAGGGTGATTAATCTGCTGTTGGACAATAATGCGGATCTGGATACAACTGACGATAATTTAAAATACACTCTTTTCTCAACAGCAAGTAAAGGCCACGTTCGTTTGCTGAAAAAAATTCTTGATAAATGCGGTGATCGGATATTTGCAAATGAGGCAATAAATAAAACTATTATGCGGAATGCAATTGTAAGCGGATCCTTAGAGTTTGTTAAACTGCTCCTGTCAAAAAATATTCCATTGGATATTTCTGCAAGCATTACAGGTGCAACACCACTCCACAGCATTGCTTCTAATTCAAACGCCCTGGAGATGATGGAGTATCTGGCACAGAATGGAGCCGATATCAATGCAAGAACTAATGATGGACGCTCTGCTTATAATATTGCTGAAGCAAATGGTAATAAAGCGGCATTATCACTTATTCTTAAACTTGGGGGAAATTCTGATCCGCAACAATTTCCTGTTCTATCCGGACCTTATCTTGGCCAGACTCCGCCCGGTAATCAGCTTAAACAATTTGCACCTGGAATTGTCTATGCGAACCATTCAACTGTTTCTGTATCGCCGGATGGAACTGAACTCTACTGGGGAAATGGTTACTCGATTCTATTCTCTAAACTTGAAAATGGTTTTTGGACTAAACCCGATTATGTCTCTTTCAGTGGAAAAAATGAAGCGATGTTTTATGATGATGTCCCGTTCGTTTCTCCTGATAATAAAAAATTATTCTTTACTTCTAAGAGGCCGGTAGATTCTCAAAGGGCCAATTCTAATAAAGAGAATATCTGGTTTGTTGAAAGAACTCCTTCAGGATGGTCTCAACCAAATCCGGTTGGTCCTGAGGTCAATGCTCTTGGGTTGCATTGGCAGGTTTCAGTTTCAAACTCGGGTACGCTGTTTTTCAGCGGATCAGATCAGACAAGTTTCGGCAACAGTGATATTTATTACTCCAGGTTTCAGAATGGTCAATACACAAAACCTGTCAATCTCGGATCTGTAATAAATACCGTAGAAGGCGAATCTATGCCTTACATCGCACCGGATGAATCGTATCTGATTTTTTACAGAGTGGTGCTTCAAAGACCATATCTTTATATAAGCTTCAAATCGAAAACTGGAGAATGGCTGCAGCCTAAGAAAGTTGAATTGCCCGCTTATAATTGTGGAATTGTTTCTCCGGATGGAAAATATTTTTTCTGTGATAATAGATGGGTCTCTGCAATATTTATTGATCAGCTTAGACCGAAAGAGTAGTATCCGGTAAATAAAAAAGGGGGATTCAAATGAAGTATATTTTTAGCCGTTTATGTCTGTTGTGCTTTTATTTTACTTTTTTACCTGATTCCAAAGTTTCAGGAATCCCGATAAATGTGTTTGATGTAATCAAAGTCCATTCATCGTTATCATCAGAAAAGTTATGGCCCGGATTTGATATTAAGAAGATTCCCGTTGCAATTTATGATAGTGCTGATACATACCTTTTCTTCGCCGAAAACCCGCCGGAAGGTTTTTTACAATCTGATACTAACCCGGGCGTATTTATTTATAAAGGACAACATCCCCTGGTAAGAGGTAACTCAATTGTTAAATTTGGTGCAACTTGGGTCGCTACTAGTGTGCTTAGTCAGTTTTCCCGAAGGACGCAGGAAAAGTATTCTGCCAGGGATCTGGCCGGAATTATCATTCATGAACAGTTTCATATTTTCCAGCGGACAAGGCATAACACTTGGCGGGCAAATGACGGTGTACTTTTATTTTATCCGCAGGAGTCAAGCGAATCATTATTCCTTCGCCGGATTGAAAAAGAAGCCTTCAAACGAGCTGTAACCTCTAATTCAGAATCAGAAATGGTTGCCTGGGCTCTCCTTGGTCTTGAACATAGAAAAAAACGTCTTGAAATCCTCGGTCATCAATATGTAATCTATGAGAAAGAACTGCAGCGGACTGAAGGGCTCTCAGATTATATTGAGAAAAAAGCCCGTGACCTCGATCCGCTCAATGCATCGAATATCACCAATGGCATTGCTCCGGCTGGTGTTAGAGATCTGGGTTATGTCGAAGGTCGGTGGATTGCCTTTATACTTGATAGGCTTAACGATGAATGGAAAATAAAATTGGAGGAAAAAGAGAATCTCTTTCTTGAAGAAATATTAAGTGATGAAATTGCAAAATTTTCACCGCACCCAATAAATTTTACCCCCGCTGAAATAGAGCAGATAAAAAACAAGGCAGAAAAAGACCTTTTGGAATGGGGAAAGAAAACAAATGATGAAATCAACGGGTACAAGAATTCCCCGGGATATTCTTTTACCATTATTTCGAATCAAGACCCTTTCGCCATCAGGATATTTGAGCCTCTTGAAATTGTAATTCTGCCTGATGGTTCTGTTTATCACCGGCTTATCTTCTCGGCTCAAAATGGTTCCGGTAGTTTTAGATTTATGAATCACTCATGTATAACCTTTTTCGACAATTCATACAGGTTAACTAAAGTTGAATTGAAGGGTCTTAATACATTGCCGCAAATTCTGGAAGACCAGAAGAAATTAATTCTTAAGTCTGAAAACATAACGTTAGAGTTGAAGTACCTGGATATCAAATTAATAAATAACAATTATAATGTTTTGTTGTGATGAAGAAATCATGAAATTATTATCAATAAGTAAATGGAATTGTTCCCGCTTCAGTCAAATATTATTATTAATTAATATTTCGGTTCTTGAGCGGACTAAGCAAAAAACTTAAAAGAAAAATGAAAGAAACATAGAATTGAAAAAAATAATATTAATCGGCTCTTTGATAATGGCAATGACTATGGCGGTCCATCCTCAGGATATTTTTGATGCTGTTATTATGAATGACTCTGTTGCCATTGAAAATATCCTCGCATCGAAACCGTTCTCTATAAACCAGAAAAACAATATGGGACTAACTCCGCTTGCCTACTCAGTATTAGTGAGAAACAATAGAGCTGCTGAAATTCTGTTAAAGAAAGGAGCGTTAGTTAATACCGGTGAAAATAATCTGCGCTTTCCGGTTCATTATGCAAATTGGAACAGCGATACAGAATTATTTGAACTACTTCTTAAGTATGGAGCAATTATTGATACACGGGCAATTGGAGGCGCAACACCTCTTATCCATTCTTCTCTTAATAACAACTTTGAGATGTCTAAATTCTTGATTGAAAAAGGGGCAGTTATAAATATTCAATGCAACGCACTTACGTCTCCTCTTTATTTTGCAACGTTCAATAACAATCTCGCCTATATGGAATATCTTATTAAAGCCGGAACAGAAATTGACATGCCCGATTTCCTTTACAGAACGCCTCTGTATATTGCTGTAAGAGATGGATATAAAAAATCCGCTGAATTATTATTGAGTAACGGCGCCGATATAAGCTGGAGAGACAATTTTAAAAAACGGTCACTGCTTCATTTAGCCGCTATTGAAGGCCATGCTGAAATTGTTTCAATGTTGATTGAAAAAGGAATGAATGTTAATGAAAAAGATGAAAGCGGTTTTACTCCAATTGATTACGCTTATAAATATGGCAATATGAATACTGTTCAATTATTACAAAGTAAAGGCGGAAAAACTAATAAAATATCCGCAGCATCTTCTGTCGATAAATTGTTCTCGATGGAATACCAAAATGGTTGTGCGGAGCTTGTCAAACTCCAAAATGGTTCGTGGGGTATAATCACAAATTCTTCCTTCTTCATTTTAGGTTATTCGGAAATTGGATTTGAAGCTGATGATAAATCAATATTAAATGGTTATATAAGCGATGATCTTTTCAAGTATAATAAAAAGATTTATAGCATCGATCACAGCTATCACCCTCAAATAGCAAGATATTCGTTTGAAGCCTCAAATCCATTATATTCTTTTCAGAAAGCCGGAAAAGAGATCTCCTTCATTTTTAACTTGCGCAATGATAGAAAATATGAAGTGTTGGATATAAAAAACGTTTTCTTCCCTAAACCAAATAATACTGTAAATGTGAACGGAGCAGTCGTAACTTCGCTCTCTTCTTTTGGTGGAAATATGTGTTATATAATTGAAGTTGACGGATTAACTATAGTATGGCTTACCGGAATTTGCGATAATTATCAAACTGCTAAAAAGGATAATCAAATTATCAAGGAATTGGTTTCGAGAAAAATTCAACCGGATATTTTGCTTCTTGGAAGTCCGGAAGGATTGGGTCCCGAAATAGCTCACGGAATTCGAGAGACATACATCGAAGCCGCAAATCTTGAACCCCTTGCGGTCGTAGCTTTTGGGCACGAAGGACTTGAACGGAAAATAAAATATCAATTACAGCGCAAGAAAGTCGGAACGGATAATTTTATTTGTGCTGAATACCCGGGCGATAGATTTAAGATTGGCATTAAGTGATAAAAGATGGTTTTATAAATCCAAGGAAAGATCAAAATGAAAAAATTATTTTCTGCTGTAATTGTTGCTTTTTTATTATCTGCAATAACAAACATTAAAGCTCAGGAAATATTTGATGCTGTTAAGAACAACGATCTCAACAAGGTTAAATTATTAATCGAAAAAGAACCTGATCTTCTTAATGCAAGAGATCCGAATGAGCAAACTCCTTTACATTATGCTGCCCAAAAATCAAACCTCGCCGTAATTAAACTACTGGTCGAGCACGGGGCGGCAGTTGATATTAAAAATAAAATGGGATTAACTCCTTTCTATTATGCCGCCTCTTCAGGAAAAAAAGAAATAATTAACTATCTCCTGGCTAATGGAGCCAACAAGAAAGATCTGGAATTAAAAAATCCCTGGGGCAGAACACCCCTCTGCGCCGTTTCTAGAGACGGTGGAAATGCTGAAACAATTAAAACCTTGATCGAACTAGGTGCCGATATCAATACGAAGGATAATTCAGGGTGGTCTCCAATTCAGCTTGCCGCTTGGCGCCCGTATGAAGATATAGTCAATATTCTTCTTGAGGCAGGAGCCGACCTGGAAATCGGTAAGGATGAAGGGAAGCGGCTTTTCAGTAATGCGGTAGCGTTTGGATTGGAAAATTTATTTGAGAATATGATCAGTCTCGGTTTCCCGATTGATATTAATAATTCTGATACAAAACCGTTAATTCTTTCTGCGGCCGGTGGAGGCTCCAAAAGAATTACAGAATTCTTAATCAATAAAGGTCTCGATGTTAATTATAGGAATATTTATGGATGGGCTCCCATTCATCGGGCCGCTGAACAGGGACATAAAGAAATAATTTCATTGTTGATTCAAAATGGTGCCGGTATAAATATCAGAAATATGCTCGGACAATCGGCATATAATATCGCTGTTGAAAGAGAAGACCCGGAATTAGCCGATTACTTGAAATCTTTGAATGCGGTAACTTCAGAACCGGAATTTCCGGTTATCGAAGGTAAATACCTTGGACATGCGCCTCCTGGAAATATACCTGCACCATTCGGATCAGGAATTATTTTTCACCGGTATAATCCGCATTCTACTGTAGCCGTTTCTCCGGATGGTGACGAAATATTCTGGAATCCGATGATTAATCCACGTGGCGGCGGTTATTCTTTTGGGTATTTGGTTTCGACAAAACTGGAAAATGGCGTCTGGACTTATCCTGAAAAAGTTCCTTTTTCGGAAAAAGAGTACAGAGACGATCATCCTGTCTTCTCTTATGACGGCAATAAATTATTTTTTGCCTCTATCAGACCGGTTGATAAATCAAATTCTCCCGAAAATCAAAAACGAATCTGGTATGTTGAAAAAAATCAAAACGGGTGGAGCAGTCCCAAACTTTTCAAAGAACAGCCCTTGCCGGAATCGGCTTCGGAAATGTTTTTCACTTTCTCGTTTGATAGAGAGGGGAACTATTATTCAATGGACGGTCGCGATATTTTTTGCGCCAGGTTTAAAAACGGTAAATATCTCCCTCCCGAAAAGCTGGGTAAGAATATTAATACCGGTGAGTTGATTGGCGCGCCTTATATCTCCCCGGATGGTACGTACCTCCTCTATTACAAAGGAAAACCATTTGTGAGTTTTAAGAAAAAAGATGGCAGTTGGTCAGACGGTATTGAAATCGAGAAAAAATTTGGAAGGAGTCTAAATTATTCATTCAGCGGAGAATACATTTTCATGGGATTTGGAAATAATTCGTGGGTGAGTAATAAGATCATAGAAGAGTTGAGACCGATTAAATAATAATTATCTCATAGGAAATTTTACAATGAAAAAACTAATCATCGTTAGCTTAATGTTGATTATAGCAACTGTAAATAATGCACAGCAAATTGATTTCTCTAAACTAGTTGGGAAGTATTTAGGCCAGCAAGAACCTGGTGCTGCTCCTGAATTGTTTGCATCTGGATTGGTAAGCACCCCCGGTGGTGTTCATGGTAATATTGTTTTTACATCTGATTTTTCAGAAGCTGCCTGGAATCCAAATTACAAGGTGAATGGAAAAGAATTAATATATATTATGAAATATCAGAATGGCAGATGGGAACAGCCCGTTGAATTTTATCTAAAGGAGGGTTTTAATTACTCTGAACCTTTCTACTCTTATGATGGGAAAAAGCTCTACTTTCTTTCCGGAGAAATTGGATCATCGGGAAATGCTGTAAATGAAAAAATATATTTTGTTGAAAGAAAAGGTGAAGGATGGAGTGACCCGGAACTTTTAAGTCATAACATTCCCGCTCTCCATTGGCAATTCTCCTTTGATACAGAGAATAATCTATACTTTGGTGGCAAGAGCGATGACAAAAAGGGAGAAATTTTCTTTTCTAAATACAATAATGGAGATTACTCTTTACCTGAAAAACTTTCTTCAGCAGTTAATTCCGGTGCTTCTGAATTCTCACCATTTATTTATCCCGATAATTCATATTTAGTTTTCACTAGAATGCTTGAAAAAGAAAAGGCTCCACCTCAGATGAACCTCTTTGTCAGTTTTAGAAATGCAAATGGAACCTGGACTGCAGCACAAAACTTAACTGAAAAAATTGGATCTCCTGTTCAATCTCCCATTGTTATGATGTCGGCAGCTCGTATAACCCCCGATGGCAAATATTTGTTTTTCTGTTTCTTTAATGGTAAAGGTCATATGGTTTATTGGGTCTCATCAAAAATAATTCAAGAATTGAGACCGAAAGAATAAAAATTATATCATGGGAAATCTTAAAATGAAAAAACTAATTCTTTCCGGATTGTTACTAGCTTCAACTGGATTGTTTAATGCACAGGAAAATGATTTTCCAAAACTCACCGGTCCGTATTTGGGACAGAAACCGCCAGGGTTAACACCTGAAATTTTTGCTCCAGGTATTATTTCAACACCAAGTGCATGGGAGGCAGCAATAACTTTTTCACCCGACGGGAAAGAAATTTTCTTTACCCGCCGAGAGGATATTCAAGGTAACGAGAATCGAATAATGTATATTGCTTACACAGATGGTAAGTGGACAACTCCCAAGCCACCATCGTTTGCAAAGAATATCATTGAGTACGAAACCTTCATTTCACCTGATAGAAAAAAAATATTCTACAATTCAGATAGGGCAAAGCCTTCTGGCAGTAACTCCGTTGGAGAAATCTGGTACTCGGAAAAAACACCAAGTGGATGGAGTGAAGGGAAATACCTCACAGAAACTATTAATAAGGGTTGGATTATGTTTGTAACTGCATCAATGAACAATAATTTATACTTCACCGCAGGATTTAATAGAAAATTCGGAATTTATAAATCCGTATTTAAAGATGGAAAATACCAGGAACCGGAATATCTCCCGGACGAAATAAATTATTTGCGCGGGGCCCATCCGTTTATTTCGCCTGATGAAAGTTATTTAATATTTGATGCCCAGCCTGAAGGGATGGGTAAATCTGAATTATTTATCAGCTTTAAGGATAAAAATGGAAAATGGATGAAAGCTGAAAAATTTGATAAATCTATCAATCAAACATTCTCAGAGAATATACCGAATGTATCGCCGGATGGTAAATACTTTTTCTTTCACAGGAATAATGATATCTACTGGGTATCTGCTAAAATTATTGAAGATCTGAAACCGAAGGAATAATATGAAAAACTTTATAAGAATATTTTTTTTCATTCTTAATAGTGCTGCTGTCATTTATTCTCAAACTGCGGCAGCCGCTAATATGAGTAAAAGTGATAGCTTGCGTAACGAAGGTGAAATTCTTCAAGCCATCGCAGAATGCAGAAAAGTCTATCTGCAGAATCCCGGCAATCAGCCTAATATTTATAACTATGCCCGATTTTTATCTATCAATAAGCAAATTGATAGCTGCTTCAAGTACTTAAATATTGCGGTAGATATTGATACTTCAATTTCACCTTTGATTGAGCCCGACTTCCTGTCTGCTAGAGAAAGTGAACAATGGAATGATTTTGAAAATAGATTGATCTCAAATCTGAATATTAAATTCAGAAATGCGGTTAAAGATATCGATTACGCAAAATTACTCTGGAAATTGAGAGCTTTTGACCAGGCTTATTTTCTTGAGACTGAAATTGCCGGTAGAAAACTGGGTTTCAAATCTTCAGTTGTTGAAGCATTATGGAAATTGAAATTCATGATCCAGGAAAAAAGCCAGAAAGAACTTGTAGAATGGATTGATAAAAAAGGCTGGCCAAGAATAATAAATGTTGGTAGAGAGGCTGCATTTACCGCCTGGCTTGTTATTATGCATTCCAATAGCAAACTTCAGAAAAAATATTTGCCGGTAATAAAAAAAATATGCGAAGAGAACGAACTCCCCTGGGCAAGATATGCTTCAATTTATGATAGATCCCAATTCAATGACAATAAACCTCAAAAGTATGGAACACATATCTCCTATAATGAAAAAACCGGAAGTATGGAGCTTTATAAACTCGAAAATGAATCGATGGTCAATGTCTGGAGAAAAGAAGTTGGTTTGCAGCCTCTGGAGGAATATCTGAAACAGAATAATATTCCTTATACGCCCGGAACTATTAATCGTTAATAAATGGAAAATTCTCTTTTACCCGAACTTTAAATATTCTGCCGAGGATCGATCAATTGCTGGCTGATCAATAATGATTAAAATTGTTTGTTGATTCTCCGGCTATTAAGCCAAACTCCAAGATTTATTCTACGCGCATTCAATTTAACACGGTTCTCGAATTTTTTTCCCGTTAAGTATCCGGCTCAAAACCACTCGTAAAAGTCAAATTACAAAACATCAGAACTGATAAGAAATAAGCGCAATTTTGATATTATCGGCCAAATTAAAGGCTTTACTAATTTGTAAAAACCGTGCCAATCTATAATTTTCATTGCTTTCAGAACTATATTAAGTTAAATTTGAAACCGAAATGAGGCAGATTTACTTCACAAAACTGAGCGGCGCAGGGAACGATTTTATCCTTATCGATTCGAAATTAAACTCTGATTTTAGCCTAAATTCTCAATTAATTGCCCGGTTTTGCGATCGCAGGAACGGTATCGGAGCCGACGGACTTATTGTTATCTCGGATCCGCCCGGCAAAAGCTTCGGTATGACTTATTACAATGCGGACGGCACAACAGGAAGTCTCTGTGCTAACGGTGCCAGATGTTCTTTACAGTATGCTTTCATTACCGGCAGGACTACGATAGGGCCCGCTGATTTTAATTCCAATGGAATTGATTATTCAGGAGAGGTCTTTCCGGACGGGAATGTCAGGTTTTACCTGAAAAATCCGGTTGGTTTTAAAAGTAGATTTAAAATTAAGGCGGGCGGACAGTTAATAAACGCGTCCTATATTAATACCGGTTCGCCGCACGTAGTGATTAAGATTTCTGATGTTCTCCGGGATCCCGGAAATCCGGCGTCAAATAATTATACGATTCAGGATTTCCCTGTATTTCAGTTGGGAAGGGAGATCAGGTTTTCTAAAGATTTTGCGCCTGATGGTACTAATGTTAATTTTATTGCGCGCGACGGTAACCTGATAAGGATCCGTAGTTATGAAAGAGGTGTTGAAGATGAAACTCTTTCTTGCGGAACCGGTGCCGTAGCATCTGCGCTGATTTCTTTTTTTAATGATAATGTTATGCCGCCTGTAAACCTGATCCCGCAAAGCGGTGATCTTCTAAAGGTGGAGTTTGAACCGTTAGGAAATGAATTCAAAAATATTTCACTAACCGGTCCGGCGAAAATTGTGTACAAAGGTGAAATTACAATTTAATTGAGGAGATAAATGAGTAGAGTAATTTTTTCGATTCGTTACCATGTCTTTCCGGAAAGAAGACAGGAATACCTTGATGTTATAAGAGAGTTGAAAAATATCATTAAAGCCGATGGATTGGAAAGCTATTCCGTTTATGAACAGAAAAATAAACCGAATAATTTTGAGGAAATCTATCTGTTTAAATCCGAAGAGGCATTCGAGAATTTTGACGATAATCAGGACGAAAGAATTGATATCCTTATGACAAAACTTTCTGATATGATAAAAGAGCAGACAACTCAATATACAACTTCGCTCGAGGTAAATAACTGAATATCTGTTCGCTAATATTCGAAATATTATCCCGCCCATTTACGACGGTGTAAAATGTACGAATTAGTCGGCGCTATTCACATCCATTCCCTCTTTTCAGATGGTTCTGGTGAAATTAAGGAGATTACCGGCTTTGCTAACGAAGCCGGCCTCGATTATATCATCTTGACCGATCATAATACTCTGCGTGCACTTCACGAAGGGTACGAAGGATGGCACGGCAAAACTCTTCTCCTTGTCGGCTGCGAAATAAATGATAAGGAAAATAAGAACCACCTCCTTGCTCTCAATGTAAATGAAGCTTATTCCACACGACTGCCAGCAAAAGAATATACCCGGCTTGTTAAAGAGAGCGGCGGACTCGGATTTCTTGCTCACCCGCATGAAGTAAGAAACTCTATGAAAGAACATCCCCCTTATCCATGGATTGAATGGGATACAGAGGATTTCACCGGCATGGAAATCTGGAACCATATGTCCGAATGGATGGAAGGACTTACCGAACAGAATAAGTATAACTATTTCATTCATCCGTTAAGATCAATTATTACTCCGCCGGCAGAAACGTTACGTGTATGGGATCAATTGAATCAGACTAGAAGAGTCGTCGGTATCGGCGGTGTGGACGCGCACGCTCATAAAATCAACCTGCTCGGCTTTTTCGAAGTTGAGGTTTTCCCTTACAAAGTTCTTTTCAAATCGATTAGAACCCACCTTCTGGTCGATAGCAAATTGGAACCTTCGGATAATCCCGATGATTTTTTAAGAGCTAAAAAGGAAGTCTATAGTGCGTTAAAAAACGGCAGATGCTATTTCTCTAATTACTATCACGGCGACGCAACCGGATTCCGCTTTTTTGCGGAGGACGGATCCAGAATTTATCAGATGGGGGATGCTCCTCCTCTTTCCGGTAAACTGAAATTAAGAGTTATTCTGCCGGATACGAGCGCTACTATCAGATTGATTAAAAACGGGGAGACAGTTTCTACTACCGACGGATTTGACATGGAATATCAGGTAAAGGAAAAAGGCGCTTACAGGGTGGAAATGCACCTGAACGGAAACGCCTGGATTTTTTCAAATCATATTAGAATTGGACTGTAATATTTACTAAATTTCGCCCCTAATTTTAGAGGAAAATCCAAAAGAGGTTATTGTGTTAACTAAGAAAAAAAGAATTTCTAAGAAAGAAATGAAAGAGGATAAACTGGTTACCTCCTACTACAGCGCTTATAATTACTTTGTAGAAAACCAGGCTAAAATTTTAATTGGTCTTGGTGCCATTGCACTTGTTGTTGTTGCGGTTATTCTTTTCTCGAATAAAAAATCGAATGATAATTTAACCGCTGCCGCTCAGCTCTCCAAAATTATTCCGGTATTCGAAGCGGGTCAGTATCAGGAAGCCGTAGACGGGCAGCCTTCTTCAAATATTGCCGGTCTGAAGACTATTGTTGATGATTTTGGTAGTACCGAAAACGGTGAAGTTGCTAAAATCTATCTAGCTCATGCATATACATTCCTTAATAAATGGGAAGAAGCTTACAATTACTACAGCGACTACAGCGGATCGAACACTATATTCAAATCGACCGCGCAAGCCGGCGAAGCTGCTTATTACGAAACTAAAGAGGATTATAAAGAAGCTGCAAACCTTTACAAAAAAGCAGCTCAGAATTCCGAAACTAATCCTTCCAATGCCGAGTATCTTCTTAAAGCGGGAATCAATTTTATTAAACTTGGTAATAAGGCAGAAGCCGAATCTATATTCAAAGAGATTAAAGAAAAATATAAAACCTCTCCTGTTGTTCAGGAAATTGAACGGTATCTTATTCAGCTGAATGGTTAATTAAAAAGTAATTTTCCGGTATATGTTTTATTGCCGTCTACATTATTATTAATATGATAGGAATTTGAATTAATGGCAGATACTTCCGATTTAAGAAATGGATTAATAATCAGATTCAAGAACGAACCTTTCCTCGTCACTGAGTTCCAGCACGTAAAACCCGGTAAGGGAGGCGCTTTCGTTAGAACTACTCTTAAAAATATGAAAACCGGTAAAGTGCTCGATAATACTTTCCGCTCCGGTGAGTCCCTCGACGTTATTCAAATTGAAAGAAGAAAATACCAGTACCTATATAAAGACGCTGAATTTTTTGTCCTTATGGATAATGAAACTTTCGACCAGATCAATGTTCCCGCTGAAGTACTGGGCGATGGACAGATCTATCTGAAAGAAGGGGACGAAATTCAGATTATCTACGACGATACGGAAAAAATTATTTCGGCCGAAATCCCGATGTTTGTTAATCTAAAAGTAGTTGAAACCGAACCGGGATATAAAGGGGATACCGCAACAAACGTTCTAAAACCGGCACGGCTCGAAACCGGTGCCCAGATAAGTGTTCCTCTTTTTGTCAATGAAGGAGATTTATTAAAAGTGGATACCAGAACCGGTGTCTACGTCGAACGAGTTAAAAACTAATTTCAGAAGAGCATGGATATAAACCTACTTAAAAAGCTCATCAAAATGGTTGAGCAAAGCGAAGTCACCGAATTTACTGTTCAGGAAGGTGATCTTAAAGTAAAAATTTCCAAAAACTCAAAAGGTTCTTCTCATGTAAATCTTCAGCCGGTTGTTGAATATTCCCGTCCGGTTTCTCCTTCTCTGCCGCAGCCGTCTGAACCTGCCCCCGCTTCAACTGCGGTTGAATCTAAATCGAATTTACATGAGGTTAAATCGCCGATTGTAGGTACCTTCTACAGGGCTCCCGCTCCGGATGCCGATCCTTATGTTCAGGTTGGCGACGTTGTCTCGCCCGGCACTGTCCTCTGTATTGTTGAGGCTATGAAATTGATGAATGAGATTGAATGCGACATGAGCGGCAGAATTGTTAAGATCCTTGTTGAGAATGCCACTCCGGTCGAATATAATCAGCCCTTGTTCCTTATTGAAAGAACCTAGTGATATCCAACTTTTGAGAGGTTATTTTGTTCAAAAAAATTCTTATCGCCAATCGGGGTGAGATAGCACTTAGAATAATCCGGACCTGCAAAGAACTCGGTATCAAAACCGTTGCTGTCTATTCGGAAGCCGATCGCGATTCGCTACATGCGGTCTTTGCCGACGAGGCAGTCTGTATTGGACCCGCTAAAAGCTCCGATAGTTATCTTAAAATTCCGAGCATCCTTTCTGCTGCAATGATTACAGGTGCAGATGCAATTCATCCAGGGTACGGATTCCTTGCGGAAAATGCCGACTTCAGTGAAATATGCGCGGACTCTAATATTAAGTTCATCGGCCCTTCTCCGGATTCGATCAGGAAGATGGGGGATAAGTCCTTTGCTAAAGACACAATGAGAAAAGTCGGCGTACCTGTTGTTCCCGGTAGCGAGGGCATTATTAAAAGTATTGATGAAGCAAAAAAGATCGCTTCAGAAGTCGGGTATCCCGTTATGCTTAAAGCTTCCGCAGGCGGCGGCGGTAAAGGTATGAGGATTGTCTGGGAGGAAAAAGACCTCGAAAAATTATTCCAGACCGCCTCTAACGAAGCCGATGCCGCGTTTGGTGTGCCTGACCTTTACCTCGAAAAATTTATTGAGAATCCGCGTCACGTCGAAATTCAGGTGGTAGGCGATCAGTTCGGAAATGTTTATCATTACGGTGAACGCGATTGCACAATTCAGAGAAGACACCAGAAACTTATAGAAGAATCACCGTCCCCGGTTGCATCGGCCGATCTTAGGAACAAGATGGGTGATGCCGCTCTGCTCGGTGCCAAAGCCGTTAATTATGAGGGCGCCGGCACGATTGAATTCCTGGTCGATAAATACCTCAATTTTTATTTTATTGAAATGAATACTCGTATTCAGGTTGAACATCCCGTTACGGAAATGGTTCAGAATCTCGATCTTATTAAGCAGCAGATTCTCGTTGCCGCCGGCCAGAGGATTCAGAATCTTCCGCAGGAACCGCGCGGTCACGCTATTGAATTCAGAATCAATGCCGAGGATCCTGATAATAATTTCAGACCCTCACCAGGTAAAATTGAATATCTCCATTTCCCCGGAGGTTTCGGAGTACGTGTCGATTCACATGCTTATAACGATTATATTATACCGCCCAATTATGATTCTTTGATTGCTAAACTGATTGTATGGGGTACCGACAGGCCTCATGCTATTGTAAGGGCAAGAAGAGCATTCGAGGAATTTAAAATTGAAGGGATTAAAACTACGATTCCGTTCCATAGAAAAGTTCTTGATCATCCGATATTCATCGACGGTAATTTTGATACCGCGTTTATAGATCAACATTTAAATAAATTGTAGAGGACATATGAATATTCCAGCAAATTTGAAGTACACCAAAGATCATGAGTGGATCAAGGTTGAAGGAAATACCGGATTCATCGGTATTACGGATTTTGCACAGGGTGAACTGGGCGATATAGTTTATATCGATATTAATCCCGACCTCTCTGAAATTAAATCCGGAGAATCCTTCGGCACTATTGAAGCCGTTAAAACAGTTAGCGATATGTATGCGCCTGTGGACGGAAAAGTTTTGGAAGTGAATAAAAGCCTTAATGAAAATCCCCAGCTTCTTAATTCGGATCCTTACGGCGAAGGATGGATCATCAAAATTGAATTATCTAATCCCGGTCAGTTGAATGATCTCCTTACACCCGAAGCTTATCAGACTCAGCTCGGGCAGTAATACTAAAATTGTAAACATTGAGCAAAACCCTTTTAAGGGTTTTGCTCTTTTAAACCGATCCTTTTAGAATGAAACATCCGCAGAAAATTTTAATTCTCGATTTCGGCTCACAGTATACTCAGCTTATTGCGCGCAGAATCCGTGAAAGCAAAGTCTATTCTGAAATCCACCCTCATAATTATCCGGTTTCAAAAATAATAGATGAAAAACCCGCCGGCATAATCCTCTCTGGCGGTCCGATGAGCGTTTATGATCCCGGTTCACCCCGTATTCCGGATCAGCTCTTTGAACTCGGTATTCCGGTTCTCGGACTCTGCTACGGATTACAATTGATAGCTCAAACAAATAACGGGAAAGTTGAACCGGCCGCTAATAGGGAGTATGGAAAAGCCCATATCGAACTACTTGGCAGCGACCCGCTTCTTGATTCCGTAGAAAATAATTCAATCGTCTGGATGAGTCACGGGGATTACATTACAAAACTTCCCGATGGTTTCAGGGTCTCGGCTAAAACCGAAAATTCTCCTATCTGCGCTATTTCCAACCCGGATAAAAAAATATTTGGATTGCAGTTTCATCCCGAGGTTGCTCATACGGCCGATGGGGCAATAATTATTAATAATTTCCTCTTTAATATTTGTAATTGCAAAGCCGACTGGACCTCAGAAAATTTTATTCATTCGGCAATTGATGAGATAAAAAATAAAGTTGGAAATAAAAAGGCAATCTGTGCCCTCAGCGGAGGAGTCGATTCCTCTGTTGCTGCTATACTTGTTCATAAAGCCCTCGCAGGTAATCTGATATGTATTCATGTTGACACAGGAATGATGCGAAAAAATGAAAGCTCCAATATCATTCAAATGTTCAAGGATCATTATCACCTCAATTTGATTCACATAGATTCTTCAGATCTTTTTTTATCACGCCTTAAAGGTATTTCCGATCCGGAAAAGAAAAGAAAAATAATAGGCAATACATTTATTGAAGTATTTGAAAAAGAAGCTGCGGAATTTAAAGATGCTGAGTATTTAATCCAGGGCACTCTATACCCGGATGTTATTGAATCAGTCTCCGTGAAGGGAGCTTCGGCTACTATTAAGACTCACCACAACGTTGGCGGTCTGCCGGAAAAGATGAACCTTAAATTGATTGAACCGTTCCGCGAGCTTTTTAAAGATGAGGTGAGGGAAATTGGTAAAGAACTTGGGCTTCCCGGCCGTTTTTTACAGAGGCATCCTTTCCCGGGTCCCGGACTTGCTGTTAGGGTACTTGGAGAGATTACTCCGGAAAGACTTAATATTCTCCGTGAGGCAGACGATATCTTTATTAATGAACTCCTTGCTTTTGGTGTCTATGATAAGATCTGGCAGGCCTTCGCTGTTCTTCTTCCGGTTCAATCCGTCGGTGTTATGGGCGATGCCCGTACCTATGAAAATGTATTAGCATTAAGAGCTGTTACTTCTAGCGACGGTATGACAGCAGATTGGTACCGTTTCGATCATTCTTTATTAGAAAATATATCAAATAAAATTACCCGTTCAGTTAGGGGAATTAACAGAGTTGTATACGATATAAGTTCTAAACCGCCCTCCACTATCGAATGGGAATAAAATATTTGATGGGAGGTAATTATCCTGAAGGTAAAAGAACTTCCTTTAGACGACAGGCCGCGTGAAAAGCTTGCCCTGCGTGGTCCGCAGAGTTTATCCGATGCTGAACTTATTGCCATCCTTTTAAGAACCGGAATTAAAGGGAGGAATGTTCTTCAATTAGCACAGGACCTTATAAAAAAATATGGTAACCTGAGTCTGCTGGCAACTCAGAATGTCTCTTCGCTTAAAACAAATCCAGGTATTAAAAAGGATAAAGCCGTTACTCTTGTTGCCGCTTTTGAACTGAGCAGAAGAGCCGATTCGGAAAAAAAATGGCTCTCAAATAAAAAAATCTCCTCTCCCTCCGATATCGCTGAAATATTTATTCCTTTGTTGAGAGACGAGGTTAAAGAAACTTTTATTGTAGTCTGCCTTAATTCCGCCAATAAAATAATCAGATACGAAAAAATCAGCGTTGGAAGTCTTAGTTCCAGCATCGTTCACCCAAGAGAGGTTTTTAAAGTTGCAATAGAAAATAATTCTGCTAATATAATTCTGATTCATAATCATCCGAGCGGTAATCCGGAACCGAGCAGCGAGGATATCAATTTAACAAAGAAAATGACTGATGCCGGTAAACTGATGGATATACAGGTCTTCGACCATATTATTATTGCCGGGAACAATTTTACGAGCATGGTTGAAAAAAGGGTAATTTAATTGGCAATATGAACGATTTCTTCGGTTTTTAATTCATTTACATAAAAAAATTATTATATTTTGCAGCAATAAATTGAATTCACCTAATTATAAAGGAGGTCGATTATGGTAAAAGTAAAGAGAATGCTTGGCACCGGGCTCGCGGTCGCTTTATTTATTGGTATGCTTGGTGTTACAGGTTGCAGCGGCATCTCCAAAGAACAGGTTGCCGAATTGGAAGCCCTGCGTTCCGAAGTTAAAGCTTTGGAAAAAGAAGTAAATTCTTTGAAGAGTGAAAAAGCTGCTCTTGAAAGAGAAATTGCAGAAAAAAATGCAAAACTTGATGAATGTGCAAAACAAAAAGCAGAAACCAAAAAAAATCTTGAAAAATTAGGCTTATAATCAGCCGGTTTAATCCAAAGGAGGAAATAATGAAAGTTTACAAATATCTTTATGCTTTAACTTTGGTTCTGCTTCTATCTGTTATTACTGTCGCTCAGGAGAATAGAACCGAAGATATGACAAAAGAAGAATGGCAGAATGAGATCAATCGTTTAACGGATCAGAAAGTTGCCCTTACTACCGAACTGAATACATTGAAAACCGAAATCGCTGGCCTTAAAGCTACTCGCGATAAAATGCAGACTTACGATGATTGCATGAACGAACTCTATGCTATGGTTGGCGCTACTAAAGCTGATGTGGATAATTTCAGAAATCAGCTGAATGCCCTTACTAAGAAAATTGACGGCAGAGAAGCTCCTAAAGCCGATCGTCAGGCCGAACTCGATGCCATGAAGAAAAATAAAATCTCCGCTCTGCCTGAATTCTTCGATAAAGTTCATAACCAGCTGCAGAGAAAATTAGATGCCTGGGAAGAAGCTCCTAAAGAAATTAATTACACTGTGGTTAAAGGAGACCATCTCTGGGGTATCTCTAAGAAAAAAGAACATTACGATAATCCCTTCGCATGGCCTATTATTTATAGAGCTAACAGGGACCAGATTAAGAATCCTGACCTGATCTATCCGAAACAGATCTTCAAGATTCCTAATCTGACTGAAGAGGAAAAATCCAAATACGATAAAATCAGAAGAAATTATAAACCGGCTCCACCTGCACAGACTGCTCAATAATCTGCCGGCGTTTTGCAATTATGAATTTGTTTAATTGAATAAAGCCCTTTTCATAAATCGAAAAGGGCTTTTTCTATCCGGAGGATCTTACGCAAACTGAAAAACTTGTTAGACTGGAAAATGTTAATCTGCTACTACTGCTTGGTTACAACGATTCCAATCTGAAACCTCTTACAGATCGCTTCTCTGCTAATGTTACTGTTCGGGGCGATAATGTTATAATCCAGGGTGTTAAAGAGGAAGTGGAATCTGTCGAGAAGGTTTTGAAGGAAATGGTCTACGTCCTCAACACTACCGGCAAACTTCAATCCAAGGATGTTGAAACTATTATTGACCTGACCGTTCAGGGAAAAGAGATTATTAATAATGATGAATATGAGAATATAGTATTATACTCCAAGAAAGATGCGATAAAAGCTAAAACATCAAATCAGATTGAATATATAAAAGAGGTCAGGGAGAACGATATCTGCTTTGCTATCGGTCCTGCCGGAACAGGAAAAACCTTTCTCGCTGTCGCATTCGCTGTCGCTGCATTGAAAAAAAATATAGTTAAGAAGATTGTCCTCGCACGTCCTGCTGTTGAGGCGGGGGAGAGTCTCGGATTCCTTCCCGGCGATTTCAGGGAGAAAATTGATCCCTATCTGCGCCCTCTATACGATGCTCTCGAGGAAATGCTCCCGTCCGAACAGCTCCGGAATTATATTGAAAAGGGAATTATAGAAATAGTGCCGCTTGCGTATATGCGCGGCAGAACACTTAATAATGCATATGTAATTCTGGATGAGGCTCAAAACGCCACCGGGATGCAGATGAAAATGTTCCTTACCCGACTCGGTCCCAATTCTAAAGCAATTATTACCGGCGATATTACACAGATCGATCTCCCTACTTATTCACAGAGCGGATTGGTTCAGGTAAAGGAAATTCTGAAGCACGTTGACGGTGTCGGATTTGTCTACTTCGATAAAGGCGATGTCGTAAGGCATAAACTCGTCAAAGATATTATTGATGCTTACGAGAAACATTATAATGATAACGGTGCGGTTAAGGAGAAGAAAAAATCGACCTGAAATAATCTGTTATTGAACGGACTTCCTTCCTTTACTCTCTTCCCAGAATTTATCCATCTCTTCCAATGTACTCTCGGTCATTTTCCTGCCAGATTCTTTTATCTTCTTTTCAACATATGAAAACCTGGAAATGAATTTCTCGTTTGTGAATCGAAGTGCGTTCTCGGGATTTATTCCCAGAAATCTTGCGTAATTTGTCAGTGCGAAGAAAAGATCCCCGAGCTCCTCTTCCAATTTCACTTTATCTCCGCTCCTTTCCATCTCGTGCATCTCATCCATCTCTTCAATTACTTTTTTCCATACGTCCGATTTATTATCCCAGTCGAATCCGACTTTTGATGCTTTCTCCTGAAGGCGGTAGGCTCTTGCCAGACTCGGTAAATTCTTCGGGACTCCTTCAAGAACGGATTCTCTTCCCTCAGATAACTTTATCTCCTCCCAGTTCTTTACAATTTCATCTGTCCCGTTTACTTTTACGTCACCGAATACATGCGGATGCCTTCTTATCAGTTTATCTTTAATCGAATCAATAACATCATTTATTTCGAATTTATTCATTTCTTCCGCCATTACTGAATGGAACAGTATGTGAAGAAGTAGATCTCCGAGTTCGGATTTCATCTCGTCATAATTTTTAAGATCTATTGCTTCTATCAATTCGTAAGTCTCTTCTATTGTAGCGCCTTTGATTGAATCGTGCGTCTGTTCCCTGTCCCAGGGGCAATCTTTTCTAAGTCTTTTCATTATATCCGCGAGTTCCTGAAACTTCTGGCCTGTCATCTCTTATCCTTTTTTTTGTTTGTAAAAATAGCAGAATGATGTCGCAATACAAATAGAGATCCGGCTCAAATTTGGTATATTTGCATCAAACAATTGCGGAGAATTTATGATCGAAGAAAAAATTAAAGGATTAATCGGTCACGACCTTCCGAACGCTCCAAAACCTCTTGCTGCTTATGTCCCGGCAATTCAGTCGGGTAATCTGGTTATGACAGCAGGACAGCTGCCGTTCAAGGAAGGGAAACTTATTCATGAAGGTAAAGTAGGTTATGACGTTTCTGAAGAGAAGGGGATTGAGTGTGCGAGGCAGTCGGCTATTAATTGTCTCTCGGCTGTTAAATCCGTTATCCATGATCTCGATAAAATTGAAAAAATAGTTAAACTCACTGTATTTGTCAGTTCTGCAATCGGATTTCACGCCCAGCCCAAAATAGCTAACGGTGCTTCCGAATTGATGGTCGAGATTTTCGGCGATGCTGGTAAACATGCCCGTAGTGCCGTCGGTGTGAGCGAATTACCGATGAATGCACCTGTTGAAATTGAAATGACGGTTCAGCTTAAATAGAATGCTGATTTGACTTGATACTTGTTTCAGGAAGTTCTAAAATTGCACAGGTCTATCGGGAGAAACCTTTTCTCCCGGTAGATTGTTAAACCGGAAAAATCGGATTGGACATGAAAAAACTGACTTTAATATTTCTTCTTACCGTCACTACTTCTATGGTTGCCCAGTTCAGGGAGGACCTTAATAAGCCGGTCGATGTTAAAAGCGGAATATTGAGTAATGAATCGGGAAATTTTCTGGGTATCTTCAATCCGAATAATTTTAAGATGAGTCATACTTTCGATCTCTCATTCCAGTCATTCGGTGCCGGAAATCTGGCTCTTACTACCTATACCAACAGCATGTTCTATAAATTCAACGATCAGCTGAATATTCAGGCCGATGTCAGCCTTGTAAATTCACCTCATAATTCTTTTGATAAGAACTTCGCAAAACAGATAAACGGATTTTACCTGAGCCGCGCTCAGCTCAATTATAAACCTTCGGAAAACATGAATATCATTCTCCAGTACAGAAATATTCCGGCCGGTTATTACTCACCGTACATGTACGGCTATCCTTCCTATTACCGCTCCTACTGGTATGAAGATATGTGGGATGAGAAAGAGAGATAGAATTTTATTAAATTCCCTCCCAAATATTTCCCTGTATATTAGTTCTGAGTGAATTGGAAAAGAATAATTCTAAGAAATCTGCAAAGAGACCCGTTGATTTAACGAACTCAACTAACAATCTTTTTCTTAATATTGCCATATTTGTTCTGTTTGCGGTAATTCTCTTCATGCTCTATTCGATCTATTTAAAAGTTACCAAACCGGGCGGAAATGATTCGGGTGTTACAAATAATCAGCAGGCGGCAGAGATTATTCAGGTTGAAGTGCTCAATGGCTGCGGTGTGGGAGGAATTGCCGATAGGTTCACAGATTATCTCCGGAACAACAGATTCGATGTTGTTAATATGGGAAATTACATCCGCTTCGATATGGATGAGACGATTATAATCGACCGCACTGGCAACAAAGCAAATGCACTTGCGGTTGCTGCTTCGCTAGGCGTTAAAAAAGAGAATGTTATTCAACAGCTGAATGACGATTATTTCCTGGATGTCTCGATAGTTATCGGACGCGATTATTATACTTTACAACCACTTAAATGAGGTAAATGTGACTTCATTAAACTTTGCAAAACTGATTGCCGAATTGGTTAAAAATAAAAAAGGTTACGATATTAAACTCCTTGACCTCAGAAAACTCTCATCCATCGCCGATTTTTTTGTTATCTGCTCGGCCGATTCTGAACGTCAGGTTAAAGCTATTGCCGACGAAGTGGACGACAAACTCTCCGAACAGCGTATAAAATGCTCTAACCGTGAGGGCTACGAAACTATGAACTGGATCCTGCTCGATTATTTCGACGTAATTCTTCATGTCTTCAAATCCGAAGCCAGAAACTACTATAATCTCGAAAAATTCTGGGGTGACGCACCTGTCATTGAGGTTAAGGATGAAGAGGTCCCGGTAAAATCTCCTAAAACGAAAACTAAAAAATCTGTTACGGAGCGTTAATTGAAAAAATACTTATCGGAAATATTCCTGGAAGCTTCCTCACGACTGGAATACCTTAAAGATGCTGAATTGATTTTTACTATTCCGAATCAGCAGAATTATGGCGACTATTCAATCAATATCGCTCTTATACTTTCGAAAAAATTGAAAAAAAGCCCGCGCGATGTAGCGGGTGAAATTATCAATAATCTTAATTACGACAGATCAATAATTGAGAAGATAGAAATTGCCGGTCCCGGCTTTATAAATTTTTTCTTCTCTCCAGCATATGTACCGCAAATTTTAAACAGAGTACTTTCTGAAAAAGAAAATTTCGGGAAATCTTCTAAATATTCCGGCTATAAAGCCCTTGTAGAGTTCGTCTCTGCCAATCCCACAGGACCATTAACTGTTGGTCACGGCAGGAATGCCGTTATCGGCGATACTGTTGCCAATATGCTGAGCTGGATCGGTTATGATGTTGATAGAGAATATTATTTTAATAACGCCGGACGGCAGATGCGTGTTCTCGGCGATTCTGTTAGACTCCGTTATCTTGAAGCGCTCGGTAATAAAATTGAATTTCCCGAGGATTATTACCAGGGAGAATATATTAAAGAGATTGCCCTGAATCTTCACTCGGAATCCGGCGATTCACTTGTGAATGAGGATGCTGAAGGAATTTTTAAGAAGAGAGCCGAACAGGAGATCTTTGCCGATATAAACAAAACCCTGTCGAATCTTGGAATCGGTTTCCAGAAGTATTATAACGAACATACTCTCTATGAGGAAGGAAGAATTAATTCTCTTCTCGACCTTTTCAGTAGAAAGGATTTATCTTACACTAAAGACGGTGCTACGTGGCTTAAACTCTCCGATCTCGGCAATGAGGCCGATAAGGTAATTGTAAAATCGACCGGGGAGCCTACATACCGACTTCCTGATATTGCATATCATATAACAAAATTTGAACGCGGTTACGATCTTATGGTCGACCTGTTCGGATCGGACCATACTGCAACTTATCCGGATGTTCTTGCGGGACTCAAAGCGTTGGGATATGATTCCGGAAAAGTAAAAGTACTGATCCATCAGTTTGTTACTATTATGCAGAAAGGGGAGATTGTTAAAATGTCGACCCGGAAAGCAAACTATATAACCCTTGACGAACTGACCGGTGAAGTAGGAACCGATGTTGTCCGGTATTTCTTTATCATGCGCAGCATGAGCAGTCATCTTAATTTCGATCTCGACCTGGCGAAAAAACAGTCCGATGAAAACCCTGTTTTCTACCTTCAGTACGCTCATGCAAGAATAGCTTCTATATTGAGGATGGCCGCTGAAGAGAATCTTAATTACTCGCTTGAGAACCTGAACCTTCTCACAATGCCTGAAGAACAGAATCTTCTTAAGAAACTTTATGAATTTCCTGATGAAGTTCTCTATTCATCCGAGAATTTTGAACCGCATAAAATCTCCTCCTATCTGGAAGAACTTGCCTCTCTGTTTCATAAATTTTATACGGTATGCAGAATTATCGGAAGTGAGACGAAACTGGCTGAAGCGAGACTTTCATTGATTGTGGCTGTAAAACATGTTATCAGGAACGGGCTTTCGATTCTCGGCGTTAGTGCACCGGAGAAAATGTAGTATCAATCTGCAACTGCGACGGATAAAGCGAATATCTCAGCGGCGCCGTTCTCTTTCAACACACTTCCGCATTCCGAGATAGTTGCCCCGGTAGTTATCACGTCATCTACAAGAATAATATTTTTCCCGGCTATTTTTTTATTGCCCGATACCGTAAATGCGCTGCGGATGTTGTCCTTTCTCTCTTCAAGAGTGAGTTCTGTTTGTGTTTCCGTGAATCTTTTCCGTTTGATTACAGATTCTTCAACCGGAATTTTTGTTACAGAACTGATTCCTTTCGCAATATAATAGGATTGATTATAACCTCTTTCCGCTTTCTTTAATCTGTGCAGAGGCACGGGAATCAAAAGATCACCATCCCAGCTTTTTATCTCCTCCTTTAATAACGTGCCAGACATTTTACCCAGAAATATTCCAATTCTAAAATTCTCCATGTATTTAAGTGAGTGAATAAGATGCTGAAGCGGTTTCTCTTTTTCAAAAACAAATGCTGAAATAAATCCTGAAATTATTTTACCGGATTCAAATTTCCTGTTGAATTCTAATTCAATTCTTTTACTGTCCGCTCTCTGGATAAGATTGCAGCATGGTTCGCAGATATAAATGGTATCCGGATTTAGTTTGCAGTTGCACGAAAGACAGAATCTGGGGAGGAAAAAATCAAATAAGTGATTAAATAAAAACATCCACTTCTATGTTATCCCTTTTGAATTTAGAAACTCGCCAACTTTTTTATCGCTTAACTGGAGATGATTGAAAAACCATCTTTTAAGCCCGTCGATCTGCTCCATATCCACCATGGTCTTATCATCATTTTTTATTTTATCGAAACGGCTGACCCATTGATTGTAAAACCGGTCGTGTTCAAGTTTGTGAGAAATATAGCCGGGAAAATGATACTGCTTCATATACCCTTCTTCCGTCTCAAAATGCTTCTCAATTTCTTCAATCAGTAACTTCAGGTGATCAATAAACGTGGCTCTTTTTCCGGCAGTAAAATCCGAGTGGACTTTATTGATTATAAAGGCAATTTCACTATGCTGCTTGTCAATAGATGCGATGTTTACTTTCTCTTCTTCTGTAAAATCAACGAACGGCATAATCTATCTCTTGTTTGTTATAACATTCCTGCACGTTTCCGTAAAAACCACTCAAGGGCAAATAAACAAATTATTATTACCATAATCCACTCATTCGTCCACAATGAATATTCATGGTAAACCGGTTTCTCCGATTTTGTTGCGGAGTTTATATTTCTTAACCTTTCAAAAAGTCCCTCATAACTGCTGATAGAGTAATATTCTCCGCCTGAAACATCTGCCAGATTTTTTAATAAGTTAGTATTCATCTTTGTGTTTAGTAATTCAGTTTCACCCGTGCTTACGCTGAATCTTCCTCTGTTACTTTTAACATCTACTCCGTCGTAAATTGCATTCCCATCGAATGTATAATCTCCGTCCTCGTTTAATTCTAAAGAACCCCTGTAAACTCCATTATTGATTCTGGTTAATGTAATATCCGAATCAAAACTGCCGCGTTTAACTCCCAGCTTAATTTCGGCCGAGTTAACCGGTGAAAATGTCTGGTCGTATAATTCTGCTGTAAATTCAGCACGTTCACCCCTTGAATAAACTTTCTTATCTGTCCTGATCGTGAACTGGTCCTTTGTACCCGTTATATTCAGCCATTTGATTATGTCATTGAAAAAACCCTGTAAAAAGAGGGGATTGTCATTGGCCATTCCTAATTGCCAGCGCCATATTTCGCCTGCTAAAAATGCTATTGATCTGTAACCGGCAATATTTCTGGCAACCATCAGCGGAGAATTAGTTTGAACTGTTCTTATAATAGAATTAAGAAGTATTTCACTTCCGTCCCTGGCAATAATTTCCGAAGCGGTTCTGGAAACGGGGGCAAGTGTTCGCCACAAGTTCTGCCTCGATGATAATCCCGAAAAAATCTGATTGAAATTTTCCGCTATTAATTCTGGCTGAACCGGAATTCTCTCTTCAATGATCTTTCTGATTGTAAACGGAAGATCCTTCTCGTACTGCTTCAATTTTGATATGTCCGTATCCGGAGTTACAATTATTAAAAACGGTTTTTTAATTTGAATAGATGAAAAGATTTTTTGGCTTAACTCTGCAGGTGTATTTCTTGAGGGGAAATCGACAAGTACAAGGATATCCGCCGAATCGATCACAGACAGATTTAATCTTGCCCAGAACTTAGCAGGACCAACCTGAACTATTTTATTAACCGACAAATTTTTATTAGCATTTAATATTGTGCTGATGGCGGAAAGATCGGGTGAGGGGCTTCCTGCAACCAATGCGATATTGACTTTATTTTTCAATACGTTCAGAAAAAACGTTCTTGTGTTGTTTGCGGTATTCGATTCCTCCGCCATTCCGGATGCTGTAACCCTGATTTTCTTTTCACCGGGCGTTTCAGGATTATAATCGAAACTGATTCTGTTTAATCCGTCCTGTGAAAGCTGAATCTCTTTCGATTGTATGAGCCGGTCATCCTCATACAATGAGAGCCTTGTTTTCCCGTCCGCGTATCCCTCGTTAATTAAAGCTGCTTCAATAACCGTCCCGGTTCCGGAATATATAAACTGATTATATGAAACGTCTTTCACTATAAGATCTTTTGACGATGTAGTATCGCCGATACCGATAGTAAAGAGAGGCAAAGCTGTTTTTTCAGCTTCGTAAACCGGCTCATTTCCGTCCGATACTATACCGTCGCTTGCAACAATAACCGATCCTCTTTTCACTTTAAGTGAATCGATCAGTTTAAAGATCTTATGAAAATTCGTAAGTGGTTCTTTGAAATTGATATCCGATCCTTTCTCTGCATCATACACAACGGGTTTAATGCCGAACAGATAACTCTTCAGGTTTGTACCATACTCATTCCTTATTTCATCTGCCAATATTTTTAATTGCACTGATCTGATTAGACTATCCTTAACAGAGAGGGAAGCCGAATTGTCGATAAAAAGAAAATTGACCGGTTCCTCTTTCTCATTATATTTTATGGAAATCCTCGGCTCTAGAATTAAAAGAAGTAACAGGATAATAATGAGGGACCTGATCAGGAATAGAAATGTTCTTGCAAAAAGTGAGACGGCGGGAATTGTGAATCTGTAAATGTACCAGGAATAGACGATCAGTAGAATTACGGCAATCAGAATAAATACTGGACCAGAGTTGAACGTGATATTAAAGCTGTCTATTCCTTCCATCTAATGCTACTTCATCAGGTTTTCTATTTTCCAGTCTTGCATCGAGTCGTACGTAGGGTAATCAGTAAGGTCGAAATGTATCGGTGTAATTGAGACATAATTCTTTTTTATAACAAACTGATCGGAGTCTGCTTTTTCATCGGTTTCCATCAGGCTGCCTGTAAGCCAGTAATATTTCTTGCCGTATGGATCGATCCGTTCTTCATAGACATCGTCCCATTTGGATTTTCCCTGCTTCGTAATCATTATACCTGCAATTTCCTCTTCGGGAAGATTCGGAACGTTAACATTAAGGAGTGTTCCGTTCGGAAGTCCCTTTTCTAATACAAGCTTTGCAAGTTTTGCAGCTACCTTTGCTGAATAACCGAAATCCTTGGAATCGTGACTTGTCTGTGAGATAGCGATTGCCGGGAGGTCCATAATCGCGGCTTCCCTTGCTGCCGAAACAGTGCCTGAATAAATTATATTTATTGCAGTATTAGAGCCGTTATTAATGCCCGAGAGAACTATATCCGGTTTAGTCTTAAGAATATTCCGGATCCCGATCTTAAGGCAATCAGCCGGAGTACCGTCTATTGCATATCCGAAGAAATCGCCGTTTTTATAGTATTCAGTAATTCTAAGTGGAATTTTCATTGTTATCGCATGTCCTACAGCGCTCTGCTCGGTCCGGGGAGCTATTACCGTAACATCTCCAATCTTCTTCATCTCCTTAGCTAATGCCGCTATCCCGGGGGAATCAATTCCGTCGTCGTTTGATATCAGTATTTTCAATTTTTCATCCTTAATGAATTATAATACACAGAATTAGGAAGTAAATATAATCAAATTACCCGGAACCAAATCGGGTTAAATATTGAAAGAACTTTATGATTGGAAGAGTAGTAATATTAAATATCCCTCAATCTTGTCCCGGAAAAATCTTAATTTGTCTGTGTAAAAATTGAATAGTGATGAAAACCGGTATAATGGTCCTCATATTTTCTCTGTTTGCGCTCACTGTTTCCAATGCTCAGGTGGATTCAACAGCATATGGCGATATCGATATTTTTGTTATCGATTCTTATATATCGCCGGAAGAGCCATTCAAATTTTCTCTCTCTTTTTTTACAAGCGATAGTGTTAAATCAAAAGTATCAATTCTAAAGGATGGCGAATACATTGTCTCGGAGGATTATGCGGAAAATCATAAAATTGAGATTGCTGTCAATCAATCCATTATCAAATTCAGAGTCATTAAATATTTTATTTTTGTCCGGGATAAATCAGGTAAGGAATCAAGGAGTCAGTTATATGAAGTCGAAATCCCGGGAACAATAATAGTAGCCGATCAGAATCAATCGGGACTTCTGCAGATCTGCTGTTTCGGCGGAATCATTTTCGGATTGCCTTCGCCAACACTTGTATTTAAAGACGGTGGAAAGTATTTCAGTCTGACAAAGGAAATACCCCTCTTTTCATTTTATTCCGGCGGTTACAATTATCCGTCCGGATATATCGGAATCGATTACGCTCATATCTTCAATTCCGACAGGAGAAATTTTGCCAGGGTCGGGTATAAACAAATATTCCAGGTCGGTTTCATCGAGTATCTCTCAACAGGATTGAATTTTTTTACTGATTTCAGCGGATATAACGGAGTAAGCCCCGAGTTTTCTGCAGGACTTTTTAAGATTCAGAACGTATTTACTTTTTTTGCGCGTTACCGTTATAATTTCCAGTTGAAGAGCGGCGGAACGGAGTTTCATGAATTTTCGATCGGACTCTACTCTAATTTCTTTTCGCTTAATCTCTAAAAAAAGTGACTGCGGTTGTGTCTTAGAATTGACTCAATAATAATTTTCAATTTTGACTTAAACGGAATTGATGGAGAATAAAGAAAATATAATTTCTGTAAGTGAGTTGACCGGTCAGATCAAGGTCATACTTGAAGAAGAATTCGGAGATATCTCCGTTATAGGTGAGATATCGAATTTTAAAGCTCACATATCCGGCCATTGGTATTTTACATTGAAGGACTCCAACGCTCAGATAAGCTGCACAATGTGGAAAGGGGTGAATAATTATGTATTCTTCACTCCGCAGGATGGAATCAAAGTAATTATACGGGGACGGATAACTGTTTATCCGCCAAGAGGCAATTACCAGATTGATGTCCGTTCTATGAAACCGGCCGGTGTTGGTGAATTACAGGCTGCATTCGAAAAGCTGAAACAGAAACTTGCTGACGAAGGATTATTCGATGAAAAATATAAAAAGCCGATACCGAAATTTCCCCGTAAAATCGGTGTTGTAACCGCGATAGATGGAGCTGCTTTTCAGGATATGAAAAATATCGCTTCCAGAAGGTATCCTCTTGCCGAGTTAATAATTGCATCATGTAAAGTACAGGGTGAAGGCGCGGCCGCGGAAATTGCTCAAAGCATCAGACTTCTTAATAACCGCAAAGATATCGATTTGATGATTGTCGGCAGGGGAGGAGGTTCACTTGAGGACCTCTGGGCATTTAATGAGGAAATAGTAGCCCGTGCAATTTTTAATTCCGGAATTCCAGTTATAAGCGGTGTGGGTCATGAAATCGATTTTACTATTTCTGATTTTGCTGCGGATCTTAGAGCGCCTACACCTTCGGCTGCAATGGAATTGGCAACTCCGAATAAAGATGAACTCTTTGCCTTTATAGACGAATTTTCCTATTATTTCACGCAAAAAATCACAGAAATAATCTCTGATCTGAAAGAAGATGTTCGAAGCACGATCTCCTCTTACGGTTTCAGGTATCCTCAGGATTTCATTAAAAATCAAATTCAATTTCTGGATAATTTGGTTTACCGTTTTCAAAATCTATATGATAACAGGTTCTTGAACTTGAAGAATAAACTTCTATTACTGGGAAGTAAGTTGGAAGCATATAATGTTAAAGCTACACTTAAAAGAGGATTTGCTATTGTCAGGCAGCAGGGAAATATCATCCCGCGTAAAAAGAATTTTGAAATCAATAAATCATCGGAAATTGAATTTTTCGACGGTGAGGTGAAAATTTAATATGTCTAAGAAAAAAGAAACATCTTTCGAAAATTCCCTTCAAAGATTACAGGAAATATCCGACCTCCTGGAAAAAGGTGAGGTTGGTCTTGAAGAATCGATTAAATTATATGAAGAGGGAATTAATTTGGCTAAAATTTGTTATGGTACATTAAAGGATGCCGAATTGAAGGTTACCGAAATTAAAAAACAACTTGAATCGGGATTACAGGAATAAATTTTAAGAGGAATAAACGTGGAATTAGATAAGTCCAAATACAAAGTTCTGTTTGATATCGATTCTCCTGCAGATATCAGGAAATTAGCGCTACCCGAATTAAAAACTCTCTGCTCCGAAATTAGAGAGTATATGGTGGATGTAATTTCCCAGATAGGAGGACACTTCGGTGGCGGCCTTGGAACAGTAGAACTAACTGTTGCTCTTCATCGCGTTTTCAATACTCCGGATGATCAGATTGTATGGGATACCGGACACCAGGCCTATCCACATAAAATTGTTACCGGAAGACGCGATCAGCTGGGAACTATCAGACGATTGAACGGAATTAGCGGATTTCTAAAACGCTCTGAGAGCGAATACGACTCATTCGGTGCTGGTCATGCTTCAACATCTATTTCTGCCGCTCTTGGAATGGCCGTTGCAAGCGATATAAATAAATCGAATAAAAAAGTTGTTGCTGTAATAGGCGACGGCGCTATGACCGGAGGTATGGCCTACGAAGCGATGAATAATTCCGGCATGCTTAAAAGCAACCTTATAGTTGTTCTGAATGATAACCAGATGTCTATTGCCCCGAATGTATGGCAGGTATCCAAATATTTTACCGAAATGATTTCGCATCCCGAATACAACAGATTCAAAGGTGCTATATGGGATCTCACTGGAAAGCTCGATAACTTCGGCGACCGTATCCGCAAAGTCGCTGTTAGAGTTGAACACGGTATTAAAGCTATTGTAACACCGGGAATGCTTTTCGAAGCTCTCGGATTCCGGTACTTCGGTCCGGTGAATGGCCACAACATAAATCAACTGGTAAAACTGTTTGAACAGGTAAGAGAATTAAACGGGCCTATACTGGTTCATGTTTTAAGTGAAAAAGGAAAAGGATATAAACCTGCCGAAGGACACTCTCAAAGACTTCACGCTTCTACTCCGTTTGATAAAATTACCGGTCAGGCAATTAAAAAAGGAAGTGCGCCTCAGTCGTATACATCCATTTTCGGGAATGCTCTCGTTGAAGTTGCAAAGAATAATCCCAAAGTAATCGGAATAACTGCGGCTATGCCGGATGGTACCGGTCTCGATATCCTCCAGAAAGAATTGCCGGATCGTTATTATGATGTAGGAATAGCTGAAGAGCATGCTGTTACGTTCGCTGCGGGTATGGCTACACAGGGAATTATCCCTGTTGTTGCTATCTATTCTACTTTCCTTCAGAGAGGATTCGACCAGATAATTCACGATGTGGCATTACAAAAGCTTCATGTGGTTTTCGTTCTCGATAGAGCCGGCCTTGTCGGTGCCGATGGCCCTACTCATCACGGTACATTCGACCTTTCTTATCTCCGTATGATACCGGGTATGATTATTATGTCTCCTAAAGACGAAGCTGAATTGCGTGACATGCTCTATACTGCGGTTAATTATAAAAAAGGTCCGGTTGCTATCAGGTATCCTCGCGGATCTGCTCTCGGTGTCCCTTTAAAAGACGGATTTGAAGAATTACAACTGGCTAAGAGTGAGCTGATAAAAAGCGGCGAGGATATTGCAATCCTTGCTGTAGGAAATATGGTTGAGTATGCCGGGAAAGCTGCTCAGCTGCTTATTGAAAAGGAGATTAGTCCGGAAATAATTAATATGAGATTTGTAAAACCTCTTGATACGGAACGTCTGGATGAAATTGCTTCACGATTCGATAAAATAATAACAATTGAAGAGAATAGTATTGTCGGAGGCTTCGGTTCTGCTATTGCAGAATATTTCACTGATAAGAACTTTAAAAACAATATTCTTAGAATCGGATTACCCGATTACTTCATCGATCATGGAACACAGGAAGAGCTTCATAAAATAATCGGAATTGATCCGGAAGGAATTTCTCTGAAGATCAGGGAATTTTGTAATAATCTCGGTACTAAAAAAGAGGTGCTAACCTGATGGAAAAGACCAAAGTTGGTGTTATCGGATTAGGGGGTATTGCACAGCTGGTTCACCTTCCAATAATTTCCCGGCTCGAAACCGTTAAGCTCGTGTCTGTTGCAGAGATTAATAAGAACAAGCTTAAGACCGCAGGTGAAAAATATTCCGGTGTCCGTCCATACGCAGATTATAAAGAAATGATTGTGAATGAGGATCTGGACGCGGTTATAATCTCAACACCGACCGATACTCACGAGGAAATTGCTCTGGCCTGCCTTGAAAGTAAAAAAAATGTTTTAATTGAAAAACCGGTTGCCAGAAATTTCAGAGAAGCCAAAGAAATTGCTCAGGCTGCAAAAAAAGTTAAAAAAGTTGCAATGGTTGGGATGAACTCGCGCTTCCGGCCGGATACTATGCTCTTGCGTAGTATTATAAACAGTGGTGAACTCGGTGATCTTTTTTATATAAATTGCAGCTGGCTCAGACGGAAGAGCAGTGCACAAAAATGGTTTGTTAATAAAAACCTCTCCGGCGGCGGGGTTATAATCGATCTCGGTATTGTAATACTCGATCTTGCCCTCTGGATGATGGGCCAGGATCAGATTCATTCGGTCTCAGTTCAGAAATTCGACCATACTAAAGATAAAATAGAAGACTCGGCAATCGGTATGATCCGGTTCCAGGACGGGAAAGTGATAAACTTTGAAGTTAGCTGGGAACTCTATTCAAGTACAGATAGCTTCAACCTTACTGTCCATGGTACTAAAGGTACAGCGTGCATTAATCCGCTCCGCATTTTTAAGAAAACGGAATCGAGTCATATCGACTATTCACCGAATAAGAATTCAAATATTCAGAATCTGTTCCGTAAATCGTATGAAAACGAATTGAGGCATTTTATAGGTGCTGTTAGAGAAGGTGCACCGGTTATCTCTTCAGTTGACGAATCATTAACAAGAATGAAATTACTGGAAGCTCTCTACAAATCAGCAGAACATCAGAAGGAAATAAAACTCTAAGCAATGAAAATATTACTGGTAGACGACGAAAAGGACATTGTTGAATTTCTTGAGTATAATCTTCAGCAGGAAGGCTTCGAAGTTATCTCGGCTTATGACGGGCAGGAAGCTATTGAAAAATTGAAACACAAGCCCGACCTGATCATACTGGACATATTGATGCCTAAGATGGATGGTTTCGAAACCTGTCAGAAAATACGCGGTCTAAGCGAATTCAAAAATGTCCCTGTAATTTTTTTAACCGCCAAATCGGCCGAAGTTGATGAGATTAAAGGCCTGAATCTCGGTGCCGATGATTTTATACGGAAACCAATCTCTCCCAAAAAATTAATAGCACGCGTTAAATCCAATCTCCGCAAAAGTGATTCATCCTCATTGGATAAGAGATTCGAACGTGAGATTAGCATTGGCCCGTTACTCATTAATCGGGAAAATTATACGGTCAGTCTTGAAGGCAAATTAATAATTCTTCCGCGAAAGGAATTTGAAATCCTGGCTTTCCTGGCGGCCAATCCCGGCAAAGTTTATCATCGCGATAAAATACTCTCCGATGTTTGGGGCAAAGATATTTATGTAGTTGAAAGAACGGTTGATGTGCATATCAGGAAGATAAGGGAAAAATTAGGTAAGCATTCCAATTTAATAGAAACAATTAAAGGAGTAGGTTATCGTTTCAAGAATCTGGAGTGAGATAGTAAAATCCCTTTCTTTCTCATGGATGTATGCCCCGGTGATTATCCTGCTCGATCTTTTATTCCTTCTGGCTTTTTCAATTTTAAATGATTTTGAACCGGATGCTTTTTTAATCTCGGTTCTTTTTTCATCCCTTTTAACTTTTCTCATTCTTTTGACAATCGGCTCTAAAAGAAAAAATGAACTGACCAAAATCAGAAACATAATTAAAGGGATCAGAGAAAATTCTTATTCAAATACTGACGAAATTAAATTGGGAAAACACCTAGTTGAATTGGAAAATGAAATTAGAGAGATGTTTTTTAGAACAAAGAATGATATCTCAAATCTGAAAAAGCTTGAACAGGTTCGTACCGAGTTCCTCGGAAATGTCTCGCATGAATTGCGTACACCTATTTTTGCAATTCAGGGTTTTTTAGAAACACTGTTGGACGGTGCTATGTACGATAATAAAGTCAACCGCACCTTTCTTCAGAAAGCGAATCAGCATACTCATAACCTCAACAATCTTTTAAATGATCTGATCGATATTTCAATGATTGAATCCGGACAGATGAGAATGAGTTTCAGATACTTTGATACAAACGAATTTATGTCAGGTATAATTTCCGAGATGAAACCTCTTGCCGATAGTAAAAAGATTAGTCTGGTCTTTAACCGTGACCCCGGCAATGCAAAGCTTTTCGGGGATAAGGAAAAAATAAAACAGGTAATGGTCAACCTGATTATGAATGCAATTAAATATACGGAAAAAGGTCAGGTTGAAATTGGAGTTGTTGATGAGGGTAAAAGAGGAAAAATCTATGTTAAGGATACCGGTATTGGAATCTCTGATTCCGACCTGAGCAGAATATTTGAAAGATTTTACAGAGTTGATAGAGACAGATCCCGCCAACAGGGCGGTACCGGACTCGGACTGGCCATTTCCAAGCATATTATCGAAGCTCACGGTGCCAAAATTGATGTAAAGAGCAGATTAGGGGAAGGCAGCACTTTCACATTTTCACTTAAAAAGTAATTTTTTGTTGGATTTTTGAAGGTTATTCTTATGTTTATTTACTCCAAATGCTTTTATTGACTTCAATCTGTTCAATTCCTATATTTACCGCTCAAATTTTGACTAATTGGAGGTATTGATGTTTGCTGTTGTAGATATTGCCGGGCAACAGTTCAAGGTAACCGAAAACAAGAAGTATTATGTTCCCAGACTTGAAGCAGCACCCGATTCGGAAATAGTATTCGACAATGTTTTATTATTAAGCGATGATAAAACTACTAAAATAGGTACTCCCTCTGTTAAAGGAGCTAAAGTACACGCAAAAGTTCTCGAGCATCTTAAAGATGATAAAGTAATTGTTTTCAAGAAGAAAAGAATTATTTCTTATAAACGTACAAGAGGACACAGACAATTTTTAACAAGAATAGAAGTAACTAAGATATCTTAGTTGCCGGAGGATTATAAATGGCACATAAAAAAGGTCAAGGTTCATCACGTAATGGTAGGGACAGTAATCCCCAATATCTTGGTGTAAAAGCTTATGGCGGCGAAAAAGTCTCTGCCGGTTCTATTCTGGTCAGACAGAAGGGAACCAACTTTCATCCCGGAAAAAATGTAAAGAAAGCCGGCGATCATTCATTATTTGCTATTGTTGATGGATTTGTAAAATTCGAAAGGAAGAAGAACGACAGAAAATTCATCAGCGTTTACGAAACGAACGCATAAGTCTTAAGTATAAAAAAACCCTCCTGCTCGGGAGGGTTTTTTGTTTTAAATGTTTTGCAAAATCAAAAACCGAGTCTTTCCATATCTGCAACAAGTTCTTTGACGGCTTTAACAGAATTATCCATCAAACTCTTCTCTTCGTCATTAAGTGTAAGTTCAATTATCTTTTCAGCACCGCCTGATCCAAGGACTGCCGGAACACCAACGTAATAGCCATTTATCCCGAATTCACCGTTCAAAAACGCGCAGGTTGGTAATACGCGTTTCTCATCGTAGATAATTGCTTCTGCCATAGCAATTGCAGCTGATGCCGGTGAATAAAAAGCGGATCCGGTTTTAAGTAGCTTAACAACTTCTCCTCCGGCCATTTTTGTTCTGTTTACCATAGCATCCATTACTTCTTTGGCTTTAGCTTTATCGTTGTATTTTCTTTCAAGAAGCTCCATTACCGGTATACCGTTTATATTTGCGTATCTGACAAGCGGAACCATTGTATCGCCATGTCCGCCAAGTACCAGTGCGTTTACGTCTTTTACTGATACTCCCAATTCCCATGCAATAAATGTTGAGAACCTGGATGAATCGAGAACGCCTGCCTGTCCGATTACTTTATTTGTCGCGAAGCCGGTAACCTTCTGGCACAATGTAACCATCGCGTCAAGTGGGTTGGAGATTACAATGATAATCGAATTAGGTGCATACTTTTTAACATTCTCTGCGACCGTCTGCATTATCTTTGCATTTGTAACTAGCAGATCATCACGGCTCATTCCGGGCTTGCGGGGTAAGCCTGCCGTAATAATAACTAGATCCGATCCTTCAATATCCTTATAATCATTTGTCCCTTTCACTGCCACATCAAACTGGTCGATACGGGAAGCTTCTGCAATATCCAGTCCTTTCCCCTGAGGAAGGTCTTCAACTATATCATATAATACTACGTCACCCAGTTGTTTCATTGCAATCAATTGAGTGAGTACGCCGCCAATTTGTCCTCCGCCGATTAAGGCAATCTTTTTTCTTGACATAATTTCTCCACTTGTTTTATTAAAAAGATTTTCAGATAAAATATAGGAAGATTAATCTAAAATGACACAAAGAAAATTTGTTAATTCTACGGTTTGTCTTTTATTTATTCGCTTAAGGAGATGGTTAGAATTGTCTCTGTTCCCTCAGGTGTAAATCTGTAACTGAGGTTATCAAGAAATGATTTCATGATATGTATTCCTCTGCCGCTGTCTTTCAGGATGTTCTCGGGTTTGGTTGGGTCGGGTACTTTTGCGAGATCAAACCCGTTCCCTTGGTCCTTAATTATTATTGTCATCTTTTCTGAATCGATGTTGACGGTAATTTTTACTTTTTTATCGGAATTATTTTTGTTGCCATGTACAATACTGTTAGAAACAGCTTCTGAGAATGAAAGGGAGAGATTATTAAATTTATCCTCCGGTAATCCTGCCTCTTGAGCTATATTTATTATGAAATGATCCAATTCGGGTAATAAATCGGCATCACTTGAAACTTCCTTTATGTAAGTTTTATCTGGCAAGATTGACTCCATAATATTACAGTGAAAAATATAATTAGATTATTAATGGTGCAATATTTTTGGTGACAGAGATCAAATTTATATTAAAACCTGTAGATCAATTTCAGGTTAAATGAAATCATCTCTCTTCTTGTGTTATCGGCATTTATAAATTCATACCATCCGTAAGTTCTAAATGACAATGATCCGCTTAAATCGATGCTAATTTCTGTTGCAGGTCCAATGCTTTCGTACTCAGATATTTTTTTCTTCTCTTTACCATTCAATATATCAAATGTTGTCAAAGAAAAAAACCTCACCCCGATACCTATGTTAATTCCCGGCAGTTCATAGAAGATTTTCGGCTCTGTATAGATTTCATTTAGATATCTCTGCGGTTTACTTGTAAAAGAGGACCAGCTGAAATCTCCCTGCTCGGACTGTTTTAAATAACCTGTCATGAATAACCGGAAGTTTTTATAAGGTATATAGTTGGTTGAATCCCTGAATACAAACTGCCTGAACGAATAACTTCTGAAATTCGGATTCAGTTCTTCGTAATCGAATACTGTATAATTAGCCATAACTTCAGCCGAATTCGAAGATGTCAATTTCCCTGATGTAAATGTGCCTCCCGAAGCCAGTTTCAGTATCCTTTTAATATTATTATTTGAACTACGTGCGGAGAAAATGTAAACTGTTTTATTCAAACTTCCTTCTAAGTTTATAAACGCTTTAAAATATGGATTAAAAATTCTTTCGTATTGTATACGTCCTATACTAAGCAGCTCATCGCGGTCATCAAAATTTAAGGAACTCGGAGTATCGTATACCAGCTTTCTGTGAAATACACTGATCTGAAAAAGGTCGCTGTCCGTCAGTTTCCATAAACCTGATAGCGAGACAATAGCCAGTTTTGATGAGTTGTTTTTCTGAGCCTCGTTTAACTCACGCTCATTAATTATTATCGGACTTAAACCATCAATTTTTCTCGGCTGATGTTTTTCATCTCTTTCGGAGAATGAGAACCTGAAAGCCAGATTAAGATCTTCTGTTCTGTATTCGGCAGAAGTAGCGAATTCAAGCCGGAACTCCTGAATACGTGAATCGAATGCTGTTGAAGAAGGATTCTTAATGCTTGCGTACCTCGTTATTCTTTCAATGTCCCGCCATACTACTTTTGTGTATGCGTCGATTGATAGGGGGGAGTCGGATGGCAGAAATCTTATTCTGTCCTGTATTAAATAATTTGTTTCAAGCCGGCTCTGAATGTTATTATCAATACCGAATTCGTCAATAGTGGGTTGGTCTGCAGCAAAATAAAAGTCCTTTCGCTGATGTGCAAATAAAGCTGATATAGTGTTGCTGAAATTAAGATCAATGTCGCTCTTAATGTCTACATTCATATATCTGAAAGTGTTTTTTCTGGGAGAGATGTCCTCGTTCTGAAATTTTAATAATGAGGAGATTTCAAAATCGCCCATAATCATTTGATCGAGCCCGGCTTCCGTACCGTATAGAAATCCATTATCCTTTTCACCTATCTGATTGTTGTTTGAAAATCCTCCGTATGGTGTGATCTCTATATTTGAAGAAGGCTTAAACTTCACAAAAGCTGAAGAGTTTAATATGGATGTTTTATTTATAGCTACCTGTCTGTCGTCGGAGAAAATAGTACTATTCAGAAGTAGACCGAATTTGAGCAGACTTGAAATATCGTACTGACCGAATAACCAGAGATATTGCTCATCTTTAATATTATTGTTTACGCTCTTAATAATTGTTGAATTAAAATTTTCGTTAATCCCAAAGAATAAACGGTCGTTTGTGTAGAAATGTCTGAGCCGCGTAGAAAAATTATAGGTATTAAGCTGCTTGTCTAGATTTATGTTAAAGTCTTTTATTGAAAATGCTTTTAAAGAATAGTGAAGACTATCCCTCTCCATCTGAGCTGTTAATGCGACAGGAAAAATTAAGAGAAGGAGATATGTCCAGATTTTAGACAAATTTGATTGCGCTTTGTGATGAGTTAATAAAACAATTTATTAATAACTTCTCCTAAAAGCACCTAAATATTAATCGTTTCTCCCGGCACCGGAATAGTAACGTCATTAAAACCTAGACTATGTAAACCGGATTTGAATAACTCCTGCTGATCCATTTCGCCGTGAACCAGAAAAATATTCTGCATACGACTTTTATCCAGTTGTGAACAATATCCGAGTAATTCGTGCCGGTCGGCATGTGCACTGAAAGAATCCATCGTTATTACTTCGGCGTTAAGCTTATACTCATCCCCGAATATATTTACGGTCTCCTGCCTGTCAATTATCTTCCTTCCGAGTGTATTAACAGCAGAATAACCCACCATCAAAATTATATTTGCGGGATTTTCGATATTATTCGCGAGATGGTGCTGAATTCGCCCTGCCTCACACATTCCGGAACTGGAAATAATAATGCACGGTCCGGCAGCATCATTCAATTTCTTCGAGTCCTCTACTGAGGTAATATATTTCAGCTTATTAAAACCGAACGGATCCTCATTTTGAATAAGAAATCTGCTGGTTTCCAGATCAAAGCATTCGGGATGTTGTCTGAATATTTCTGTGGCATTAACTGCAAGAGGACTGTCTACAAAGACCGGTATTCTTTCAGCTTTTTTAGATTCAAATATTCTGTTCAGAGCATAAACAATTTCCTGAGTCCGCCCAACGCTGAAAGCAGGAATAATTAATTTAGATTTCCTCTCAATTCCTCTGGATACAACCGAAGCCAAATTATCCTCCGCATTTTCCGGATTGTCGTGATCTCTTCCGCCGTATGTACTTTCGCAAATAAAGTATTCGGGGTTGGGAATTTTTTCAGGGTCTCTCAAAATCGGCAGGTTCGGTCTCCCTAGATCTCCTGAAAAGCTGAGGTTTGTAATTGTTCCGTTCTCCTTGATCGATAGAAATACAATAGATGAACCGAGTATATGGCCGGCGTCGTAAAATGTCAGTTTTATCCCGGGTCTTATTTCAACCTGGTGGTGATAGTTAACCCCGACAAACTGGCTCAGGGCTTTTATTACATCTTCCTGGTCATATAATAATTCAAAAGGATTCTGTTTCTTTTTCTTCCTCCTTTTATTGACAAACTCAACATCTTTTTCCTGGACATGTGCGCTGTCTTTAAGCATAATTGTGCATAAATCGTAGGTGGCGAAAGTTGAAAAGATTTCCCCTTTAAATCCGTTTTTCACCAGTGTAGGAATATTCCCGGCATGATCGATGTGGGCATGAGAAAGTATTACGAAATCAATTTCCGCCGGTTCAAAATATTCGAATCGACGGTTAATCTCGAATGCTTCTTTCCTCTTACCCTGGTATAAACCGCAATCGAGAAGAAAAGTTGAATTGGTTGTCCGGATCAGGTGCATTGATCCTGTAACTGTTCTTGCGGCTCCTATGAATTGTATTTCCATTTGTTGGTCCCTCCGAGGAAACGGTTCACTAATAAATTCAGTATCAACAATTTACGAATAATCATACTGGCAGGTTGTTAGGACCGGATTATTCGATACTTTTTGTATCCGAAGTAGATTTCACGGGCGGCGGTCTTTATTACGGTTGCGGCAGGTACTGCAAGCAGCATTCCGAAAATTCCAAGCGCTTTGCTTCCGATTAAAATTAATATGATAATTACTAATGGGTGAAGGTCGGTATTCTTCGAGAAAATGTTCGGTTGAATAAAACCGTTGTCAAGCGTATATACTATAATAAAGAGCAGCAATATGTTCGGCAGCATCGCAAAATTTCCAAATTGAATTATGGATATTACAATTGCGGGAATTCCTCCAATTACTGGCCCGAAGTAGGGAATTAAATGTCCAACTCCTGCTATAAATCCAATTGATGCGGCATTCTCTATTCCTAATAGAGCAAGTCCCACTCCACTCATAAGTCCTACTAGAAATGCGTCAAGTATCCATCCTCTCACAAATCTGCTTAATTGATTGGAGATTTTACGGATTACCGAATAGGAGACTTCGAAATATTTATTCGGCATTATATTTACAATTCCCTTTATTATCCTTGTATTATCCTTAAGCAGAAAAAAAGTCATGAATGGCACAATTACAAGTATCGCAATAATTGAGACTAAACTGTAAAGAATATTGCTCAGATTATTTACCCAGCCGTAAATTATATTCTGTATGAATGTTATTATGCGGTCAGCAAAATTAACAGAATTCAGAAACGGGAAAAAAGATTTAAGAGTTTCTTCCAGATCTTTAATAACCGACTCCATATTTTGCGGTGTGAGCGCGATTCCGAGTGAATTGAATTGATTTACAATCTTAGGCATTAAAAACGACAGGGCGCTGAAAATAAGCAATCCTGATAATACAAAAACCGCAAGAACAGAAACGAAGCGGGGCAGACCTCTCCTCTCAAGAAAATCAACTACAGGATTGAATATCATCGCAATCAATAATGATACTACAAGCATTGCGATTATTTCGGCCAGTAGAAATGATAAATAAATAAATATTACCAGACAGACGATAATCAGTGTAATATTTTTAAGTAAACCGAATTGTTTTTCCGATAAGGTCATCGTTCCAGCCAATTTGCCGTTCTAATATTCCTAATTATTGATAAATAATCAATCTAATTTCGATACGGGTCTATTTCTTACGGTTATCAAAAGGAAAGAATTGTCTATATTTACCGGGTAATTTTCAATAAATATGGTAAAAAAATGGCTGATATTAAACTGCTTAATCAGATTAGAGAAAAAGCTTCTCAAAGGAGAAAAACAATTGTTCTGCCCGAATCTCACGATGAAAGAGTTCTACGCGCAGCTGAAATCCTTACAAAAGAAAAAGTTGCATCTATTATTACTTTAGGGAATGAAGAAAAAATCAGAGCCGATGCGCAGAAATTTGGAATCGACCTTCAGGGTGTAAGAATAATCGATCCGGAAAAGTCCGATAAACTGAGCGACTTTTCAAACATTTTTTACAATAAGAGAAAACACAAAGGTGTAACAATCGAACAGGCGAGAGATACAATAAAACGCGATCTCTTCTTTGCCGGTATGATGGTAACTGAAGGTTTGGCTGACGGTAGCGTTGCCGGTTCGTTTGCCACAACAGCCGATGTTACAAGAGCTGCTATTTTCTGTGTCGGACTGAAAGAAGGTATTTCTATTCTTTCGAGCTTCTTTCTGATGGCATATCCCGACAAAGTTTACAGCTTTGCTGATTGCGCCGTAAATCCGAATCCTGACGCATCACAGCTGGCAGACATCGCAATCTCTACAGCCGATAATCACAGAAAACTTACCGGGGAAGAACCTTTCATAGCCATGCTCTCCTTTTCAACGAAAGGAAGCGCAGAACATGAACTTATCGATAAGGTTCGACAGGCTACTAAATTTATAAAAGAAAGAAGACCCGATCTTAAAGTTGATGGTGAACTTCAGTTTGATGCTGCCATTGTTGAAAGCGTTGGTAAAAAGAAAGCACCCGGAAGTGATGTAGCCGGCAGAGCAAATATTCTTGTCTTCCCCGATCTTAATTCGGGAAACATCGGTTATAAAATTGCTCAAAGACTGGGTAAAGCCGAAGCGGTTGGTCCGGTTAACCAGGGAGTTAAAAAACCGTTTTTCGACCTGAGCCGCGGATGCAGCGTTGAAGATATTGTAAATACCGCCGCAATTGCCTGCCTAATGGCTGATTAAAATTCCAACTTATAAGGGCGGTTTCAACCGCCCTTTGTTTTGAACTTATCCTCCTTTTTTTCAGTTTGTAAATAAAATAAATGGAGTACCAATGAAAATCTCAAATTCGATATTTGTGATAATAATGATCCTGTTTTTTTCTTCAAAAGCTCATTCTGCAGCTGAACCATCAATCAATAAAGGAGATAATGTGAAAGGGAATATTTACGATCTAATTGTAAAAGATATGGACGGAAAAAATGTGAAATTATCCGACTTCACCGGTAAAGTATTATTGATAGTTAATGTTGCCAGTAAATGCGGCTATACTCCTCAATATGAAGGTTTACAAAAAATCTATGAAAAGTATAAAGAGAAGGGATTTGAAATACTGGCTTTCCCATGCAATGATTTTAAAGGTCAGGAACCCGGTACCAATGAGGAAATAAAGGAATTCTGTACCTCAACATATGGTGTCAGTTTTAAATTGTTTGATAAAATAAAAGTTCTTGGTGATGACAGAGAACCACTATACCAGCGTTTGATTAATTCCGAATCAGTTGAAAAAGGTGACGTAAAATGGAATTTCGAAAAGTTCTTAATCTCTAAAGACGGTGAAATTGTCGGCCGTTTCAGAAGTAAGGTTAAGCCTGAAAGTGATGAATTAACTTCTGAGATTGAAAAATATCTTTCTAAATAAAATTCTTGAAGGGACGTTTCTTCCAAACGTCCCTTAGTTTTTTTTATTCATCTTCAACTTCAATTTTTACAGTATCGTCTCTTTTTAATTTCGGACGTTCGAACATAACTGTCATCTCTTTATATCTTTCAGAGAGTGAATAATCGACTTGATCCCAGGTAAAACGCCAGGTCCAGTTTCCTCCGAGTGTTGAGGGCACGTTCATTCTTGCTTCGTTCCCCAGATTTAATATATCCTGCATCGGAATTACAACAATATTAGATACAGAAGAGTATGACCGTTTTATTAATTCAAATACAATATCGTTACCGTAATAGTTAAGATATCTTTGTGCCCATTCATAAACCCCGGAATTCTTTTTCTTTTCCGATTCAAAAAATCCCCTTGTCGTTTCATTGTCATGAGAACCGGTATGAATTACGCAATTCGGAATATGATTGTGAGGCAGAAACTTCTTCTCCATATTTTCACCGAATGCGAACTGAAGAATTTTAATTCCAGGAAATTGAAACTTATCCCGGAGTTCTTCGACTGATGGAGTAATAACACCAAGGTCTTCGGCAATTATAGGGAGTTCTCCAAGGTTGTTCTTGATTGTCGAAAAGAGTTTCTCACCGGGTGCTTTTACCCATCTTCCTTTTATTGCTGTTTCTGCATCTCCTGGAATCTCCCAGTAGGCATCAAATCCACGGAAATGATCGATACGGATAATATCAACAAGCTCTAGCAATTTTGAGATTCTTCTTTGCCACCAATGGAAATTATCTTTCTCCATCACTTTCCATCTGTATAACGGATTGCCCCATAACTGTCCGGTTGCGCTGAAATAATCCGGCGGAACGCCTGCTTTAAATTCCAGTGATCCGTCTTCTTTAACTGTAAATTGATCTCTGTTCGACCAGAGGTCGGCGCTGTCGTATGCAATGAAAATCGGAAGGTCGCCGATTACTTTAATTCCTGAATTGTGAACATATTCTTTCAGATTTCTCCATTGTCTGTCGAAAATGAATTGAACAAATTTGAAATACTTTACTTCCGCGGATAATTTTTGTTTCCACTTTTCAACCGCGTCACCTTTTCTGAATGCGATTGAATTATCCCATTGCGACCAGACAACTCCATTATGAAATTCTTTCGCCGCCATAAAAAGCGAAAAATCATCCAACCAGTAATTATTCTTTTCGGAGAACTGATTAAATTCCTCATCGAATTTGTTTTCTATACTTAAGAATTTTGCAAAACTTTTTTTAAGCATTTCAGTTTTATAGTCTATAAGATTCCCGAAATCGATTTTGTGAGAATTGAAATGTGGCGTGTGATCGATGTCGGATTTTTCAAGAAGGCCATCGCGGTATAATAATTCCGGACTGATTAAAAGTGGATTTCCAGCAAATGCGGAAAATGATTGATATGGGGAGTCACCGTATCCCGTAGGTCCGAGAGGGAAAACCTGCCATAAAGTTTGTCCGGCGCTCTTCATAAAATCAACAAATGAATATGCTTCCGGACCAAGATCTCCGATTCCAAATCTGCCAGGTAGTGATGTCGGGTGTAACAGAATTCCTGCCGAGCGTTCTATTTTCATTTTTCACCAATAATTGTGACTTAAATTCCTGTAATAAAATTAGTGAAAAAAACAATATTTTCTTCCAAGTTTTATTTAGTATATTGTTGACGGATGATTGATTAAACAATTGAGCAATTTTTAAAAATATTTTTATCTGATTGCTTCAAAAAAAAAAAATAGTTATGTTGCTCACCCCTTCACATAGTTCATTTTAAAATATTTACATAAAATAATTAACAGTTTTTGTCCGCCGGGACTTAAGACTGAAAGGTTGGAGATTTAAATGAAGATTACTCGTCTATTTACCGTGTCCGGTAAGGATCCGCTTGATTCTTTAGAATTTGTTAAACGAACTTCTGAAATAAAAAATCCTGACGGCTCAATTGTTTTCAGGATGGAAGATGTTGTAGTTCCTAAAGAATGGTCGCAGGTTGCAACCGATGTTTTAGCTCAAAAGTATTTTAGAAAAGCAGGTGTTCCCAGACTCCTACGCAAAATAAAAGAAGATAATGTTCCTAAATGGCTTCAGCCTTCTGCTGCAGATACTAAAACTTTAGAAGAGCTTCCTGAAAAAGACCGGTTCGGATCCGAAACAGATGCCAGGCAGGTTTTTCACCGCCTCGCAGGAACATGGACATACTGGGGATGGAAAGCCGGATACTTCGATACTGAAGAGGATGCAAAAGCTTTTTACGACGAGCATATGTTTATGCTTGCCTCCCAGTTTTCTGCACCAAATTCCCCTCAATGGTTTAATACAGGTTTAAATTGGGCTTATGGTATAAACGGTCCCGCTCAGGGACATTATTATGTTGATTACAAAACCGGTGTTCTTACTTTCTCGGAAGATGCTTACACACATCCTCAGCCGCATGCATGTTTTATTCAGTCAATTGGTGACGATCTTGTTAACGAAGGCGGAATCATGGATCTCTGGGTTCGTGAAGCCCGCTTATTTAAATACGGTTCCGGAACAGGTACTAATTTTTCGAATATCAGAGGTAATAATGAACCTTTGAGCGGAGGCGGAAAATCCTCCGGCCTTATGTCTTTTCTGAAGATAGGGGACCGGTCGGCAGGTGCAATCAAATCAGGAGGTACTACAAGACGTGCAGCTAAAATGGTAACTCTCGATATCGATCATCCGGATATAGATGAATATATAAATTGGAAAGTTGTTGAGGAACAGAAAGTTGCTGCGCTTGTTTCCGGAAGCAGACTTTGCAACCTTCATCTCAATAATATAATTAAAGCATGCTACGCCGAGCATCCTGAAAATGACCGTTTTAATAAACGGACAAATATGCACCTGAGAAAAGCGATTCTTGAAGCAAGGAAGGTGAACGTTCCTGAAAATTATATCGAACGTGTTATAAAACTCGCAAAACTCGGATTTAAATCGATCGAATTTCCTGTCTACGATACAGATTGGAATTCTGAGGCTTATGCAACAGTCTCTGGCCAGAATTCCAATAACTCCGTGAGAGTAACAAATGAATTTATGCAGGCTGTATTGAACGACAGCGATTGGAATCTCTACTGGAGAATTGAAAAAGCAAAATCCGAAAAGGAAAATAGAAAACCGAAAGCCTGCAAAACTCTTCCGGCTAAAAAACTCTGGGATGATATCGCCTTTGCCGCATGGTCCTGTGCCGATCCGGGTTTGCAGTTTGATACTACAATTAATGAATGGCATACCTGCAGGGCAAGCGGTCCAATCCGCGCTTCGAATCCATGCAGCGAATATATGTTCCTTGATGATACTGCTTGCAACCTCGCATCATTGAATCTTGTCTGCTTCTATAACGACGATTCACAGGAATTCAACATCGAAGCATACAGGCACGCCACCCGGCTCTGGACTATTGTTCTTGAAATTAGTGTCCTGATGGCTCAGTATCCCAGCAAAGAGATTGCTCAGAAAAGTTATGAGTACAGAACTCTCGGATTAGGTTATGCTAACCTCGGTTCTCTTTTAATGCGCCAGGGAATTCCTTACGACAGCAAAGAGGCCTACGCAATTTGCGGCGCATTGACAGCAATTATGCATATGAGATCTTATGCTACGTCTGCAGAGATGGCTAAAGAACTTCAGCCATTCCCTAAGTATGAAGAGAATAAAGAACATATGCTCAAGGTGATTCGCAATCATAGAAGAGCCGCGTATAATGTTCCAAAAGAGGAATATGAAGGGTTGTCGATCTATCCGATGGGTATCAACCCGGAATATTGTCCTTCGGACCTGCTCGAAGCTGCTCACGAAGACGCTGACCTGGCTCTTGAACTAGGTGAGCAACACGGATTCCGGAATGCACAGGTTACTGTAATCGCTCCTACTGGTACAATCGGGCTAGTTATGGATTGCGATACCACAGGAATTGAGCCGGATTTCTCACTTGTTAAATTTAAAAAGCTCGCCGGCGGCGGATATTTTAAGATAATTAATCAGTCGATTCCACCTGCACTTAAGAAGATCGGGTACAATGAAGATCAGATAAAAGAAATTGTTAAGTATGCAAAAGGTGCCGGAACACTCGTTGGATGTCCCTATATAAATCATGAATCTCTCAGAGCTAAGGGTTTTACTGATGATGTTCTAAATAAGATTGAAGCCATACTTCCATCTGTATTTGAATTGAGTTTCGCATTCAATAAGTATACTATCGGTGAAAAATTTCTGAAAGGTAATCTTGGTTTCTCCGATGAACAGATTAATGATTTTGGTTTCGATCTGCTTTCCGAACTCGGATTCTCTAAAGAGGAGATCTCTTCGGCTAATGATTACGTTTGCGGTACTATGACTGTCGAAGGCGCTCCGTTCCTAAAACACGAACACTATCCAGTATTCGACTGCGCAAATAAGTGCGGAAAGAAAGGAACACGGTTCATTAAATCCGACGCCCATATTTTCATGATGGCGGCTGCTCAACCTTTCATCTCGGGCGCTATCTCCAAGACTATTAATCTTCCTAACAATGCTTCCATCGAAGATATTAAATATGCCTACTACCAGTCATGGAAACTTGGTGTTAAAGCTAACGCCCTTTATAGAGACGGTTCTAAACTTTCTCAGCCGCTTAATTCTATGACCGAAGAGGAAATTGAGGATCTGATTGAGCGTAAAGAGGAAAACGACATTGTTAAAATTGCAGAAAGAATTATTCATAGATATATCGCCAAGAGAAGAAGATTGCCCGACAGACGTACAGGTTATACTCAGAAAGTAAAAATTAATGGTCAGTCGGTTTATATCAGAACCGGTGAGTATGATAACGGTCAGCTCGGTGAAATATTCATCGATATGCACAAAGAGGGGGCCGCTTTCCGTAGCCTTCTTAACTGCTTTGCGATTTCGATATCACTCGGATTGCAGCACGGAGTTCCTCTTGAAGAATTTGTTGATGCCTTTGTGTTTACGAGGTTTGAACCGAGCGGAGTCGTCTCCGGCCATAAGCGGATTAAAATGGCAACTTCCGTGATCGATTATATATTCAGGGAACTCGCTGTTACCTACCTTAACAGAAACGATCTCTCCCACGTTGAAGATGACGAAATGCCGATAAAAGGAGAATACCGTTCTGTTGTTGAACCCGATTTCGAATCGGAAGAGATTGTAAGCGAAAAAACAATAGAACTGGATCAGCACAGAGTTAATGATGAAATTATGAACGAAAACGAATCTGTTAAAGCTAAGATTAAAATGATTACTCTGAATGATCCTGTAGCCAAAGCACGGGAAAGAGGCTACACGGGCGACATCTGCCCGGAATGCCAGAGTATGACTATGGTGAGGAATGGAACCTGCCTCAAATGCACAACCTGCGGTGCTACTACCGGCTGCAGTTAATTGCAATCTCTAATGAGCTTTTTATGAAAAGGGACTAAAGCATAGTCCCTTTTTCATTATATTTGCATCATGATTTCATTGACTTTTAGGGACAAAAGGGATAGCTTTTCACCCTTAATTTTAAGCGATGATCGCAGAAAATCTTAAGATTGTTGAGGATAGGATTGAGGAAATCTGCCTGAAATCGGGCAGAAATCGCTCTGAAATCAGGTTAATCGGGGTTAGTAAAACCCAGCCGGTTCAAGTGATTAATGAAGCGATCGAAGCCGGAATTAAAGACCTGGGAGAAAATAAAGCTCAGGAATTGAGAGACAAATCTGATCTTATCCAGGCCGACATAAGCTGGCATTTTATTGGTCATCTTCAATCGAATAAAGTTAAATTTGTTATTAAATCGGCACGTTATATTCATTCTGTCGATTCTGTGAAACTGGCCGATGAAATAAATAGAAAAGCTGAATCGATAAATAAAATTCAGAATGTTCTTTTGGAAATCAATACATCAAGCGAAGCTTCAAAGTTCGGTCTGAAAAATGAAGATGAAATTTTCGAAACCGCAAGGTTCTGTCAAAATTCCCGGAATTTGAAACTCGCAGGCTTGATGACAATGGCTCCCTATACGGACGATAAAGATATTTTGAGAAAATGTTTTGTTTCATTGCGTTTGTTAAAAGATAATCTGAACACTGCCGGTTTCGATCTTACTGAATTATCGATGGGTATGACAAACGATTATGAAATTGCAATTGAAGAGGGTGCAACTATGATCAGGATCGGCACTGCAATTTTCGGTGAAAGAAATTATAAATAATATCTGATACTGCTTAAGAGAATTATTAAATAAATATGGAATGAAATGAAATTCACTCCGTTTGGTATTAAGAATCAGGAATTCAATAAATCGGTAAGGGGCTACGATCGCGATGAAGTCCGGGCTTTCCTCGAAAAATTATCCGATGAATTCGAACGCCTTCAGCAGGAAAATGAAAAGCTGAAAGCAGAAATTGAACGGAATGAAGATCAGATCAAGGAATTCAGAAAAATAGAAAAGAATCTTCAGACTGCAATGCTTAGTGCTACGGAGTCGACTACCAAAGCTGTCGACTCGGCTAAAAAACAGACTGCTCTTATGGTAAAAGAGGCAGAGCTGAAAGCAGCACAGATGATTGAGAAAGCGCGGGAAAATGCCAGTTCAATACGCGATGCTGTCCTGAAACTCAGGGAGGAAAAAAAACTTCTTGTCTCCCGTATTAAAGCTATGATCGATTCTCAGGCAAGCCTTCTTGAGTTCAATGTTGATAATATCGAAACAAAAAAAGTTAAGAAGAAGGAAGTGCCGAAAGAGAATCTTAAGAGATCTGATCAGAGTGAAATTGATGTCGACGATATCCTGGAGAAATTACTATGAGCATATTGCTGGAGAAAATTAACGAAACCCTGAAAGTTATCCGTTCAAAAACTTCTAAAGAATATCCGGTCGGAATTATTCTCGGCACCGGATTGGGCGGATTGGTAAAAGAGATTGATATCGATGTGGAAATCGATTATTCAGAACTACCTCATTTCCCGCTCTCAACCGTTGAATCCCATCAGGGCAAACTGATCTTCGGAAAAATAAACGGTAAAGATGTTATAGCCATGCAGGGACGGTTTCATTACTACGAAGGTTATACTATGCAGCAGATTACATACCCTGTAAGAGTATTGAAATTTCTAGGTGTTAATACTCTTCTTGTCTCGAATGCGTGCGGTGGTATGAATCCTCTTTACAAAAGAGGAGACCTGATGCTCATTGTTGATCATATTAATCTGCTCGGAGATAATCCTCTCATCGGGAAAAATGAAGACCGGTTCGGTCCAAGATTTCCGGATATGAGCGAGCCGTACGATCTGGGGATGATTCAACTAGCTGAAAATATAGCACTCAAAAATGAAATCAGAGTTCAGAAAGGGGTTTATGTTGCAGTACCGGGCCCTAACCTCGAAACAAAAGCTGAATACCGGTTCTTAAGAGCTATTGGAGCCGATGTGGTCGGTATGTCTACTGTCCCGGAGAATATTGTTGCCAACCATTCCGGAATGAAGGTCCTCGGCATCAGTATTGTAACCGACGAGTGTTTCCCGGATTCTCTGAAACCCGTTGATGTTAAGGAGATTATTGCCACTGCAATGGAGACTGAACCTAAAATGACTTTGATTATGAAAGAGGTAATAAAAGCACTATGATACAGAGGAAACCGATCTATTATGCGACGGCAGGATTGCTTGCTGTAATAATTTTTGCGTCGAATTTTTTAAGCACCGACCTCTTCAAGGCAGGTTACCAGAATTTTTCTGTCTGGTTTGTCCTGTCTGTCTTTTCATTTGCGTGCGGCTGGCTTATGAATAAAACTCTCGGATACAATCACGGCGGTAAAGTAATTTTCGCTGTCATTGTGTCTTCATCGTTTATCAGCGTACTTCTGGTTTCTATCTTCAACGAATATTTCGGATTGAGTGCTTTGCTCGTCGAAAATATGATCCTCTATATACTTAGAAATATTACACTTGGGTCCATGGCATTTTTCGGTATGGTTGTATGCGAATTACTTATTCTTCAGAGAGAAGGTGATTCCAGTAAGACTAAATTGGAAGAGGTTAGAAGACTGATGGCTAACACCCAGCATGAAGCCAAATTAATAATTGAAGATGCAAGGCTTAAATCCGAACAGATGCTGTATGAAACTCAGCAGACCATTGATGATATGATCGATAGAAAAAATCTGATCGAGATAAGGCTTAAAGAGTTTATTTCGGCTGAAAGAGAGTTAATTAAGAAGTATGAAGCGGAAGAGGATTGATTTTTTTTACTGTTCGGGCAATCCAATTCTTATTCCCGCATTAATAGAAATAATTATAAAAAATCTAAATAAATAACCATAATTCATTTATAGAGACCTGTGATGTTTAAACAGCTTGGCGAAAAAATCAACTATCCTGAGATTGAAGAAGGAATTTTAAAATTCTGGCAGGATCATCAAATTTTTGAAAAAAGTATTTCATCCAGGGATGAAAGTAAACCCTTTACATTTTACGAGGGACCTCCTACGGTTAACGGCCGGCCGGGTATTCATCACGTAATGGCCAGAACTTTGAAGGATCTTGTCTGCAGATATAAAACATTGCAGGGTTTCAGAGTTCATAGAAAAGCCGGCTGGGATACTCACGGTCTTCCGATTGAAATCGCTCTCGAAAAAGACCTTGGCTTTACACAAAAGTCGGATATTGAGAAATTCGGCGTTGCCGAATTCAATAAGAAAGCTAAAGACCTCGTCTATCATCATATCGAGATGAAAGAAGGCTGGCGTACTTTAACTGAAAGAATGGGATACTGGATAAACCTCGACGATCCTTATATCACCTGTACTAATGATTACATCGAGTCCGTCTGGTGGGCACTGTCAGAATATTTTAAGAAAGGTTTGATTTACAAAGGCTTTAAAATTGTTCCGCAATGCCCCCACTGCGAGACACCTCTTTCTTCTCATGAACTTGCTCTCGGTTATGATGATGTTCAGGATCCGAGTGTCTATGTAAAATTCAAATTGAAAGACGAAGATGCTTCTATACTTGTATGGACTACAACACCCTGGACTTTAATTTCTAATGTCGCCCTCGCTGTAGGACCGGATATAGATTACGCCAAAATCAACCATGAGAAACATGGAGTCCTTTATTTAGCAAAAGCAAGACTGGCAGTAATTAAAGAGGATTATACAATTCTTAGCGAGTTGAAAGGCTTGGATCTGCTCGGCAGGAATTATGAACCGCTTTTCTCTTACATCCCGGTTGAAAAAAGAGCCTGGTATGTTGTTTCCGGTGATTTTGTAAGTACCGAAGATGGTACAGGTGTGGTACATATTGCCCCTGCGTTCGGAGCCGACGACTATGAAGTTTCAAAAAAGTTTGACCTACCATTCCTTCAGCCTGTAACTAAGAGCGGACGTTTTACCGAACAGATTACGGATTTCGCTGGAAGGCTTGTTAAGACCATTCAGTTCGAAACGAAAGAGGAAAAAGGGGCCGATCCGGACATTATCAGAAATCTTAAGGAAAGAGGATTGCTCTACAAGGCGACCAATGATTATCTCCATTCCTATCCTCATTGCTGGAGGTGCGATAATCCGCTTATCTATTATGCGCGCGACAGCTGGTATATTAGAACTACAGATGTTGCTAAAAGGATGATTGAACTTAACAATACAATTAACTGGGCTCCTCCTGAAGTCGGCTCTGGAAGATTCGGCAACTGGCTGGAAGAGAATAAGGACTGGTCTCTTTCCCGTGACCGTTACTGGGGAACCCCGCTTCCAATATGGCTTAACGAAGATGGAGAAATGATCTGTATCGGTTCAATCAATGAATTGAAAGAAGGATATGTTGAGCGCAGCGGGAATAAGATATTTGTTAAAGATCTCCCGGCTGAAGAAATTGATCTTCATAAACCTTTTGTTGATGATGTTAAATTCGAGAAAGATGGCAAAGTATATAAACGGACTCCCGAATTGATCGATGTCTGGTTCGACAGCGGCGCAATGCCGTTTGCTCAATTCCATTATCCGTTTGAAAATCAGGAGCTGTTTAAAAATAATTATCCCTGCGACTTTATTTGCGAGGGAATCGATCAGACCCGCGGATGGTTCTATACACTCCATGCTATCGGTACTATGCTTTTTGATTCTGTGACCTTCAAGAACCTTATCGTTAATGAATTGATTCTGGATAAGGAAGGACAGAAAATGTCCAAGAGCAAAGGAAATACCGTCGATCCTTTTATTCTATTCGATAAATACGGTGCCGATGCGACTCGCTGGTATCTTGTAACTACCAGCCCTCCCTGGAAACCTACATTGTTCGATGAGGAAGGAATTGTTGAAGTACAGAGGAAATTCTTCGGTACTCTTCTTAATACTTATTCGTTCTTTACATTATATGCTAACATCGACAGGTTCGATCACTCAGAACCTCTGGTCCCGTATGAAGAACGACCTGAAATTGACCGGTGGATTATCTCGAAGCTTAGCTCCCTTGTTAAAGAATATGAAGAATTGATGAACCAGTATGATGTTACAAAAGCTGCCCGTCAGATCTCTAATTTTACAATCGATCAGCTTTCAAACTGGTACGTAAGAAGAAGCCGCCGGCGTTTCTGGAAATCGGAAATAAATAAAAATAAACTTTCGGCTTATCAGACGTTGTACGAGTGCCTCGTTACAATTGCGAAAATTTCTTCTCCGTTCATCCCGTTTGTTGCCGAGGAATTGTATCAGAGCCTTAACAGCCAAACTAAACTCGAAAAATCCGAATCGGTTCACCTTGCTCGGTTCCCGCAGCCTTCATTTATTGATCTTCAGCTCGAAGAGAAAATGGATGTTGCTCAGCGTGTTGTTTATCTGACCCGTTCAATGAGGGCAAAACACAATCTTAAGGTCCGTCAACCTCTCAAGAAAATTATGGTTGTGGTTGATAAGGACAGACGGGAAGCGCTTGAGAAAATGAAGGATGTGGTTCTGGAAGAAATTAATGTCAAAGAAATGATCTCTCTTGAGGATGATTCGGGCATTGTTAACAAATCTGCAAAACCTAACTTCAAAGTAGTAGGACCCAAATACGGAAAACTCGTTAAGGCGCTTACATCTGCGATCAAAGACCTCGACAAAAGGGCAATCGATACCCTAGACAAAACCGGAGAGTACGAATTGCAGATTCAAGGAGAATCTGTCAAAATATCTCGTGAGGATGTTGAGATATTAAGTCACGAAATTGAAGGGTGGCTTGTTGAGAGCGGGGAGGGTGTTACAGTAGCAATAGATACAGAGTTAACAGAGGATCTTATAGCTGAAGGTTATGCCCGTGAGTTTGTTAATCGTGTTCAGAATATGAGGAAGGATTCAGGCCTCGACGTTATAGACAGAATAAATCTCTATGCAAAAGGAGACGAAAAATTACTTGCGTATATTAATAACTTTTCTGAGTATATTGCGAATGAAGTTCTGGCAGAGAATATTAAAATAAATGAGGAAATTGAGGGTTATTCACAGGAATGGAAAATCGGTGATTATGATTGTTCTATTACAATAGTTAAAGTAAAATTTTAATTTTGGGAGGCATTATGGCAAAAAAAGTCGATAAAAAGAAAACTGCTAAAACCCCTGTAAAGAAAAAAACTGTTAAGAAATCTACTCCTAAACCTAAGGTGAAAAAGCAGGTAAAAGTTAAAAAAGCTGTTAAAGTTAAAGCTCCGGCTAAAAAACCTGTTAAATCTTCAGCATCAAGATCAAAACACGTCGAAGTTATTTCCCCGACAAAAAAAGTAAGAAAAATTCAGGGGTATTCTAAAAAAGATCTGGAAGAATTCAGGAAAGTGATTATTGAAAAACGAACTGAAATTATCGATCAGCTTCAGGCACTTAAAGATCAAATGATGGACCCTACTACCGGTCAGTATGTTAATGAGAATTCTCCTTATTCGCTCCATATGGCTGAACAGGGTACCGATGCTATGGAAAGAGAAAAACTCTACCTATGGGCCCAAAGGGAAAATAAATTTTTGGGATATCTTGATGATGCCCTCCAGAGAATCGAAAACGGTACTTATGGTATCTGTATTGAGTGTATTGATGAACCGCAGTATTTATGTCCAACCTGCCCTTTGATACCAAAGGATCGATTGATGGCAGTTCCTCATACACAGCATTGCCTGCAGGTTAAACAGAAAATGAAAGCTTAATCCGGTCTTTCTGGAAGTGAGAATATTTTGAAAGTACTATATACAACACTGATTATTGTTGTAGCTGACCAGCTGACAAAGTTTTTTGTGAAAGGCGGTACAATACCGCTTCTCAATCTCCGCGTTGATGGAATGTATTACGGGCAGAGCCATGAAGTATGGGGAGATTTTTTTAAAATAACTTTTGTCGAAAATCCCGGACTTGCATTCGGCATCGATGTAAACGATACATCAAAACTTTTCCTTTCGCTATTTTCATTGCTTGCAAGTATTGGAATCTTTTATTACCTATATAAATCACGGGATCAGAAACTGGTAATCCGGTTTGCTCTGGCTCTTGTTCTCGGAGGAGCCATCGGAAATCTGATCGACAGAACATTATACGGAGTCTTTTACGGTTATGCCCCGGTGTTTTATGGAAGGGTAGTCGATTTTTTTAACGTCGACTTTTTTGATTTTACCATTTTCGGAAAGACATTCGATAGGTGGCCTATTTTCAACATCGCGGATGCATCGGTTACTATCGGTGTTGTCCTGCTTTTGATTTTCCATAAAACTCTTCCGGAAGGGAAAAAAGAGGTGGAGAATCAGCTGACTCCAGATTCCGAGATGAAACTTAATGATGATGCTGTGATTAATAATTCCGCAGAATTAGAATTGGCGGAAAATTCGGGAAAAGATGGCCAGGATAATATCAGAAAAGAAGATTAGGATCCTTCTCCCCGAAGGTAAAAAGAAAGAAAGAATCGATACTTACCTTACAAACTCAGTTGAAAATGCCACGCGCTCTCGAATTCAAAAACTGATTAAAGCAAACCTGGTTACTGTTGACGGTAAAATAGTAAAACCGAATTTTATTGTTACACCCGGGCAGCTTATTGAACTAACCATCCCGATGACACCCCGCCCGGAAGAGACTGAACCTGAGGATATTCCACTTAATATAGTTTTCGAGGACGATTACCTAATTATCGTAAATAAACCGCCTGGAATGGTTGCTCATCCATCCCTGGGTAACTATTCAGGAACTCTTGTAAATGCGCTTCTTCACCATACTCAGAAATTGAGCAGGTTGAATCAGCCCGGTCGGCCCGGAATTGTCCACAGGATTGATAAGGATACAAGCGGATTACTTCTTATTGCAAAAGATGAATGGACTCATGCTCAATTAGCACGACAATTTGCCAATCATTCAATCGATAGGGAATATTGGGCTGTATGCTGGGGATTGTTTAAAGATAGAAAAGGGGAAATAATCGGAAATATTACCAGGAGCAATAAGGACCGTAAACTTTTTACTGTAAGCAGGACCGAAGGTAAATATGCTCATACATTTTACGAAGTTATTGAAGAATTTGAATTCGCATCGCTGGTTAAATTAAAATTGAAAACAGGAAGAACTCACCAGATCCGGGTTCATATGACTCACATTAAACATCCGATATTCGGCGATCCTTCCTACGGCGGAAGAAAAATTGTTTACGGCTCTGAATTTTCTAAAATGAAAAGTCGTGTTGAAAATTTATTGCAGATAATTTCCCGCCAGGCGCTTCACGCAAAAACACTGGGTTTTATCCATCCCCACACAAAAGAAAAAGTTTTCTTCGATTCAAATCTTCCGGATGATATCTCTGACCTGATTAATAAACTGAGAGACTGAAAAAATCGGCTATTCTGTTTTCCCTGTATCCATTCTTTCTGATTGCGCTATTTTACTCAATTTTAATTCCCAGTTCTCCTGAAATAATATTGAACAGCTCCCGTTCATCCAGCAATTTACTCTTCATCAGTGCTTTTATAAATGGTATCTTGTTTTTATGTGCGTAATTCACCAATTCCTGAATAGTATCATAACCGAATGTTGTAATTAAGGAAGCTGCGATTGCTGAACTGTTAATTAAATTCAGCTTGCACCTTTCAATATTTGCTGTGATCCCCTGAATGCAATTTTTAGTCAGGTTATTAATTGAATCTCTGAGAAGCAGTATCGATTTTAAAAATAAGTGACCGAGCATCGGTATGAATGGATTTAACTCAAGATTTCCGCTGCCGGCAAGGTTGGAAATAACAACATCATGACCCTTAACCAATTCACATATTTGAATAGTGTTTTCAAGTATTACGGGATTTACCTTCCCGGGCATGATTGTAGAACCCGATTGCTTGGGCGGAATATTAATTTCACCTATTCCGCCTGCAGGTCCGCTCGATAGAAATCTTAAATCGTTACAGATTTTTAATACGGAGACAGCACCCGCTTTAATTATTCCGTGTGCTTCAACAAACATATCCAGATTCTGTGTTGCATCTATGAGATTATCACTTTTTTCGATAGGGAGTTTGGTTATCTTTTTCAATATACTGTTTACATTTAGAACATATTCTTTTGTTGCGGAAATTGAATTGCCTACGGCCGTGCCTCCAAGATTAACTGAATGGAGTCTCTCCTCCGAAATGTAAATCCGCTGTCTTTCCCGAGCAATTGCCTGTGCATAAGCGCCAAATTCCTGACCGAGTGTAATTGGAACTGCGTCCTGTAATTGTGTTCGGCCAAGTTTAATTACATTTTTAAATTCTTCTTCTTTCGCATGCAGAGCATTCTGAAGTGATTCAAAAGAATCTGAAAGCTGCCGAAGCAGGTAGATCGATGCAACCTTTAGAGAAGTCGGAAAAGTATCGTTTGTAGACTGGCTCATGTTTACATCGTCGAGCGGATTGATTGAATCATATTCACCCGGCTTTTTACCGAGAAGAAGCAATGCTTCATTAGTGATTACTTCATTGAGGTTCATATTAAGTGAAGTGCCCGCTCCTCCCTGAAAAGGGTCGACAGGAATTTTACGGTAAATCTCATACGAACTATTTGATATTGCATTTTCGGTTTCTTTCAGGAGATTACGAATAGCTTCTTCAACAGCTTCAAATTTTTCTTTGAATAGTAATCCGCATTTATAATTCGTTTCTGCGGCAGCTAGTTTTACCTGCAGATAAGCCTTAATCAGATATGGATTAATCCTCTCGCCGGTTGGCGGAAAATTGTTAAGACTCCGGAACGTGTTTGTACCGTAAAGAATGTCTTCTGCCATTTCAACTTCACCCTGTGTATCCTTTTCAATTCTCATTTATCCTTTTCCCGCTTTTTAGCTTTGTAAAAATAAAACACTTTTGATCAAATAATAAAAAAAGACCCCCGGAATCCGGGGGCCTTTTCAGAATTCTATAAGTAATAAGAATTACTTGAGCAGAAGCATCTTGTTTACTTTAACAAAATTATCTGCTTCAATTCTATATAAGTAAATGCCGGATGCGAGGTGTCTTGCGTTGAATTCAAACGTATGACTTCCTGCGCTCAGATAATTGTTAACTAGGGTTCTTACTTCTTTTCCTAATGCGTCATAGATGGTTACTCTTACATTGGATGCTTTCGGAATAGCGAACTTAATATTTGTTGTCGGGTTGAATGGATTCGGATAGTTCTGGAATAATGCATATTCGGTTGGAACGATTTCATCCTGCTCAACTGAAGTAGCTAAACCGAGAGATGCCATAGCGCCCTTTAATGCTGTTACAATGTATTTAGGATTGTGGATACCATAGCTGTGATCATAGTAGGCTGTTCTTGCATTCCAGTAAGCTTTTCTGATAGCTGGTGACCATGATGTTGCTGGAACCGGAGGGATAGTTGTTGTACCAACTTGACGGGCGACTTCTTCATAAATTTTATCGATCATGCCGTGTACTTCATCCTGAAGTCCTTCGTTAACGCCGTCATTATCATGATCCAGAGACCCGTTTAACATAAAGGTTACATCTGCAAATGAAAGTCCGAGTGATCCGCCGTGACATGGCATACAGGATTCCATATTAGATTTGCCGTCAGGATATGTCACTGCGAAAGAGTGTCCGCCTACCAGAGCAACCTGACCATTTGCAACCGGTGTTGCAACACCATACATGTGACAGGCTACACATGATCCATGTGCTTGTGTAATACCGAAGTGATTTGAACTGGCCAGTTTTACACCGCCTAATTCAAACATATTATTTCCTACTAGCATATCACCCTGAGCACCATAGTGAGGACCAAACCGAGAATTTAGCGTCGCTGCAGCTGCAGCAGCATTTGCTTCAGATCTTGACTGATGGCAGTTGAAGCATATTGCGCCGTTACCTGCATTTGCCTGGTTTATTGTAATAGTTGTATTGTTGGGTGCAAGTAGGTTTGCTGTAACTTTTCTTAATTGATGAGGATTAGTTGCATTATGCGGATCGTGGCATCCTGCACAGGTAATAGGATTGTATGAAACATCAAAATAAGGATCTGAAGTTGATACATTATCAACATATTGTTTAAATCCAGAACCGGTGTGGCATCTTACACAGCCTTCTCTGCCCGGACCGCTCTCGTCAACAACACCGGCATGAACTGATGCGTCAAACTGTTCCGGAAGAAGATGGTGAGTTCCTGAATCATGGCAGTATGCGCAAACATCAGGATTATAGGTAGCTACCATTCTGAAATCTGTTGTAGCCCCTAAGTGGGTTGAACCCGGTCCATGACACGATTCGCACTGAACATTTGCTCTGAGCATTGCGTCCGGGAATTGTGCAACTAATGTTGCTGTCATACCCGGTGCGAGAACTGTCGGGAATGTGAATGGGAAATCGTCGAATCCGTCATTTGCTGCCGTTGTATTGTGACCTGTAGAATGGCAGGAAATACAGTTAGCGCCGAAATGATCACTGCCTTGTCCTTCAAATTCTTCTGTAAGTGTAGTTGCGTGACCGGTATTTGACCACTCAGTAACATAACTTGGGTGACAGGTCTGGCAGTTTACATTTTTGTTTACTCCGTCAACAAATGTATTTGTATAACCGAGATATTTTGCGGAATTAAATCCGACTGTTGCGCTGTATGCGCCGGAAGTTGCCTTTAATTCATAGGCACCGACTTTGTCAGGTTTAAATGTAACTACAACCGTGTTGTCATCAACTACATGCACTGTTGTACCAACTGCGGCAGTTGAACCTAATGGTCTTCTTGTAATAGACCAGGTAACTGTTCCAATTGCCTGACCGGTTAGAACCGCTTTAAAATACATCTGACTATTAACGCCGACATTCTTTAATCCCGTAAAAGCAGAAGTGTAAATATCGGTTGTCGATCTTGCTACATCTCTTGGTGAAACACCAAATGGTTCAACAGTAAAAGAGATTGGTGTGGTTTGAGAATAGAGAGATGAACAAAATAGAACAAATAACAGAAGAGTGGTAAGTTTTCGAATCATAATCATGCCTCCATTAAAGAGTATTTTGTTAAGTATTTAAGAATCATTTTAATGATAAAAAGATTTCTAACTTTATTTACCGATTTCGGTGTCTAATATAAAAATATTAATAAAGATGTCAAAGTCTAAATTAGAGATTCCATAGTAAAAAATCTTTTTATCTGAAATTAATTGCGGCAATATTCATTCCAATCCAAATTTGAATAAACTCCCAGCTATTCGTATATTTTTTCCTAAATTCTGGAAGAAAAATGCTTATTTATAATACCTTTTCTAAAACTAAAGAAGAATTCATCCCTTTAACTCCTCCGGAGGTGACTTTCTATGTCTGCGGGCCGACTGTCTATGACTATTTCCATATCGGCAATGCTAGATCTTTTATAATGGCTGATATTTTCCGGAGATATCTTGAATACAAAGGTTTTAATGTTAAATTCGTTATGAACCTTACTGATGTGGACGATAGAATTATTAAGAAGTCGATTGATCAGAAAAAACCTTCTGCTGAAATTTCAAATTTTTATATTGATGCCTTTTTAGAAGACATTGAAAAATTAAGAGTAAAACCTGCTTCGGTTTTCCCGAAAGCCACTCAGCATATTCCGGAAATGATAAGCATCATAAAAGAATTAATTGAGAATGGAAAGGCTTACAATGTTGATGGCAATGTTTTTTATGATGTCTCTAAATTCCCTGATTACGGAAAACTGAGCGGTAAGAATCTTGAAGAACTTACGGCAGGTGCCAGGGTGGAAATAAATGAAACAAAAAAGAATCCGCTCGATTTTGCCCTCTGGAAAAAAGCAAAAGAAGGAGAACCATTTTGGGAGAGCCCCTGGGGAAATGGCAGACCCGGCTGGCATATAGAATGTTCTGCGATGAGCTCAAAACATCTTGGCGAAACTATTGATATCCATGCAGGTGGTAACGATCTTATTTTTCCGCATCATGAGAATGAAATTGCTCAGAGCGAGGGCGCTCATGGACATAAATTTGTAAAGTATTGGATCCACTTCGGATTTCTGAATATCAATGAAGAGAAAATGTCTAAATCCTTAGGCAATTTTTTAACGGCTAGAGAAATACTGAAAAAATATTCAGCCGAAGCTATCCGTCTTTTCTTTACTCAAACCTATTATGGCGGCCCTCTCAATTTCAGTTTTGAACTTCTTGCCGCTGCTGAAAAAGGTGTGGAAAAAATTAAGAACCTTGCGGAGAAAATTGAAGAGGAAATTAAGAAAGATAATAATGTCGGTATCCTCCCCGAGTTCGATCTGAAATACTATTATGATGAATTTGCAAAAGTAATGGACGACGATCTGAATACCTCTCAGGCTGTTGCTCTTATTTTTGACCTTGTACGTAATGCCAATAAAATTATCTCAGATTATGAAAATATTAATGTTTCTTTTTATCAAGATCTGAAACAGTTTCTTACCCGCACAGCCCAGGAAGTATTCGGGATAGTGCATTTTAATGAAATTACCCGTCCTGAATCCTTGGGCATTGATCATAAATTAATCGAACTTCTTCTCGAACTTCGGATTAAACTTAAAAAAGAGAAGAATTTTATTCTGGCAGACCTGATTCGCGATGAATTAAATAAACTCGGAATAGAATTAAAAGACGGCAAAGAAGGTACTTCATATAAAATAAAATGATTTCTATATTGTCGTGTCATTTGAAATAATTATGAATTCACGGGAAAGAAAATGAAAATAAAATTTTTAGCTGTATTTATTATTATAAGTGCTTCCGGAATACTCGCTCAAGGTTCAAGCGGAACCGATGCAAAATATGAATATAGAAATCTGATTGATCTGCCTACAGCCGGGATTGTTGAAAAAGGATTTGTCGGAGTTTCGATCGATGTGATGCCCCTTGGCGTAGTTGTCTCTAAAATTGAAGTCGGTGTTTTCGAAAATTTCAGCTTTGGTATTTCGTACGGCGGTAACAATATTATTGGAAGAGGCAAGATAACAGGATATAAACTGCCGGGGATAAATCTAAGGGCTCGAATTTTTAATGAGTCGGAAACGCTTCCCGCAATCACACTCGGATTCGATTCACAGGGCAAAGGTGAATTCAATAAAACTTTGAACCGTTATGAAATTAAATCTCCCGGTTTTTTTGCTGTAGCTTCAAAGAATTTCGATTTCTACGGTTATTTCAGCATTCACGGTCTTATCAATTATTCACTTGAACGGGATGATAACGATAAAGACCTGAACCTTGGATTCGGATTTGAAAAAACTCTTGGATCCAAACTATCTATTGTCGGTGAATACGACTTTGCAATAAATGACAATACAAACAATTCGATCGGAGAGGGGACGGGATATTTAAATCTTGGCATCCGTTGGTCTATAGGTGACGGATTGACTCTGGGATTAAATCTCAGGGACCTGCTCGATAATAAAAAAATCTCAGGTTCCAGAGCTGATAGGGGAATTTTTGTTGAATACATTAAAGCCATCTTCTAAAAATGTAGAAAATCCTAAACAATCCTGTCTAATTTATTATACATCTCTACATCTAGTTACCCGCTTTTGTCCTATTATCTAAGTTTTATAAGGCATATTTTTTGCATAACTAAAAATGATTTATCCATGGGTGGTTGATATGAAAACATTAAAATTTTTAATCGTACTGCTTCCTCTCTTATCTTTTGGAGGATGTTACACACAACTTGCTCTTCGTGATTCAGACGACAGAGATTATTACGAGGATGAATACGCTTACGAGGACGAAGTAGCCGATACACTGGATAACGAAGAATATGTTGAAGATCAGGGAGTATATGAGGACGATTATTACTATGAGCGCAACCGTTCATACCGACGATTCTACCTCGGTTATTATCCCTCATCCAGTTTCTACTTTGGAATTGGCAGATATTACGATCCTTTCTGGTACGATTGGTATTGCTGCGATTATGGATACTGGCCATGGAATCACTATTCTTATTCATACTATCCGGGATATTTCTATAATCGGTATTATGGTTGGTGGGTGAATAACTGGTCTTGGAATAATCCTTATTATTGGAATAATTATGGTAACTATAATTACCCCAATAATTATAACTTTAAATATCGAACAGCTTATACTAAACTTCGTGATTCCGGCGATCGGAGCGGCGATAGAACAAGTTCCTTGAGAGACCGTAATAGTAGCCGTTCAAGTTCTTATACGGACCGTGATGGATCGATTCGAACCAGAGATGTGGATCTCAATAGATCAAGCGTTTCTAGAAGCAGGGAGAAAACAACAGGTAACTCGAGAGTTTCTAAGGAATCCGCTGCAAGCAGGAGAGAATCACCTTCTGCTGTAAAAGAAAGTACGTCAAGAAGGCCTTCGAGCAGCAGTAAGTCGGAAAGAGTTTCTCCGCCTCCTTCAAGAGAAAGGAGTTCAAGCAGGAAAGAATCGGCCGACCGCAGCAGAAGCGGATCGTATGACTCTGGAAGATCGGGTCGTTCTACACCGTCTTATTCACCTCCCAGCAGTTCTAGATCTTCGTCACCGTCTTACAGTCCGCCGTCACGTTCCGGTTCGGAGAATTCTTCGAGATCCGGTTCAGAAAGTTCGTCGAGATCCGGCAGTTCATCAAGTTCCGGTAGCAGTTCCAGGTCTGATAGCGGAAGAAGATAACATGATTTCAAAAATTCAAAAACTTCGGATTTAATTCTGGGGGAATTATGAAAAAAATAAAAATGTCTTTTGGTTTGTTCTCACTACTCTTGTTCTCTGCTATAAATATTAACGCGCAGAATTTCAATGATGCTCTCAGGTTATCGGATACGGATATTTTAACCAATGCCCGGTCGCTTGGTATGGGCAATGCATATATTTCTATAAGCAATGATTTCACGGCCTCTCTTTTTAATCCTGCCGGATTTGCTCTGATAAGGAAAATGGAATTCTCCGGAGTACTCAATTATAATTCTTTTAAGAATGATGCTCAGCTTTTTAGTAGAAATACTCTTTACTCCAGCAGCAAAACCGATTTCAGTCAGTTCGGATTTGCATTCCCTCTTCCTACTTCGCGCGGAAGTATGGTCCTTGCTTTCGGTTATAATAAGTATAAAGATTTTAACCGGGCTATGAAATTCAGCGGATTTAATTCCGGCTCAAATTCCATGATACAAAACTTAACCTATGATAATGATGATATTTCGTATGAAATCGGTCTAAGTTACAAGGTTTATGATTCTAACAATAAATTTCTCTACTACGATACTTTTATCAACGGTAATCTTCAGCAGAGCGGAACAATAATCCAGGAGGGCGGTCTTGATAGCTGGCTCTTTTCCGGTGCTGTCGAGATTCAGAAAAACATCTTCGTAGGAGCTACCATCAATATTATAAACGGAGATTTTAAAAGAAACCGCGAATACCTGGAGGAAGATCTGAACAATAATTATCCATCATCAATTCTGCTCGATCCGAATGATCCCCAGACTGCCGATTTCAGGTCATTCTATTTTAACGATATAATCAGATGGGATATTTCCGGATGGAATGCAACTCTCGGCTTATTAGCAAAAATGGATTATAATGTTAATGTAGGTGCTACAATTAAACTTCCAAAATCACTTACCGTTAAAGAGATTTATTTTGTAGATGCAGATGCACACTTCGGAACAGGGCAGATGTATATACTCGATCCTCCGATTGAAAACAGGTTGGAGTATACAGTTCAGACCCTGTGGGAATTCGGAGTTGGTGCTTCTTATTCAGTTCAGGGAATGACAGTCAGTTTCGATGCAAATTTTATCGATTATTCTCGAATGAAATTTTCTGAGGGATTTGATTTCCGCTCCCGTGAAGATAAAAATTCCGAAATAATTGATCTGATGAAAAGTGTTATAAATCTTAATGCCGGCGTTGAATATTTATTGCCTTTTACTGGAATTACTTTAAGAGGCGGTTTCATTTATATGCCGTCTCCGTTCAAGGATGATTCCTCAGAATTTGATAAGAAATTCTTTACGGCAGGAATTGGATTCTCAAGCGGCTCAAAATTCCATTTTGACTTAGGATATGCTCATGGCTGGTGGAAAGATATCGGAGATAATTACGGTTCTAACCTTTCCAGGACTTTTCAATCTATTACGAAAGACAATTTAATATTCGGTGTTAAATACTATTTCTAAATTCTTTACCTCCGCTCCCTGATTGACAACCCCCGAAAAGCACCTTATTTTTTAAGGTGCTTTTTTTATGGAGGAATCATAAAAGCCAGAATATTCAAAATCGAGAGCAAGGATTATTACCTGCTTGATGAATCGGATAATGAAATAAGAACTTCTTTACGCGGAAAGTTTAAAAAGGAATTCGGCTTCAAATCAGATAAGCTCTATAAACTTGATATCGCTGCTGTTGGGGACATAGTTGAGTATGAATTGAATAATGATGGATCCGGCGTAATCAACAAAATTCTGCCGAGAAAAAATTATCTCTCAAGGAAAGTGCCAAAATTGAAAGGTGCCGGAACCCGCGGCGAAAGACTTGAACAGATAATCGCAGCCAACATAGACAACCTTATTGTTGTTGCGAGCTGGAAGAATCCTGAATTTAACAATAGATTACTCGACCGCCTCATTCTTGCAGGTGAAAGCTCGCATGTTAATGTTAAAATTATTATCAATAAGTCCGATCTTAAAGAACCCTGTCAGGCCAAATTCTGGATCGATCTCTATACTGAAATCGGTTACCCCGTTTTCGAAACAAGCGTCAAGCAGGATTCGGGTCTCGTTAATGTAAAATCTGCCCTTGCAGGATCTGTCAGCCTTCTATGGGGACAATCGGGCGTAGGGAAATCTTCTCTCCTCAATCGAATCTATCCTCACCTCAATTTTAAGACAGGAGAGATCAGTTCCTCAACTTCTAAAGGAAAACATACTACCGTTACTTCAGTCCTTAAAAAAATTGAGGAGGATACTTTTATAATCGATACACCCGGAATACGCGAAATTGATCCTTACGGAATCAGGAAAGAGGATGTTGGCCATTTCTTTGTCGATTTCCTCCCTTATCTGAATGATTGCAGATTTAATACATGCACACACCATCATGAACCCGGATGTGCTGTAATTGATTCTGTAGAAAAAGGGATTATAAACCCCGAAAGGTACAGAAGCTATCTAAATATTCTTGATACTATTGAAGACGATATGAATTTTTAGAGTCCGGCGACCTTTCTCTTCATCTGTTCAATGAATTGTGTAACGACAATGTCCGGAACACCGTCTTTGTGTTTCGATTGAAGCCGCATGTCGCACTGGTCGTTGATATAATCGATCAGGTAAAAACGGTGGGATTTTGTAAGTGCGATTTCTGTAGAGAAATAATCGATCTTAGCGATTCTTGCAATACCCTGTGTAATTTTTATCATCCTTTGCAGTTTGTATTTCGCTATCTGTTCTTTTGTTAATACTTTGTATAGATGAGTCTGGTCATCCCACCACGTGGGAATTACTTTCCCGAATGCCCAGAATATCCTGAACCAGGCCCGCTTATGATCGATCCTTACGGGATCGATTTTCTGCTGTATAAGATATTTTTCGGTATGTCCTTTCTTCCTTTCATCTTGAATCTGTTCAATTGAAGTACCGTCCTTTACTACACCTTGTCCGCCGCCTGAAAAAATCGACGGTTTAATTATAAACGGAATCTTTATTGTCCTAAGATCATTCCCGGTAATAAATAATCTTTCATCTTTATCCCATGGTTCAACAATAAAAGTCTCAGGCAGGTTAAAACCTTTTCTGAGAAGTTTTTTGTGGAAATAAGATTTGTCAGTTACTTTCCGTGTAACCTTATGCGGATTAATTAAATAACATTTCCGGCGCAGCAGCAGCTTGGTTATGATATTGAATTCGGGGTCTTCATCCGAAGCCCGGTCTAAATATGCCTTGAAAGATAATTTCCTCTGGCGCAACAAAGTGGCTACCTCGTGAATATTCACTTTATAAATAATAAAAGTCTTCAGGCCGCTCTTCTGAAAGATCTTTTCGGTAAGTTCGATAAATTCCTTATCGTACTGCCAGGTATATGATATTGCCAGATCGAATTTGTACATTTCTCAGGAAAAATTTTTGTGAAAATAGGTAAACCTTGTTTAGCTAGCAATCTTTTGCCTTGTTAATCAAAACGTTATAGTTTATTTTTTCGTTCAAATTAAAGGATTTTATGAACCTTAAACCACTCTTTTTATTGATGATAATTATTAGCGCCGGGTGCTCCTCAAATTCCGTTAAGGTGGCCGGTACTGCTGATAAAGAGAGTAAATCAATTATTACTTCTACCGGCAAGATAGCACAGGAGAAATTTATTAACGGTTCGATGCTGGAGCTTAAAGGTGAATATGAGTCGGCTATTAATGAGTATCTCGATGCATTGAAATACGATCCTCAAGCGGGTATTCACTTTGCAATTGCTAAAAATTATTACAAGTTAAATAAACTCTCATCTGCAATTCAGCATTCGCGCAGAGCGGTTCAGCTCGATTCAACGAATTCTGAATATCTCTATCTGCTTGCTTCAATCTACTCGTCGTCCCGCCTCGATGATTCTTCGATGGTTGTTTACGAGAAAATTATTGCGCGCGATTCTTCGAATTACCCGGCATTCTATCAACTCGCGCTGCTAAATGAAAAGAACAGACCTACTTACGCCCTCTCTATTTATAATAAACTTGTCGGTCTGCTCGGACCGGAATGGAATCTGCTTATACGTATTATCGATCTTAACGAGCGCCTCGGCAATATTGATGAAACTATCAGCACATTTGAAGAACTTCTGAATCTTAATCCGTCCGATCTCCGGCTTCAGAAAGTTCTTATTGAATCATATCTGAAAACTAAAAAGTACGATAAAGCTCATAAGCTGATTGATGAAAGTCTTATCAGTTTTCCGGACGACCTTAATTTGTATGAAATGAAAGGTGCCGCATATATCCAGACCGAAGAGTGGAAGAACGCATTCGATCAGTACAGCAGATTACTCCGGAGTGAAGAAATCGGATATGAAAATAAATTGGGTATCGGAACAATATTTCTTAACGCTGTCGAAAAAAATTCTATTAATCTTAATTACGCGAAAGAGATATTTGTACGGCTGAACAGGGATACTACTGACTGGCAGTTAAACGCATATCTCGGTGAAATTGAAATCCGTCTTAAGAATGATTCTCTTGCCATCGATTACTTTAAAAAAGCTACGGAACTGGCTGAATGGAATAATCAACTCTGGATCCGACTGGGAGGCACACTGTTCGATAACGGAAAGTACCAGCTCGTTGTTGATCTGCTAAAAAAAGGTGTTCAAAGCTTTCCGAACGACTTTGCTATAAATCTTATCTACGGTCTTGCACTTTCCCAGCAGGGAAATCATCGTTCTGCTAAAGAGTATCTCGGCAAAGCTGTTAAAATCAATCCGAATGATATAACAGTTCTTACTGCATACGGATATACTCTGAATCAGCTGAAGGAGGATGATGAAGCTCTTGTTTATCTGAACAAAGCAATGATCTTCAGCCCTAATGATATTCAGGTGATTGGAATGACGGCATTAATCTATGAATCAAAAGGGGAGTATTCAAAATCCGATTCCCTTTATTCACTTGCGATGTCGCTCGATCCAGGGAATGCGCTGATTCTTAATAACTATGCGTATTCACTTGCTGAAAGAGGTGTAAGAATTGACGAGGCACTTGAATGGAGCAGCAATGCCGTTAACATTGAACCCGAAAATCCTTCGTATCTCGATACACTTGGCTGGATCTATTTCCGGCTGAATGATTTTGAAAAAGCCAGGTCGTATATTGAAAAATCGCTTAAATATGAAAATAATAGCGGTACTGTACTGGATCATCTGGGCGATGTTTATTATAAACTGGGTGATAAACCTAAAGCGCTTGAATTCTGGAAGAAAGCTCTTGATGTTGAACCCAATAATAATAAGTTCAAAGAGAAAATTGAGAAAGGTGAATTGTGAAAAAATATATTCCGTTGCTTATTGTTACCGCATTCGTTTTTATTGCCGGGGGATGCGCTCCCTCCCGACAGGTTTCTGACGAAAGGATAATCTCTTCGGACAGGTTGATTAAGAAACTTGAAGCCAACAGAAGAAAAGTTAAAACTTTCCGGGGCACCGGAACCCTTAATATCTTTTCACCCGAATTAAATGCCGGAAGCAGTTTCGAAGTAATTTTAAAAAAACCCGATTCACTTAAGGTTTCTTTTTATGGCCCGTTCGGAATTGACCTTGCGCATGCCTTAATTACTCCTCAGGATTTCCAGTTTTACGATGTAATTAATAACAATCTCTACCACGGCAAGATGCGTGACGGTATTATGAGGCAGATTCTCAAAGTCGATTTCTCGTTTGATGAACTGATCGATGCCCTTGCCGGAAGCGTTAATCTGACTGATAAACTTAGAATTGAACCGGACCGCTTCGAAGCAGACGGTAATCTCTACCGGCTTACATATCTTGATTCTCTAAAGAAAATTGAAAAAGTCTATACTGTAAGAGCCGATGATTTAGCTATCAGCGAAAATGTCCTTAAACAATTCAACGGAAATATCCTGGTGGAAGGGAAGTACTCTCGTTTTAAAACTTACGAGGATGTTCCTATTCCGCAGGAAATTATTCTTAACGACATCGTGAACAAACAGCGGCTGAAAGTGGAATACAGGAAGATTGAGATTAACCGGAATGATGTTGACCTGTTAATAGATATCCCAACAGATGTGAAAATTCGAGAATGGTAAGCGATTGCAAGAAAATAGTATCTGCGCTTTTCTTACTATCAATTCCGTTACTTATGTATGCTCAGACTGCCGACAGCATACAGCAGAAGAACCTTGAACTGACGAATATAAAAAATGAAATTTCCCGCCTCGAAAACGAACTGAGAAGCAAATCTAAAACCGAAAAGGAATCTCTACAGTCCCTGGAAAACATTAACCGCCAGAAACTACTTCTTAATAAACTTGTCAATAATCTTGTTACCGAAGAAAAAAATAAATCGCAGGAAATAGAAGAAACCTTAAAACTGATTGGTTCTGTTGAAAATAGAATTAAGGTTCTTAAAGAAAAATACAGCAACTATGTCGTCTGGGTTTATAAAAACAGGGGACTTTCTCTCTTCCGCTTTCTTCTTAATACCGATTCTTTTAATCAGACTATTAAACGATACAGGTACCTCCGCTACATTTCGCAGCAGAATAAAATAACACTAAACCAGCTTGGTAAAAGCAGGGATGAGCTGAATCTCCTCGCGTCCCAGCTCGAAAAGGAGCGATCAGAAAAGGAAAACCTTGTTGCTTTAAAACAAAATGAACAGAAAGTCCTCTCGGATCGCGAGTCGGAAAGGAAAGATCTGATCAAAACTCTTAAGCAGGATCAGAAGATGATCACTTCCGAGATCGAATCGAAAAGAAAAGCTGAAATACTGATTAAGAATATAATAGCCCGTCTTATCGAAGAGGAACGTGAAAGGAAAGCAAAGCTTCTGGCCAGGAAACAGGGCGAAAGTATTTCCCCGCCAAAATATAATTACAGCAATTTCCAGAATTTTGCGGAACTCAAAGGAATTCTTACCTGGCCTGTTTCGGGCGGTAAGGTTGTCCGCAAATTCGGTGAGAATAAGAACGAACGGCTTAAAACGGTTACCCTCAATTACGGAATCGATATATCAGTGAAAGGGGAGCAGAACGTATTTGCAGTTGCCGAAGGGGTCGTCTCGGCTATCGATTGGATCCCCGGCTACGGATCCATCGTTATTCTAACTCACCGCGATGAATATAGAACAGTCTATGGACACATTTCTAATATTTCAGTTCAGGAAGGAGATAAAATTTCTGCAGGAACGCTTATCGGCAGCGTGAATGAAAGTCTGGAAGGCAATATCCTCCATTTCGAAATCTGGAACGAAAGAAATTACCAGAATCCTGAAATCTGGTTGGCCAGGAAGTAAATTTCTAACCTGATTACTCTTATCCGTTTAATTTTCTCTAAAATCGTTTCCCAATTTATTAATCCACTTTGCAAAGGCGTTTATAATTCCCATGAAAATACCCGGGTATTTATTCTCTTAAAAATATTATCTATTGGAATTTAAAAAACTATATTATTAATTTAAGCTATGTAAAATGAACTGATATTTAATAAATCCTTACTGAAGAAATTTGGCAGACTAGATTTTTATCAGTTCATGGGGGAAAGAAATTTGTACCACAGGCAATGTACAATCTTCAGTTTTACTTCTCGTTTTATTACAACCGATTCAGATTCTGATCTGTTAATTCCATTAGGTATCTATTTAATAAGATAAAATCTACTATGCCTGGTAAATCAGCCGGAAGAAACTATATCTACCTTCTGGTTCTGGTCCTGTTAAATGTGATGATCTACATCCCTGTAATCCTGAAAATTCCCGGTTATATAATGGATGATTATCATCTCTTTACAGTAATTAGCAGTAATCAGTACAATCCATTTGATATCACAAAATACTCGCAGTTTTTTCTCTCACTCCGGCCGGTTACATATCTTAGTCTGTGGCTCGACTTTAATTTATTCGGTGATAACTCTATTGCAATTAAACTATCGGGATTAATATTGCACACTTTTCTCGTAATCTCGATCTATTTCCTTTTCAATTTGCTGACGCAATTCTTGAAAATCAATATCTCAAAAACGACAATTACAGTCTTGTGTATTATATTTTCCATCCACCTGGATAGTCTTACCTGGATCTATTGGATCAGCAACCGGACTGAGTCCCTGATGCTGCTTTTCTATGTCTGGTCCGCAATCTGTTTTTTACTCTATTTCAAAAATGAAAAAAAGTATCTCCTGTTCTTTTCTTTCCTCTTTTACATCCTATCGATTTTATCGAAACAGAGTTCACTCCATCTCCCTTTTCTCCTTCTAATTGGTTCAATATATCAAATGAGGCAAAAGGGAAATTCGGAATTCAAACTTTACCTATTCTATGTTTTCTTAATATTTATCTTAATTCTATTCTCATCACTTAACTATTTTATATATAGCGATTATCAGAACCTACTGGGTAATCTCTGGAAAAAACCATTTTCTTTCTTCGGAATTCTTCTTCATCTGATTTTCCCTCTCTTCTCAGGCAATATTTATAACTATTTCCTTTTAAATAAAGAGATTGCTGCTTTTATCTTTATCCCGGCGTCAATTCTATTATTTGTTTTTGTTGTGATAAGAAAAAATCTCCGGAAGAAATTTATTCTTCTGTTAATAATAACAGTCATAATTATATACCCGAGAATTTTCGCGACAGGCGGCAGTAGATTAAACGGTATTCTTCTCTTATGGCTCCTTGTTCTACTTATGTACCTGTTTTCGAAAATGAAATCAGTACGGATGATTTGTTTAGTGACCGGTTTACTGATTCTGTCTTATTCAATTTCTTTCTTGATCAGGACACAAAGTTTAGAAACGATATTTGTGCATGAAAAGAAAAATTTCGGTGAACTTGTTGACTTAATTCAATCATGTAGTGGACAAAATTTTATTTTATGTTCCGATTCGAATGATATAATTCCGTATAAGTATTATTATTATATTCACAGTTCAGTTGGTCTTGTAAATAGTATAATCACTTCACCTGTATTTTACGAATTAGTACTTGTAAATCATGATCTCTCCCTATTTAATAAAAAAATAATTGACTGCAGAAAAAAAGGGGATTACTATGAAATTACTTCCTACGATCCTCTGATCTATCTTCTCATTAATCCTTATAATCCAGACTTCGTACGTTACCGCATAATTGAAAAAGAATCGAGCAGGTCTGGACGTGGATTCAGCCGGATTCTTCTCGATATTCCCCAAATAATTGAAAAAGATACGGATCAGGTTCTCTATTTCGATGGCCTGAAATGGAAGGAATTGAAATGATCACTGTATTAATGCCCGCGTTCAATAACGGACGTTTTATAGTTCAAGCGGTTCGAAGCATTCTGAATCAGTCATTCACCAATTATGAGTTGATGATTATAGACGATGGTTCAGAAGATGATACAGAATCTTTGATTAATTATATCAATGATCCGCGAATCAAATACATAAGAAAGGAACATACCGGTCTTATGGATAGCATCAATTACGGGTTTGAAAAATCTTCTAATGAAATTATAACCCGTATGGACGCAGACGATCTGGCTCATCCTCTCAGGCTGCAAAAGCAGATGGATTTTTTTAAAAGTCATCCTGATATCGATCTCCTCTCGTCCTGGTATGCTGTTTTTAAAAACGATAGAATCCGTTATGTCGTAAACAGAAGTATTTATGATGAGGAGATAAAAAAATATCTGGCCCTCTATTCGGATATTTGTCATCCATCAATAATGTTCCGAAAATCGAAATTTCTGAAACTCGGCGGATTCAAAGTTGATGCCCGTTATGATATTGTCGGCGATTATTTTATCTGGCTTAAATATAAATCTCATCTAAAATTCTATAACCTTCCTCAAGTTCTTTATTTCTACCGGGAAAGGGAAGATTCAGGCAGCAACTTGAATAAATTACAGAACTATAAAATGATCTATGAAATTCAATCTTCTTACTACGGAGAAGATCTGTCAGATCAGTTTGGTCTAACCGATAAACAGGCACTCATTGTCAGGGGCTGGCGGGAGTTCCTTTATGGAGATCCCCAAAAATCACTGAATTACTGGAAGCGCTCCGATTCAGATTTGCTCATTTCACCTTCCGTTTTCCCGGCAGCTATTCTGTCTAGACTTCCGGATTTTTTTGTTAATAAAATTAAGGGGAGAAGGATTCCAGAACGGCTGAAATATTTTACTAAATGTATTCTTCCTGAGTACAGACGGGTAAACCGGGATTTTCAATCAATATTAAAGGCGGTATCGGATGTTTGAAATTGCTCTTACTTCAATTGAATCGATTCCTGTCAACGAAAATTCTAAACAGGCATTTCTCTATGCAGACTTTAATGTAATAAATAAAATCTACACTGATGGTATTTCCGGGAATAATCACGGACTCCTTTTTTATCCCGACTCAACTGCTGTATTTATAGCAGTAAATCTTTTATACGGAGGAGGGAAGAAAAGAATTGTAAGCACCGACCTACTCAATAAATTATTAATTGAGTCGGCAGAGAAGAAATGCAGGATATTCTTTTTCGGGAATTCTTCAGAAGTGCTAATGAAAATGACTCCGCGGCTCACACAGAAATATCCATCGATAAATATCTGCGGTGTTTCAAATGGATATTCATTTGATGATGATACGCTTATTAACCTTATAAACTCTTCAGGGACTGAAATTCTGTTTGTCGGGTTGGGAGCGGGGAAGCAGGAGAAATGGATTGTTGATAATTATTCACGGTTAAACTGCCGGCTTATCGTATCGTGCGGCGGCTGGTTCCGGTATCTTGCCGGTACAAAAAAACGCGCCCCTCAGTTTCTGAGCAATATTTATCTCGAATGGCTCTTCAGACTGTTATCTGAATTCCGATCGATCTGGAAAAGATACCTTTTCGGTCTTCCTCTTTTTTACTATAGGATAATTAAAGGAAAAATTAAACTGGTACTGAAATGAAGTATAAGCCCATTACGGTGCTAATGGTGGTCAAGAACGGTCTTCCGTTCCTTGCTGATGCTGTAAATTCAATTCTCGCACAGTCCTATACAGATTTTTACCTTCTGATCGTTGATGATCATTCCACCGATGCTTCCGTTGAATACCTTAAATCGATTAGTGACGGGAGACTATATGTAATGAAGAATCGTGGTAATGGAATTTCCCAAGCGCTTAATACTGGATTGAATTCCGCCGAATCAAAATATTGTGCAATTATGGATGCGGATGATATTTCTCATCCCCTGCGAATTGAGAAACAATTCAGCTTCCTTGAGGAAAATCCCGACTATGTTTTAACCGGGACATCATTGCGTTATATCGGTTCGGATATATCCAGCCGCAGTTGGGACGTTGATCTACCGTCAGAACATTACCTATTGGCAAATGCGCTTGCAAAAGGATTCTATGTTATTTCTCATCCTACGATAATGGTGAGGACTTCAGCAATGAAAGTGATTAATGGTTACAATAATGATTTGAAATATAATATCGACCTGGATCTTTATTTAAGGCTGATTGAGCACGGACGTTTCACAAATCTAGATGGTATCAGAACATCAGTCCGGCTCCACGAAAACAGTTTTACTCATTTAAACCTTCAACCGATTGTTAAACAGAATTATCTCTATTCAAGAAAAAAAGAACAGAATTATAACAACGCCGATAAATTAATCATTACACTCAAATACTATTCGGCATTTAATTATCGAAAGGGTCTTCTAAAATTCCTGAGTGGACATTGGATTACATGGTCATGGAACCTGTTTCTTGCCGCATTATTCGATATGCCGAGAGCATTCTTTCATCTGAAAAATAAATATCATATAAAATGAACAGAATAGTTTTATTGGGTAATCTGGTTTTACTCCTTTTTATTAATAGTGCTGATCTATTATCCCAGCATCGGGACACGGAATTGAATAACTGGTTCGAATCCGGTAAACCTCATTTAAAGATCGGTGTGGCTGCGGATGGGATTTACAGGGTTAGCTATGAAGACCTTCTGCAATACGGATTTAATATAACCGCTACCGATCCTCATAATCTCATTCTTTTTAAATCCGGATTTAAAATCCCAATATTCGTAAGCGGAAAAGAAGACGGCCGGTTCGATCCGGAAGACTTTATCGAATTTGTCGGCCTGCGGAATATGGGCGGCAGTCACCACAAAATTAATGATTCACAAAAACCGTATAATGAATATCTGGGAAGATATACCGATACAACCGTTTACTGGCTTTCATGGCGTGAGAATGATAATTCGGTGATTGAAAATGCAACGCTTAATAATTCCACTGCCGATACTGTATTAACATCATATTATGAAACACTCCACTATGAAAGAAATGTTGCGCTTGATTTTTCTTCGCCGGACCTTGTTACAAAAGATTTTCCTTTCTGGACAGGGAACAAGACCTGGATTGAAAGCCTATTAAATCCCGGAACGAAAAACTATAACTTCGCAGTCAAGAACCTTGTCCCGGGAAAGAACGCTTTCGTCTCCTGCAAACTCTTTGATTATGCATCCGACTTCCAAAGTAATTCTCATCTTCTGGCAATTGGATTGAACAGTAGCTCTCTCCTTGATTCAACAAGTCTGGACCGTTATGAACAGGCAGTTCTGAATGCTGAAATCGGCCCGGCGTTTATTCAGGAAGGTAATAATACAGTGAAGATTAGATCCTTTCCTACTTCTGCATCATTAAATGTTTGTGCAATCGATTGGGTCGAGCTGAAATATCCAAAGCTGCTTTCAATTGATGATGGCCTTCTCAAATTCTCATTCCTCTCGCCCTTAAATAATAAACTGTGTGAAATCAGGATTTCAGGAATAATATCGGAAATCAACTCGATCTGGAAATACGGAACTAAAATCCGCAGGTACTTACCTCCCGTGAATGGAAATATGATTTCTATTATCGATACTGTTTCAAATACTGACCTCTTTTTTATTTCCGGCGAAGACCGCATTAAGAAACCAAAATATTACTATTCACGAAATCAATTATCACTCATGTCCGACACCGCATCTACGGAATACCTGATAATCACTCATAAGAAGTTCTTAAATAAAGCGCGGGAGTATGGGGATTTTATTTCTTCCAGTTATAGTTTGAGATCCCGGACCGTTGATATTGAGGATATCTATGATGAATTCTCTTATGGCCTGTTTAATCCGGAATCGGTCAGGGATTTCCTGAAATTCCTCTCGGACTTCCGGCATAATCCGAAATTGAAATATCTGCTGCTGATCGGCGGTGCTACTTATGATTATCACGGAAATAAAGCCGCTTATCAGGGGGCGCCTCGGTTTTATAATTACGTTCCCTCATTCGGCTCTCCGGTAAGCGATACATGGTTTGTCATTTTCGATTCCTCCAATACAGTAATTCCCGATATCAGTATCGGAAGGCTTCCTGTAACTACGAATGAGGAGCTTGACTGGTATTACCAGAAACATAAAGAATATTTAGATCAGCCGTTTGATGCATGGAATAAAAGAGTAATATTTTTCTCGGGGGGAACCGGAAATGTCCAATCGCAAATTGATGCCTTGAAAAATATTAACGATTTTATAATCAAAAACTATGTTACTCCCAAACCATTTGCGGGTATATTCACACACTTCTATAAAACGATTAATCCAGTAAATAATTTCGGCCCTTACACGCCTGAAAAGATTTCCAATGTTATCGACAGCGGCGGGGTCTTTATATCCTACCTGGGACACAGCGGTACTCAAACCTGGGATAACTCAATTACGGATCCGATGCAGCTTCAGAATAAAGTTGACCGGTATCCGCTAATTACCGATTTCGGCTGCTCAACCTCAAGGTTCGCGGAACCGGATGTTATTTCATTTTCTCAGACATTTGTAAATAGGGGCCAGGCAATTGCCTATATTGCAAATTCCTCGCTTGGATTTACATCAACGTCATACACGTTTCCCCAAATATTTTATAAGAAGCTATTAGCTGATTCGGTTCATACTATTGGTGATGCACACCGTATAGCTAAAATGGAATTAGTTGCGAAATATGGTTCATCGGGAGTATATCAATTGTTTGCGTTAACCAATACGTTGATTGGCGATCCGGTAATCAGTCTGAAATTTCCATCTAAACCTAACCTGAAAATTTCTCAATCTGATATTAGAATATTGGATAATAACTTTTCGGACAGTCAGGACAGTCTAAGGATAAAAATCAGTATTAGTAATTATGGTTTATCGAATGATGCTTCATATAAAATCCTGATTCAGGATCACTATAATAGCTCTTTAAATTATTCTAAAGATTTCAGGAGGATTATTCCCGACTACGAGGATTCCATCTTTTTCAAAATTCCTGTAAAGGATATGAATGGAGAGCACCGTATATCAGTTAGTCTGGATACGGAAGGGGCGGTTAATGAAATCTATGAGAATGATAACATTGCCTATTTCGATTTCATTTTACCAAGCGGTTCTGTTAAATACCTGATCTCTTCAAACGCTGAGAATTATGTTAAGAATCCTTTAAGAATTTTATCGCCGACAGCGTCGAATACAACTTCTTCGTATGTTCTGCAAGTTGCAGACAATCGGAAATTTATTAATCCTGTTGATTACAGTATAATGCTCGATACAATAAAAACTGATTTCTTTCTGGATAACATTTTCAGGAATAAAAGACTATGGCTACGCGCCAAATCATATACGGACGATTCAAGCAGCACTGCTATAACTTTTAAATTATCGGACAAAAACAGTTTCTCACTATTTGATTCACTGAGTTTTTTGAATCAATACGTAAAGAATATGACTGTCGGTGATGCTCTCACACTCGATTCGAACTACGTCCGGTTCAGGCTCCTTTCTGCCGGATTGAATGACGGGAATACGGCACTGATTCTAAAGGACGGACAAAATTTTATCCCCGAAAATACATTGCGAGGTCATCACGTAGCGGTGTTTAAAGGCAGCAGTTTTAAGTACGCTGATTACAAACGTTTTGATCTCTATGGCGGTGGTGCTGCGGTTACAAACGAGTATATTAAATTCCTCGATACACTCTCCTCGGATTGTATTGTTGCTTTTACGGTGTCCGACGAAGGGACAGTCAGTTCTGCTGCACTGAGAAACAAAATCAAAGAATACGGCAGTAAATATATCGATAACGTTTCGTTCAGAAGCTCATGGGTAATGCTGGGGCGTAAAGGTGCAGCAACCGGGACTGTCCCGGAGAAATATTCGAAACAATATCAGGGAAGAGTTGAGGCGGACACTGTTATCCTTTCCGATTACCGTTCGGGTGAATTGTTAACCAATATAATTGGCCCCGCAGCTAAATGGGAAAAATTGAATCTTGGTTTGAGCGGTACTACAAATCTTTTAAATCTGGCTGTACTTGGAAACGGCTTAACGAATTACGATACCTTGTTTACCACGGCCGATCGGAAGACTACTTACGACTTATCTTCTATTGATCATGTGAAATATCCGTATCTTAAAGTGATTCTTAAATTGTCATCAGAGAACATTAATGATATAGTAAAAATTGATTCGCTGATAATTGATTACCGTAAACCACCCGAGCTTGTTATAAGTAATTACACCTCTTATGTTTCAAGTGATACTCTCACACAGGGAGAAACTGTTTCATTAAACTATACTATTTACAATGTGGGGGAGACAACCGCGCAAAAGGTGAAAGTCGTTCTGCAGCTCTTTAAGTCGGACGGAGTTAAAATATCGGAAAATGTGATAACAGTTGATTCAATTATAACGGATAACAGAAGAAATTATTCTTTCAGTTACAATACCGGCAGTCTGAGCGGTTCATTTTATATTATCATTAATGCCGATCCTGACAGATCCTTGAATGAAATTTATACTGATAATAATTATTTATCCGTTCCGTTTTTTGTGAGGGGGGATGAAAGTATTCCGGTTGTTCAGGTTAAATTTGACGATGCCGATATTTACGACGGGGACTACATCTCGTCTAGTCCTGATATCAGAATAAGTATAAACAATGGTTCTTTAATGCCACTGTCAGATACTTCTTCTGTTGAAATATATCTAAACAACCAGCGGATCTATTTTAATAACAATGCAGATATAATCAATTACAGTTTTTCCAGTACGAATCCCAAAATGATAATTGATTATAAACCTTTCCTTGAGGATGGCGAATATTTATTTAAGGTGGTTGCAAGAAATCCGGTTAACAGTTCTATCGAAAGGACTACCGTTCAAAAGAAATTTTTAGTATTTAATGAATCCCGATTGCTGCATGTCTATAACTATCCTAATCCGTTCAGCGATATGACCTATTTCACTTTCAAGCTCACCCGTATTCCTGATCAGCTGAAGATCAGGATTTACACTCTTACCGGCCGTTTAATAAAAGAGATTTCGGCTGAATCTGCTCAGCTTAAATATGATCTAAACCTGATTGAGTGGGACGGCAGGGACCAGGACGGTTCATTAGTAGGTAATGGAGTTTATATTTACAAAATTGTTTTAAAAAGCGGTACAGAACAAATTACCGCAACGCAAAAGCTTTCTGTCGTAAGATAGTACGATTCATGAAGAGAAGCATCATTTCAAAATGATCAGTTTTCTTACATTTCTGAATGAACCGCTTGATAATTGATATAAGTATACTCCGCTCGGAAGGCCGCTTCCGTCAAAAGTTATATCATAATATCCGGGTGATTTAAATTCATTTACAAGAAGCTTAACTTCTCTGCCGAGCAGGTCGAAGACGCTTAATTTAACATGTCCGGCGTTCTTTATTTTGTACTTAATGGTTGTTGACGGGTTGAATGGATTCGGATAATTCTGGAATAAGTAATAGTCATCAGTCATCCTATCCTCACCGGCGGATGTTATTGGGGGCGGAAGAGAAGGGGATGGATATTTCCAGATTCCGTTAGTACCTGTTCCTGCAAATACGGCATCGCTTGTGAACAGGATCGAGTAGATTGGCCGGCCGAAAGAAACAGTTGATCTTAGCCAGCGTGAACCGTCGTTATTCAGGAAATAGACGCCGCTGTAGGTTGTTGCGTATACCTGATTGTTCGAAATGGAAATCGAATAAATACCTGTACCTAAAATACCGGTATTGAACTCAGACCAGGTTTCTCCATCGTTGCTGGAAATATACATCCCCCCGTAACTACCGAGATACAATTTCCCGTTCAGTTTTGCTATCGAAGTTGTATATGTATTTCGTAATCCGTTATTTATACTGCGCCATTGATTGCCGTCGCCGTTTGAAATGTAAACTCCTCCGTCCGTGCAGGCGAAAAGATTCTGACCGTCGGAATAGATGTACATTATGTTCAGATTCTCCAATCCGTTGTTCAGTGCTGTCCAGCCGGAATTTATTCCGGTCAGTTTATAAACTCCCAGATTTGTTCCGGCGTAGATTGATCCATTAATATTTATAACGGAATGAACCTCTCTGCCACCCGGATTTCCGTTCACTTCTGTCCATGAGCTGCCTTCGTCAGGAGAATAAAATACTCCGAGCATTGTACCTGCAATTAAAATATTATCCAGCAGGGCAATTGAATTAACGTTCGACCAGACATCCCCGACTCTAATCGATTCCCAGTCCTCGCCTCTGTTTTCAGACTTCAACATTCCCCAGCTTGTACCGGCATATAGATTACCATTCAGCTCGGCAAGAGCATTTACATTTTCAAATCGCTGTTCAGATCTCGTTATACACCAGTTCTTCCCGTTTTGTGTTAATAAATAGAGCCCTTCGAAAGTGCCAATGAAAAGTATTTCATCTTTAAAAATAAACGACCGGCAGCCCGGTGTAAGGGCATTCTGACTCCAGGTTTTTCCATTATCCGGTGAAAATCTGACACCGCTGTTTTCAGTAAAAAAAATATTGTTCCTTAGATTTATTACTTTGTCCGCATACGAACCTATATCTATATGCTGCCAGGTATTCCCATTGTCAGGTGAATAATAAATTCCGTAACCGGTACCTACGTAGATCCGGGAATTATCAACGTAGAGGTCATATATTCCATAACTGTATCCGTTGTTTTTAATCTCCGTCCATGTAGTCCCTTCATCGGAGGTAAAGAATAAACCTGACATTCCTCCAGCGTACAATCCGTTCGCATTAACACAGAGAACGTAAGCGAATAGATTTTGTGTCTGCGGGATATTTAACTTCTGCCAGCCTGCCCCTTCACTATCGGATTTATATATGCCGTTATTCGATGCGGCATAAATTATATTCCCTTTAATTACAATATCTTTTATACGGGAAATGCTGAATCCGGTATTTGCCTCAACCCAGGTTTTACCGTAATCGCTGGACCTGAAAAATCCTTTGCCTTCTGTTCCGGCAATGAAATAATTCTCTGTTACAGCTAAAGCTGTAACATATGGAGTTGTCAGTCCGTTGTTAATAAACTCCCATGTTTTACCGTAGTCTTTTGAAAGGGCGGCGCCTTTAAGATTTATACTTGCGAGAATTAATGAATCCTTTATTACCATATCCTGAATGAATTCAAAAAACGGTTCTCCGAAGGAAGGAAGGCTAAGTTTATTCCATTGACCCGAAATTGAATTGAATGTGAAGACCAGGAAAAGAAGAATAATTATTTTCATTATACGACTATCTGTTATAAGCGCAGTAACAACTGCTCAAATTTAAGGCAATTCTAAATAAAAGACTATATTCAAATACGGCGACATATTTCGTCCACTTAATTTGTAATCGTATAATATTCATACTCCTTTTCACAATATGCTTTTTAAATTTTTTTTCTTATTTCACTTATCCTCTTTTCCCTTCTCATTTTTCTTTGAAAGCTCCTTGTTCTCTTTCGTAATTTCCATCTGGTTTCTAACGAGATAACTTCCCTGGCTGATAGCCATCAGAAATACCAGTTCTTCCGGAACGCTCCACAGCATACCCTCAACAGAGCTTTTATAAACAAACAGTATAATCGCGGCAATAGTCCAGAATAGGTATTGTGCTTTGGCCATCGAAGGGTATTCCTTAGTCTCAATCGTTATATTAATTACCGAAGCCAGCCCGGAAAAATATCCTCCCCTGATCGTATCCCTGCTGATATCCCGCCCCAGGCTTTTATTCAGGTCTTTCATCAGATGTGACTGGTAATGCCCGGCCGCACCGGATACAACCGAGAGACCCATCAGCACAATCAGGGAATCGGGTATATCGGGTACGTCGAGATGCATCAGTCCGAACATAAATACCATGGCTCCAACGGAAATAGTCCACATGGCCATCTGCATTAAGGAGAGGGAGATCTTGCCGTCGTATGTCCGTATTACATCGAGCGGCCTCTTCTTGCGAATCCATTCGAACGAGAAAATTATGAACGTCATTACAATCAGAAAAATAATTGTGTAGAAGATTCCGCCGGAACGGTTACCGATGTAAATTTCCGACTCGCTTATGACCCTGGAATATTGACTGTCGGTTTTGCTCTCTTCAGAATTTTTTTTGATGTTCCACCGCATAACCGGGAGGACACGCATTCCGGCGTCGTAAAACGGCATCTCTATACCACTAAGGTCGAATATCATCATTGTCCCCTGAACAGTAACGGGTATTCCGGAAATGATTTGAGTTATCGTCTGACCGGACGCTACCTGGTATGGTTTGAATGGATGCGAGCTGTTAAGCACATCGCCGAATTTCTCACGGGTTCGCTGAAAGATACCGATCAGATACAACTCCGGCTCCATCTCCGCGGTAATATTGGCATTGGCAATAAATACTTTTACAGGATGGGAGCGGAGCTGTCCGTCGTTCATCATAAGAACCGGTCTGCTTCCGTTCTCTTCTGCAAGGTTGAAAAGTGAAGGCATGAGAAAAAATATCAGTGCTAAAGAAATATTTTTCATGTGAACTCCCAGAATATTTAAATAACTGCAAATCCGATTGCGGAATTAACCGTATCCTTGATAACAGAAACAGCAGCGTTAATTGCTCTCTGAACAGTTAAAATTCCCAATCCTTCAATAGTGAGTAGAACATTCTGAATAGCATTTTTGTGAAGTTCGGTTAGAAGCTGTGCCCGTTCAACCGAAATCTTCCCGGCTAATAACAGCTTGCCTATATCCTCGAGTGAAAGAGTAAATTTTTTGAATTCTGTTTCCGCATACGATTTTACTTCATCCCATCCGGAAACGATCTCCTTTTCCGCAGCGCCGAGCATCTGCGGGACCAGATTAGAAAAATCAAAAGCCATCTCTAAACTCCTTTAGATAAAAATTAATCACCTCTTTTTTTTGCAATCTCCAGTTTTAGAATTGCTTCAATCGCCTGATTGAATGCACCCCGGATTATCGGAATTTCCTCTTTTATGATGCCTTCCGGACTCTTGTGAGCCTTTTCAAGAATGTCTAGCTGGTTCGATATGTTGATCAGCTGGGTAACCTGTAACTCGTTAAGTGGCCGGGTTTTTGCTCTCAACTGGAGTGAAGCCAGCTCGGTTCGGATATCATCATAGTATTTTTCAAAATTGCTATATGCCGCTTTGCTGCTGCCTATTGCTTTATCAATTTTTATAAGCAGGGACTCAATCTGTTTGTGAAGCGAAACTACTGCTTCATCTGTCTGCCGGTCGTAATCGCTTATCAATTTTAAAGTACAGGCACCGAATTGAAGTATAAAAAGTAGAACCATGGCCGTTCTAAAAATTAAAACTCCCGATGATCTCTTTGTCTTCACTTTCCCTCCCGATTTCTGTTGTCTGATAATTGACTATTCCATTAAAAGAAGATTGAAATACCAAGAAGAATATTATGCGAGTAAAATGAATATTCGATTTTTACTGGTTGACCGTAATATGAATTAAGTTCCTCCTCATAACTGTATATCTGCATTCTGTACTCGGTTCTAAAAGCTATACTTTCAGTAAGCAGAATCTTTAAGCCCGCCCCGGCATTAAATTGGTGCACGGAATAAGTACGGTTGGAAAACGGAATAAGAGTATTGAAGTAGGGTACAGAATTGCCGATCCCGATTCCTCCAAGTATAAAAGGAATAATTTCATTCTCATCTTTCAGAAGATTTAAAAGCAGGTTTGCATTCAGACTGTACATCAGATCGGAATTTTCGACTATTGAAAGCTGCAGCTCGGGTTCCAGTTCTAAACCTTTGTATACAAAATACCCGAGTCGTCCGTGCAAAAGAAAATAGTAATTCATTTCCCCGTCGTATGAACCGCTATATCCGCCCGTAGTTTTCGAGTTCCCCTTCGCTCCTCCTAATGTGGCAGAGACCGATAGTTCAATATTATTACCGCTGACCTGTGCGTCAACTGAAATGTTGAGAAGAATAATTAATGAAAATGGGATTAATATTTTCATACATCCTCCGGCTGAATAAAAACATGAACAATTTATTTTGGTAAATACAGAATTAGACCGGATAAGTAATTGAGGAAATACTAACCGAGAGATTTAGTTATAAATTACCCTCTTTCTGGATGCTCAAATTTGTGAGTTTATTATTTCAGCGGAGGAGGGGGGTACCCCGCTAAGACGTCAGAAATCTAACTTATTGGAATTTAAATTTCAAGCTGAAAAACCAGTTGAATTACTCTCAGGTAATCTATATTAATCGCGTAAAACTTTAATAAATTTCAGGGGATGGAGCATTTAATAAAATCTACGAACTCATCAACATTATAAAACTTGTAATCCGGATTGCATTCCCTGCACCTGTTCCTTGAATACTCATCCCATAGAACTAGCGCGCATTTAACCCCCGCACTTTCGGATGCCATTACATCGTGAATTGCGTCTCCGATCATTAGAACACGGCCAGGATCGAGGCTGTACTTCTCAACAAACTTTATTATTCCCTCCGGTGCCGGTTTGTGCTCTTCAACATCATCGCCGCTTAATATTAAATCAAAATGATCGTAGAGCCCGATCGACTTCAATGTAATAGTTGCAGAGTCGCGTCCTTTTCCGGTAAATATTCCGAGGGGAATCGCCTTCTCTTTTATATATCCTATTACTTCATTCATTCCGGGGAATATATCGGCCATTTCCGAGTGGTTCGATTCGTAAAAATCGAAATAATCCTTTCTTGCTTTTTCGTAATCGCCTTTCATCCATTCTTTCAATATCACATCCTCTGTAGGACCGAAGAGAGCAACGATTTCCTCGTTTGTCAAACGCTTATTCAGATACTTTTCCGCAACATGATTGAAACTTGCGAAGATCAGTTCGTGAGTTTCAGCGAGTGTACCGTCTACATCGAATATGATACCGTCGAAGAGTCTCAATTTTTCTCCATTGAAAATATTATCACGCGCCCGTTATAGTCCGATGCCAAATATCTGCTGTTTCCGATTTGCTTGAGCGATTTGAATGGGACGTGACCGGAATGATAAAGGAGCTCGCTCCTTGTTCCGTTCAAGGTCCGTAAAATTTTTCCGTTCTCTGTAAAGATCAGATTGCCGTTATCCTGAAGGATTCCGCCACCAGGTCCGGTAAAAGTTTCACTCTGCTTGTATTCTTTGATAATCTTGCCGTTCTCAGAATTGAGCTGGTATATTATCGAATTCCTTCCTTTTACATAAATGGTCTTCCCGTTCGATGAAGCAGATATACTGTCGAAAAGATTCAGCTTATCGCTCATCCATTCCAGTTTACCAAGCATCAGGTCGATTGCATATAAGATACCTGCGGAAGAAATAACATAGACTCTTTTTCCGTCGCTAACTATCTGCGATCCTGAAAAGTCTGTATCGGCTTTCTCTTTCCATCGCCAGATCATCAGTCCGTTCCGCGCATCGATAGAATAAATAAATCCGTCGTTACCCGTGAAAAGAATTTTATTACCTGCACTAACGGGATCTGATCTTATCATGCCGTTAGTATTGTAGACCCAGTATTCCTGAAGAGTTTCAAGATCGTAGCAGTAGATTCTGCCAGAGGCAGTACCGAAAACAATTGCAGCTTTGGATTCTGTAAGTTTAGGAATCATTAAAATCCTTGTCCCGCTGTAATCAATCACCTCCAGACCGGTGGTAATCAGTTCCTCGAATCCTATTGTCTGTATCTGCTCGCCTGAAATAGCGCTTAATGTAAGCAGGTCACCCTGCAATGTGGCAATAGCAAGTATTCTATCTTTAATTACGGGCGTTCCTACTATCTCTCCGAATGTATTATAATCCCATAAAAAATTTCCGGTCGAATCGTGGCAGGTGATAAGACCGTTCTTCTGTGTGGAATAAACTTTTCCGTTCCAGTAAATGGGGATTGAATAGGAGAGGTTATTTAATTCTATCCCGCACAATAAAGTGATCTTGTTTTGAACCGGTACAATCTGCGGTGGCAATTCTTTCTCAATCTGGATCGATTTATCGATCGCGATTTGTGATTTCTGTTTCGAATCTTTTACGATTATTGAGTCGCGGGAAAGTTTGAAGATAAATGCTTCGCTGTTCTTTTCATAGTCGAACGGAGGGAGGTCGATAATATTAGTACCGAGCAGGTTTCTCTGGATGAATCTAGGTCTGTTACCGTTAATTATCAGTTTCAGATTCTTCTGCTGCAGCAAAGTATAAACGCTCTGCCAGTTGTATACCGATTCGAATTCTACAGGGGAGAAAAAATAAACCTCTTTTTGCAATCCCGCTATCTCAAGAATTTCATAAAGCCAGTTTATACTTCCTGAATGGTAATAGCTTATTTCCCGGTAAGGGAGGGTAGGATTAATACCGATATAAATGAAATCGCCGCCGTCGATTGCAAAATTATCCCCTTCGTAAAAATTCATGAACCATTCCCATCCCTCTGCGTCGCGAGTATCGGAAGCGTAAGGGAGGAATAGATAGTTGGTTTTCATGCTGTCCAGATAAGTGGAGAGTGATTCAAATTCCTTTTTTGACCCCGAGGATGTTATCTGTCCTGTTAAAACTAGGAACTCATTCATGGGATCGGAATGGAATCTGCTTATCATAGAATCGATCGATACCCTGCTTGCGGAGGGTGAGTATTTCAGATTTGATACAACTCCAAACCTCGCACTCTGTGCGGATAAAGTAATCGACGTAAATACTGTAAGGAGGTAAATTAATTTTTTCATTTTTGCATTTTAGTGTCAGGTCAAATTTAGTAAAAATAACAGAGACATTGAATTTGTAAAAACAGTTAGATATTATTTAGCAAAAGGTTATTGTTGTTTTTATCTAAACTGTGAGTTAGGTTGTAAAAGTGACTTTGCGGTTTTTTGTACTGTGATTATCTATAAAGAGAGCGGGTAACCTGGATGAAAATCGGATTTATTAGCGACATACATGAAGATATCTTTAGCCTTGAAAGGGCTCTCAAATTGTTATCTAATGAAAAATGTGATTCGGTTATTTGCCTCGGTGATATCGTAGGATTTACTTTGCCGTTTTACCGTTACATTGAATCTAGGAATGCAGAGGAATCTGTCCGGCTCGTAATGGAGAATTGTTCGAAAGTTGTTGTTGGTAATCATGATTTATATGCAATTAAAAAAGTGCCTAATTATCAATCCGGTTTTGATTACGGGGATAACTGGTATCAGCTTGACTATGAAATTCGTGCCGCGAAGTCACGTAATAGGATCTGGCTTTATGAGGATAATGAAATAAAATCTTTTCTTAGCGATACTTCAAAAGAGTTTCTTGATTCTCTCTGTGAAGTTGAAATACTGGAATTCGGAGATAGTCGAATACTTCTCTCACATTTTTGCTATCCGGATTTTTCAGGATCTGCGATTTTTTTCCCCGGAGAAGTATTTCACCTTGAAAAGCATTTTCAGTTCATGAATGAAAAGAAATGCGGGATAAGTATCTCCGGTCATGGTCATCCGGAAGGAGTGATAATGGTTACTGAAGAAAGGTTTGAGTCACTCAAATTCGGTCAGAATAAACTTAACGATGGTGTTCAATGGATTGTCGTTCCCTGTGTCGCACGGACTACAAGGGAGAATGGGATTCTTATCCTTGACACTTCTTGCATGGAATTCCGTTCAATATCGCTCAAATCTTATTTTCAATAATAGTAATGGGGATGAAACTGATAATTGTATGAATTTACTTAAAAAAACATCCGGTAAGATTTCATATGCAAGGACACTTCTGCCCACTCTCTTAACAATTATTCTTTTCATAATTGCAATTTTTATTGTGGTTATTCCTCAATTCGAAAATATAATACTCGACAGAAAGCGTGAGATGATAAGAGAACTTACTAATTCAACAGTAAGTATGATTAACAGGTGGCATCAAATCCAGTTAAACGGATTGATTTCTGAAACCGAGGCAAAGAGAAATGCCGTTGATCTCATTAAAAATCTCCGTTACGGTGAGGAACTCAAAGACTATTTCTGGGTTACAGATCTGCATCCACGAATGGTTGTGCATCCGTACAGACCCGATCTGGACGGAAACGACTTAACTGATTTCGAAGACCTTAAAGACAAAAAACTCTTTGTTGAAATGGTTGAAGCAGTTAAGAATTCCGGTGAAGGATTTGTCGATTATATGTGGCAGTGGAAAGATGATTCAACCAAAGTGGTGCCTAAACTCTCTTATGTTAAGAAATTTGAACCGTGGAACTGGGTTATAGGTACCGGAATTTATATTGAAGATGTAAAAATGGAAATCAGCCGGCTCGAACAGAAGATATTAACAATTTCGATAATTATTACAATCCTTAGTTCCATTTTACTCTCATACATAGCCTTTCATAATCTTAAAAATGAAAAACTAAGAAAAAAAGCTGAGGATGATCTTAAAGAATCTAGAGAAAAATACCGTGTTCTTGTTGAAGCCTCCGGTGAAGGGTTAATTATGATCCTGGATAATAAACAGACTTTCTATAACAGGACTTTTTATGCAATGTTAGGATACTCGGATACTGAAGAAGGTTTTGATCTTTTAAGGATCTTTAAAACTATGCCTGACTCAAAAGTATTCGACTTCTCATTCCTGCAAAGAAAAACTACGGATCAGGTTTTTAACGAGCAGATTGAAACAAAGTTAATCAAAAAGGACGGGGAACTGATAAATGTACTTCTGAGTATTTCTCCGATCTCTTTTTTGAATAACAATGGTATAGTTATAAATATTAAAGACCTTACTCTTCATGAGGAAATGAAAGAAGCTCTCGACTATACTAAAGAAAAGTACGTCTTTCTAACCAACCAGATCTCTGTGGGGGTTTTCAGGGCAACCCCGGATAATAAGGTAGGTCTGGTAGAAATTAACAATGCACTTAAAAATCTTTTAAATTTCAGTGAGGAAGAGGATCTTACCGGAAAATCACTTTTCGAATTTATATATAATGATGAAGACAAATCCTTATTCCTCGAAGAACTGAATAGAGAAGGATTTATTAAAAACAGAATTATTAAGCTTAAGAATGAAAAAGGTAAGTTATTAACCGCTTCTATCTCCGCCGCACTGGTAAAAGGAACAAATAACGAATACCGGTTTATTGACGGTATTATTCAGGATATCTCTGAACAACATCGGTCCAATAAGGAAAGAGAAAAAATTATATCCGACCTTCAATCGTCCGTTGTTATTCTAAGTCAGAGAATTACTCAATGCATCAAAAATATTCCTGTCTGTAAACCGGAATCATCGGTTTTGGAAGCAGCGGAAATTATGACAAACAGTCGAAGCAGAGCTATTATTGTTAAGGGAACTGATGAGGTGGAAAAAGGAATTATTACCGATCAGGATATTAGAGAAAAGGTTGTTTCTGCCGGGTATAATTTTAATCTACCTGTAAGTGCAGTAATGAATACTACTGTTTATTCTGTTCAGTCCAACGCAACTGTCTATGATGCACTTTTTATTTTGCATGAACACCAGACTAATCATTTAATCGTAAAAGATGCTGCCGGCAGAATTCAAGGTGTAATAGATTCAGATGACCTGTTAAATGTTTCTTATCCGCAGTTCCTGTTTTTTAAAGAGAATATTGAAAATGAAGTCGATTTTAAGAAACTTTCTGACTATAGGAACCGGCTTATACGTTTAATTTCCAGTTTAATCAGGAGCAATGTAGATATCCGGAGTTCAACTAAAATGATTTCCCTGGTTGCTGATTCTATCAGCCGGAGGGTTATTACAGGGGCAATTAATGAGATTGGAATCCCTCCCTGCAAGTTTACTTTTATTTCAATGGGAAGCGAAGGAAGGGAGGAACAGACCTTACTTACAGACCAGGACAATGCAATTGTATATGAAGACCCTCCCGAGCATTTATCAGCTGAAACTCACAATTACTTTTTAAGGCTTGGTGAAAAGATTTCTGATTATCTTAATTCAGCAGGATACAGCTTCTGCAAGGGACAAATAATGGCTAGCAATCCGAAATGGTGTCAGCCATTATCTGTATGGAAAAAATATTTTACGAGATGGATCACAGAAGCTGGTCCGCAGGACCTCCTTGATCTTAAAATCTTTTTCGATTTCAGATTTGTTTACGGAGATAATGAATTATCTTCACAGCTTAAGAAACATGTAAACCGGCTTGTAAACAGCAGCAGCAATTTCTTTCTTTTCCTGTCGGATAGTCTAATACACTCTGAACTTCCAGACAATGTCCTGAAGTTAAAAGCACCTGTAGATTTAAAATTATGTCTGCTGCCGGTTATCGACCTTGCAAGACTTTACGGACTTAAATATAATCTTACTACTTCAAATACGATCGATCGCCTCGAGTATATTCACAATGAAGGAATGATTTCCGATTCATTGTTCGAGAATATACTTTTCTCTTACAGTTTATTGATGAATCTGCGTCTCAAACATCAATCAGATCTCTATTCGGAAAGTTGCGCAATCGATAATGTCGTCAATCCGCAATCTTTTTCAGAGCTGCAGATACTGCTCATCAAAAAATATTTTGATCTTCTAAAGGATATTAAGGATAAGATCAGTATCGATTTTAAAGGGACACTAACAAGATAGTGTAACCAATTAAACTCAATAAAAGAAATTCATGTCTTTCCAATTCAGTAAAAATCGAGTAATTTCCACATAATCTTTTCAGATTACAATTCATTAATCAGTTCTAGTTTTAACCATTTATAAGGAGAAGTATATGGGTATTAAAGCTGAACGTGTCAAAGAGATCCTCGATTCACAAAAATTCAAAAATCTGGTAAAGCAGAGACTTACTGTTTCAATTACACTTACAATTATTATGCTTGTTGTTTATTTCGGATTCATCTTGTCCATTGCCTTCTACAAAGAATTCCTATCTTTTAAAATCGGAGAGCATCTTACTCTTGGGCTTCCCATTGGAATCGGACTCATAATATTTGCCTGGTTGTTAACCGGAATTTACATTCGCTGGGCTAACAGGAAATATGATAAAGCCGTTAGAGAGTTAAGAAACGAAGTGCTTGAGAACTAATACTCAAAACCTCAAAACAACTTTTTAACTGATTCAGGAGATTAACATTGGAAACAATTCAAACAACACTTGGGCAGGTTAATATAGCGTCCATAATTATTTTCTTTTCCTTCGTTGCCGTTACTTTGGGAATAACATACTGGGCGGCAAAGAAAACTAAAACTACTTCGGAATTTTATGCTGCAGACCGCAGCATCTCCGGATTTCAAAACGGTCTGGCTTTATCCGGGGATTATATGAGCGCCGCCTCCTTCCTTGGTATTGCCGGCATGGTTTCTCTCAAAGGGTATGACGGTCTGATCTATTCAATCGGGTTTCTTGTTGGATGGCCTCTCGTTATGTTCTTAATTGCAGAACCGCTAAGAAATCTTGGAAAATTTACCTTTGCCGACGTAGTTGCATACAGGTTAAAACAGAAACCTGTTAGAATAGCTTCTTCAGTCGGCTCTTTAATGACTATTATTTTTTATTTAATTGCACAGATGGTAGGCGCCGGTTCTCTTGTTAATATTTTATTCGGATTTCCGTATGAAATCGCTGTTGTAATTGTAGGAATTGTTATGATGGCTTATGTGCTTTTCGGTGGTATGCTTGCAACTACCTGGGTTCAGATAATTAAAGCAGTACTGCTTCTTAGTGGCGCTACTTTTCTGGTAATTATGACCCTTGCCCAATTTGGAATGAATCCTATTCTACTTTTTGAACAGGCTGCAAAAAAATACAGCGATGCGGTTCTATCTCCGGGTGGATTTGTTACAAATCCATGGGACGCAATCTCCCTCGGGATTGCTCTTATTTTAGGGACCGCAGGACTTCCTCATATATTAATGAGATTTTTTACCGTACCGGATGCCAGACAGGCAAGAAAATCGGTTTTTGTCGCAACTGGATTTATTGGCTATTTCTATATCCTTACATTTTTTATCGGATTCGGCGCAATGGTTCTTGTCGGACAGGATGTAATTTCCGGTATTGATAAGGGGGGCAACATGGCTGCATTGTTATTGGCTGAATCTGTCGGAGGCCAGTTTTTCCTTGGTTTTATTGCGGCTGTTGCTTTTGCTACAATTCTTGCCGTGGTTGCCGGTCTTACTCTTTCAGGTGCTTCTACTTTATCACACGATCTTTATGTAAGCGTTATTAAAAAGGGAAAAACGGATGAAGCCGGTGAAGTAAAAGTAGCCAGAATAGCTACACTTATTATCGGCGCTCTTGCTATTTTCTTAGGATTAGTATTTAAAGGTCAGAACGTTGCTTTTATGGTTGGATTAGCATTTGCTATCGCAGCCAGTGCTAACTTTCCTTCTCTACTCCTTTCAATTGTATGGAAAAGATTTACTACTAAAGGTGCGGTTGCCAGTATTATAACCGGCGCAAGTCTGGCGGTTATTTTAATTATTATCAGCCCGACTGTCTGGGTCGATATCTTTAAAAATCCGGAAGCATTGTTTGGATTAAAAAATCCGGCCATTATTTCTATGACTGCTTCATTTTTGATGGGAATTATTGTCTCTATGATTACTAAAGAGAAAGATGCTTCGGAAAAATTCGAGGATGAAAAATTGCGAACATATCTTGGTATCGGAGCCGAATAAAAATCATTACTGATATCAAGAGGAGATAAAATGAAAAAAAATATTTGCTTCCTGTTTTTTTCTTTCAGTCTATTATTAAATGGTCAATCAGAAATAAAAAATTTCGGTATATCATTTTCCGGTTATGTAAAATCGGATTTTATTTATGATACCAGACAGACTGTGTCCTTGAGGGAAGGACACTTTTTCCTTTATCCTCAGATTGAAAACCTGGATATAAACGGTAAGGATATTAATGCAAAATCGAGTTTCAATATACTTTCTATTCAAACCCGTCTTAATGGTCTGATTACCGGGCCGGATGCATTCGGTGCAAAAACTTCAGGACAAATTGAAGCCGAGTTTTTTGGTACCGTCGAGGGCGATATCAACGGATTCAGATTGCGTCACGCATTTGTAAAATTCGATTGGGATAAGACTTCGCTGCTGATTGGACAAACATGGCACCCGATGTTCGTTGCAGAAATGTTCCCCGGTGTTGTTTCGTTCAATACCGGTTCGCCATTCCAACCGTTTTCAAGGAATCCTCAGATCAGGTTTACTTATTCGGTTGAGAATCTGAAGTTTATTCTTGCAGCTTTATCCCAGCGCGATTTTCAAAGTAACGGTCCTAATGGATTCAGCAGTTCTTATCTCCGCAATTCGGTGATCCCCAATCTCCATGCTCAGGTTCAATATTCAATTAAAAGTAATTTATTCGGAGCCGGAATTGATTATAAAAGAATAACTCCAAGACTCTCAACCACCAAAAATGTTGCTACTGATAATTCGATTAGTTCCTTGTCTGCAATCGGTTATATGAAATTGAGCATTGCTCCTGTAATTTTAAAAACAGAAGTTGTTTACGGCAATAATCTTGCAGATCATCTGATGCTCGGCGGTTACGCTATTAAATCTATCAATGCTATTACAGGTGAGGAAGAATACACTCCCGCAAGTGTATTTTCTTTCTGGGGTGAAATCTCAACCGGGAAAGAAATTGAATTTGCACTCTTTGGAGGTTATTCGAAATATCTCGGCGCCGAGGATAATATCGTCGGGTCATTTTTTGGCAGGGGAAATAACATCGATAATCTATTAAGAATTTCTCCGCGGATTCAATTGAATTCCGGGAAAGCAAGATTAGCTGCTGAACTTGAGTATACTTCTGCCGGATACGGTACGCCTGATAATCTTAATAAGGGTAAAGTGGAAAATGTTAAGAGTGTCTCTAACCTCCGGCTGCTATTTGCTGTATTCTATTTTTTCTAATAATTAGTAGGGCGGATAAATTCTTTATTCGCCCTTATCTGAATATTTCCTGACTGTTTTTACCGATTCCTTTATCAGTTCTTTCAAAACTTTCACGTCTATATCTTCAAGTTTGTTAATGTAGAGGCACGATTTGCCGGTTTTGTATTTCCCCAGTTTTTTCATCAGCTCGGCATTTTTTGTAAATCCCATAAGTATATAAATAACCAGGTTCTGCTTCCTGGGTGAGAATCCGCATAGACACATATCTCCTTCTCTTCCGCTCTCATACCTATAATGATATTTACCGAAACCGACTATGCCCGGTCCCCACATTACAGGTTCTTCTCCTGTTATCTTTTTCATTATATCGATGATCTTATAGCAATCTTGTAATCTATTTTTATCTGCAGCACTTTTCAGGAATTTATCCACACTAGCTTTAGTCGGTTTTGTTTTATTTTCTGACATTTGAATTTCCCTTTATTTCTGTGATTAGTTCATTCATTTTCAAAATTGTATTCCAGTTTCTGGTAGTTGCCGCAACATTAAAAACTTCTTCTACAAAATTATTGGGGAAACCGAATCTGCCGTTTATCTCCTTAGTAATAGTATAAATCTCTCTTCCGGCGACGTGAATAATTTCAACATCTCCCTTTGCGGATACCAACGGAACTACTGGTTTTATTTTTAATTTTTCTTTAAGCAGGCTAACGTACAGTTTTGTTTTTGCCGGCAGCTTTAATTTATAGAATGGATTTTCTTTCAATATCGAATCAATCTCCTTCAATGTACGGATAACAAGAATTACATCTTTACTCAATTCCCGATGCAGTACTTTTTCAATTTTCAGTATAATTGTATTTTCAGATGAGAGAGGGGAATCAAAAAATATGTTGCCGGACTGAATGTATGTTTTAACGTTTCTCATTCCGGTTGCTTCAAAAATCTCCTTAAGGTGATCCATCTTTATTAGATTTTTGCCCCCTACATTAATACCTCTTAAGATACCTGCATAGCGATATCCCATTCTAATTCATCTTTCGTATTCTTATTTCGCAATCTTTTATGTCCTTCATTAATGAAATCAGCTCGTTGATATTTGTGTCTCCATAATGGTATGGATAAAGAACTTTCGGATGGAACATGTTTACTGCATCCGCTACCATTGGAGGTGTCATTGTATATGGCAGGTTCATTGGAAGAAATGCAACGTCTATATTCTTCAGCTCTTTCATCTCCGGAATCTTTTCTGTATCTCCGGCTATATAAATTTTCTTATTGCCAATTGTTAAAACATATCCGTTCCCTTCACCTTTGGGGTGGAAGGGCTGACCGTTATCACGCTTATGTACTAAATTATATGCCGGAATGGTTTCTATGTCTATTACTTTGTACTTGGCTTTATTACCATTTTTAAGTACTTCTGCACCGGTTGCTTTTTGCAGACTAAGCTCATTACAGAATATTTTTGTCCCTTTCTTAACGATTTGCCCGATAGCCTTAGCATCAAGGTGATCGCCATGATGATGTGTAATCAAAATTAAATCTGCTTTTTGTAGTGCAGAATAATCTGCGTATCTTCCTACAGGATCGATATGAATTGTTGTTTCATTGAATTCGAACATCAGAGTGCCGTGACCTATAAATGTAATCTTAAGATCGCCGGCATCCGTTTTAAAAAGGTCCTGCTCAAAATTATTCTGAGCTATTAAATGTGTAAACGAAAAAAGAATAAATGCTGCAATAAGAAATTTTTTCATCACTAAACCTTTTCATAATTATTAAAGATTTATTTCAATCAGTTCGATCTGTTCAATGTCATTTGTGCCGAGTCCGAATTCCTTTGAAATCCTGATATGCCGGGCAACGTTTTCATTTACAGGGGAGAGGCCTTCCTTAATTCTCTTCTCGTTAATTATACCGAGCATTACAGTATCCATAGCAACCGGATCGGTTCCGATCAGTATTCCGCCGAACGGCCACATAGACTTTCTTTCCCATCGCGGTCCGCCCTCAAATACGCCCATCAGTGCATTCGTGATTATAAGCTTCTGCTTATTCCTGATCTCAGGAAGCATATTGATTTCAGGGATCCCTGGATTTGTGCAGTTGTTGCTGTGAAATTCCCTCGCATTGCTTATCGAACCATAATGATTTTTTAACGCACCGGTAAATCCGGCGTTACCGTGAGTTTTAAGCTGCGGTATATTGATTATAGTATCGCAATACTCAGTTAGTATCTTTGCCAGGCCGGTCTTTTTATTGCCGACCGGATACTCTTCATTAGTATATCCGATACCGGTGTCGCCGCGCCTCGAGTCTACACATCCCAACACTCTTGTTTTACTCTTCTCCTTTTGAATTTTTAAACCGGCACTTATTAATTCCTCTTCACTTCTGTCCCAGACAATAAAATTATTTTCGGGGATTCCTGCTTTTTTACAGCTCTCAATAATTGTTTTTATGAATGCGTCAAAATGATTTGTAAGAGTTGTACCAGCAACAGAATTTAAACCCAGCGTATTAATTTTCAAGCCGATAATCTCATTTATACTGAAATTATTTTTCCAGAAATTGGCGGTGGATTTTTCATCGCTGTATTTCATTATCGCTTTTTCAAGCATTTCAGAAAGGAGGGAAGAGTCAACTATCCCTTCCTGGTTAATTACTTGCGGATTCTTCACAAGTACAATTCTGCTTTTAACTCCCCCCGGATTAATATATAGAACTTTTTTAAAATTGGAAGGTAAGGCACCAAGAAATGATAATCCCGCTGCGCTAATTGACGTAGCTTTGATAAACTCTCTCCGCGAGAGTCCGGCAGTACTTTTTTTCTTCTTCATCTATATTCCGTTATTAGTGATTCCGTAGATCACATTTTATCGAGGGCGGACTCATCCATATAAAAGATTTCCCATATATGGCCGTCCAAATCCTCAAAGCTTCTTCCGTACATCCATCCATGGTCCTGAGCTTCACGCGGTTCCTTTCCGCCTGCATCGAGTGCTCTTGCCATAAATTGATTTACCGCCTCTTTATTCTCCGCGGTGAGAGAAATTAAAACTTCGGTAGATTTTTTTGCGTCGGAGATCTCCTTGTTTGTAAAAGTCCTGAAAAATTTTTCGGTCAGGAGCATTACATAGATATCATCCGAAACAATCATACAGGTTGCATTTTGGTCTGTGAATTTTGGATTGAATGAGTATCCGAGCTTTGAGAAAAACTCGATCGATCTATTTATATCCTTTACAGGCAGATTGACAAAAATCTTTTGTGCCATACTGCTAAGCTCCTTTCAGAAATATATTTCGAATTGATAATAAAAATAAACCGTATAAAATTGCAAGTATGATTGAACGGAAAATGATAATCTGTTTGCATCTCCTGTAATCTAATTAACGTTACATAAGAGTTAAGAACATTAGAAATAATGTGTTATTTTCTTCTGAAAAGAAGTAGTAGTTGTCCGGCAGCAATTGTTGCAACTACTCCCGCAAAAGTAAACCAGGTCCAGGCAACAATTTTGAATGATATAACAAATATCATTACAATTATTCCGGTTGAGAAGCCAATCAGGGCTTCTTTCTCGCCGGCTTTCTTCACAAAAATGCCCAGCAGGAAAGTCCCTAATAGTCCTCCGTATGTAAAAGAAGCAATACTGAGTGCAAGTTCAACTACTGCCTGAGATGTGTTGATAAAAAAGAGTGCCGAACCGGTGAGCAGAAATGCCGCAATAATACTGAAGATTCGGCTCATCATGAGCTTTTCTTTTTCCGACCTGGATTTTTTTGAAAAGGGAAGATAAAGATCCATCATAGTGGAAGAAGAGAGTGAACTGATTGACCCTGCAAGTGTTGATAAAGCTGCTGCAAATAATCCTGCAATTATTATCCCGAAAATACCGGGGGGCAATTCTTCAATTATAAATTTAGGGAAGACCGTATCCGGTTTAATCTCCAATGTACCGTAATAAGAGTAGAGCAGAATTCCCATCATCAGAAAGACAGCAAACTGAATAATTACCAGAATTCCGCTTCCTATAATGGCTTTCTGACCATCTTTCAATGATCCCGTTGCAAGAAGGCGCTGAACAATTAATTGATCAGTACCATGGGAAGCCATTGATAAGAACGCTCCGCCCAGAATTCCCCCGATAAGCGTATACGGCTGACTGAAGAATCCGCTCAAACCGTTTTCGAAACCTGAATTAAAAATTGAAAGTTTGCCGGCAGCAGATGCTTTAGCTGCTGCGGTTTCCCATCCTCCCGGCAGAACCGATAATAGGTAAAGTCCCGCAAATAGTACTCCGCCTAAATAGATAAACATCTGAACCACGTCAACCCAGATAATTCCTCTTACTCCGCCCGTGTATGTATACAAGAGGGCAACAAGTGCCATTATGACTATTGCCTCAGGATAACTGATTCCTATCATCAGCTTCAGCGGAATAGCTGTTGCGAAGAGACGGACTCCGTCGGCTGCAATTCTCGTAAAGAGAAAAACGATTGACGCGAATGATCTTGTCCTCTGGCCGAACCTCTCGCCAAGATATGTGTATGCGGTTCTGAGTTCACCGCGAGAATATGCCGGGAGAAATATGAATGCGACTATTATACGTCCGATCAGATATCCGAATGTCACCTGAAGGAAATTCAGATTTGTAATGTATGCTAAACCCGGAATCGAAATGAACGTGAGTGTACTTGTTTCAGCGGCTACCATCGAAAAGCAGACCGCCCACCAGGCTACCGGCTTCGATCCGTGGAAATAATCTTTTAGGGTTCTCTGCTTGCCGCCGGATAAAATACCTATGGCCGCAATGACAATCAGATAAGCAATAATGATTAGATAATCGAGCTGACTTCCTTTCATATCAGGAGATCACCTTCCGAGTTTTAAAATTCTTACGGCACCCTTTATAACCAGAACGAATACAATTATACCTATTATCAGGTCCGGCTTGCTGGAATTAAGCACGTTAACAAGAATTCCTGCCGCAATAACACCGGCATTTATAATAACATCATTAGATGTAAAAATCATACTCGCCTGCATATGCGCTTCACTGCTCTTCGATTTTTGAAGCAGGTATAGACAGATTGAATTTGCTATCAATGCAAATACGGAGACAATTATCATTGTTGAAAAATCCGGGAGTGATTCTAAACCGAGAAACCGTCTAATCACTTCTACAAATCCGATTACGGCAAGTGCTAGCTGAAAATATCCCGAGAGCGTAGCGATCTTTTTCTTACGCGCGATTGTACCGCCGACCGCGAAGAGACTTATACCGTATACGAAAGAATCGGCTAGCATATCTAGACTGTCGGCAACGAGCCCCATCGAACCGGAGATAAATCCTGTTGTAATTTCAATTACAAAGAAAGCGAAGTTGATGCCGAGAACAGCCCATAATACTTTACTCTGATTAGTATGATCGTTCCGTTCGAAAGCTTCAACTTCTCCGGTTGAAACAATTTTATCTCCCAGTTTGAGATCTCCGATAGCTTTGCTGATACCGGCAATATTATCACTATGATAAACGGCCAGCATTCTATTCTGCAGATCGAATTCTAGATTTCTTATTCCGGAGATCCCCTCCAGCTTAAGCCGGATAAGATTCTCTTCCGATGGGCAATCCATCCCGGGAATTTCGAAAATTGTTTTCTGCACTTTCACATATTCCTTAAAATTTTTCTCGAAATATTGCCGGACTGACATTCAACAAGATTGTTTTTCTCCACTTAAATTTATTAATCAGTCGGGACCCTATTTCCCGATCGTAATTAAGCCGTAAATTGCAATCAATATTTTACCCTGCAGCGATTCTTTCATTTCTTCTTTACCGGTTTCAGCAGATTTTCCTTCACTCTAAATTTTACAATTCTTGATATGAGTAATAGAGGCAGCTTCTTATTAAAAGGGAATTGAATGGCACCTTTCGAAACTTTGTATTGGGACAATTCTTTTCTGAATGCACTTATACCGGATGGTGCCGGGTAAAACCCGATATGATTTTTGCTAGCACCGAAATGGACCAGGTTGCCGTTAAGCGTGTAAGTTGGAATTGAATACTTGATCGCTTCCTTGGCATCCGGTGCCGATTTCCGTATTGCAATTCTAATACTCTTAAGAAGAAATTGAATTTCCTCCGGATAGTTTCCAATATATTCATCTATGCTTTCCGGTATTTTTATATATTTATTCATTTTTGATCCCTTTCCCGGTTCAATATAAATTACTAGTTATAATATGCAATCTATTGCATGCTTAAAATCGATTGCATTTTTCCGCCAGATATAGAATTCTGCTAAAATCCGCATCGGGTGGAGTGGTATCTGCTATACTTAAAATCAGATGGTCGTATGGTTTGCAGGTCTTAATCAGATCACTTACGAAATATTCGAACTCATCGTCCGATGTGCAATTTTTTAGAACCATGTTGGATGGAATTCCTCCCCAGATAGTAGTACGCTTGCCGAAAAACTCTCTGTACTTTTGAATCGACACTTTTGTCATTGGCGCAGGGCAGACGGAATCGGCAATATCAAACCTGCACTTTTCGAAAGAGGGAAGGAGTCCCTCGTTTTCTCCGTCGGTATGTGTTAGAAGTAATTTACCGGACGATTTAAACCGGTCGTAAGCTTTGTTAAGCCAGGGTGAAATATGCTCGTCGAAAAAGGGAGGCCATGTGATCATCTCATCGTAATTGGCACCGAAAAGGATAGCTTCGGCATTTGATCCTGCGGAGCAGTCGAGTATCTGATCGTATAATCCCGACAGCTTTTCGACAAGCGGATCGAAGATGGAAGCGTCGTCGTAGAGATCGAGGCAGAAATCCTCGTACTTCACAAGGTCGCGCATAATATGCTGCATCGGTCCGCATGCAAGCGATCCGAATGCAACAGCAATTCCCGAAGTACCGATCCTCTCTTTGTATCGGTCATAATTCCCCGGAGATGGAATTATCTTTATTCCGGAGAAGATCTCTTCGAGTGCTTTATAGTCATCATGATCCTTTGCAGCATGTTCAGTCATCTCGGGTATTGTGTTTCCGGAATTGAACAACTCTTCACCGTAACCGCATCTCGTTGTAACATCACCGCAGGATGTGTGATATGTAACTTTCAGTTCACTTTCGGTTTGTACGGCTTCGTAATCAATTGAATTGAAATCGACCATGTAAGGGAAATCAGGATTGTTGTAAAATCCCAAGCCCCTGTGATGGATCGATTCTACCGGGGCGGAACGGATAAAATCGGGTACAACCGAATGAAATCCGACTCCGATTTTTTCGGTCAATTCTCTTAATGAAAGATTCTCAAATCCGGTGGGGAGAGAATTGTTCGCTTTATTAAAGTTGTACCAGATATCGAGACGGGGCACAAAAACCAATCCGCCCGGATCCTCTCCCTGCATTATGGATAGTATTTTTTCCCTGAAGTCAATCATATTATTGAATTGTAAATATAGACGAGTAAAATAATCGTAAGAATTACACTGAAAATTTCCTTGTTATATTTTGCAATTGTATAGGGAAGATAAATATCGAAGTTAGGTGAATCTTCAGGCGCATATTTTTTTGCGATGTTTGTTAACGGACACCGCCAGGAGTTTACGAGAATAACAAGTGACTCCCCGACAATAAGAAATAATGAAACATAAAACAGTGAATTGAATTGCATCGTAACAACGGAATATCCGATATAAAAAGTAGCGAGTGTCATTACCGCCCAGATAATTGTGTGAAGTGTTTTGATAAAAATTATCATAGAGTTTTACCTGAATTTTGGTTGTCTGAAATTGAATAAACTAAAGTGATTCTCATGCATCCTTTTTAACAAAGTAACGGGATACTGATGTAAATCTAAAAAAAATAATCTATTTGAGGGATAGTCAAAATAATTTTATAATTATTAAGGTGTGTTAAAGGAATATAAATTTATTGTAAGAAATGTATGAAGGATTCTTGTGAGTTGATTCCGGGGTTCAAAAATCCCGGGTCATCTCAATCTTAACTCCCATTCTAATCATATCATTGATCAATAGTTCAGGATCGGCGATATGACCCATCATATAGAGCCCCGGCTTCCTGATAGAATCAAGCTGCTTTAGGAGAGCGATGACCGGTATGACAGTAAATTCATAAGCGCTTTTATGTTCGGCGCGGATCATTAGCTTCTTTAACATGCCCTCCTTTTCACCCTCCGCTTTAAGAAGGAAGACAACACCCAATTGACCATTAGAAAAATTATTAATCCCCCAGGTCATCAAACGTGCCCAGAATCGGCGGAACAGTCCCCGTTTTATTTTATGCGAAATCATTATAAGAGGAAAAAGGAAATAATCAACGAACCAGTTGAATCCCGCTACATATACACCGTTCTCTTCTAGTCCGTACTTTTCGGGTATTCCCTTCATCTCGATCAGATCGATCGGAACGCAGCTTCTCTTTCCCCATCCTTTACCGAAATCGATTTTTATCTCATCCTTATAAGAACCGGGCACCCATTTGCCGCCGCGGTAAACTTCGGGCCTGTATTCTGCAAATGAATCAACCAGCTCAATTAATGAATAAGGATTTTCAATCTCCTCGTTCATCACAAAAGCAATAATTGCTCTCTTAAAATTGTCGAATTGTGAAGCGCCGCTTCTGACAAACAGCGCGGGGAGGCCCGGATGGAATCCCCCCTGTGTAATAAAGCATCTGCCGGAACTTAATATCTTCTCTTCAATTGCCTTGAGAGTAGCGAAAACATCCTGCTGAAAATAGATATCGATATAATCGATACCCGCCTCAATTGCTTCTTCGGCAATTGAAAGTGCATATTTTGCGGTAGTTGCCGCGATAAGAACGAGGTCGCACTCTCTGAACGCGGAGCGGAGGCTAGATCTATCCGCTGCATCTACGTGCCTGAATTCCACCCGCTCACCTGGAAAATTTGCTTTCAGAAATTCTGCATGCTCTTCCGCTTTCTTTTCGTTTCTTCCGGCAACAATAACGTTCCAATCTGTTTCTTCAAGTAACATGCGGCAGAAGACTTTTCCCGTTCCGCCGTAACCGCCGAGTACTAATATTTTCATTGAATATAAATCCGTTTTTATAAATTAATTATTGAGGCGATACCGACTCTTCATTACTATTCTTTCTCAAACCGACAATCGCACCGGCAATTCCGGCAAATGCAAGCAGGTAGAGGCCTATCCCTGCATATAATAATTCTCCGAATCCGAATGAATACCCTGTACCTATTATTACAGTACCGAAGTCGTCCGGCAGCAGGAAGATGTTTACGATTGCAGAAGCAGCTGCGATAATCGAAAATAAGGAGGCGATCAAACCGGTTCTTTTATTCTTATTCCCCGGAATAAAAAGTATGAATAGAAAAACGATCATATATATTGAGGATGCTGATAAAGAAATGTAAATCGGTATTGTTAACACTAGATCCATTCCTTTTGTAAATGCATTTCCAGTTTTCGACTCTGTCGTTGTCCACGGCAGGAAGTGAATTAGAATCATGAAAAGTCCGAATAGAATTCCAATAAATGCGGAATTCTTTCTCATATTTTCACCTCTTATAGGTTGTAATTATTTCTTTCCGGATTTTAATTCAACATGCCTCTTAAAATTATCGAGTATACTCTGCCAGCCCTGGCGCTGAAGCTCCGGGTCGTTTTCCGTTTCCGCATCGAATTCTTCTACTACCTTAACGCTGCCTTCGAGCTGAATGAATTGTGCCGATACTTCACGCCCGTCGGCCATATAATATTCTATCAGATTCTTCTCGATTACTTTGCTGTATGTTCCTTCAAAGTCGAAGCCCATACTTCCGTCCCTGGCTTCCATCCTGTAGGAGAATGTTCCGCCGGGCTTAAGATCGAGCCGGCTCTTCGGATTGTGCCAGTCGTCCGATGCCGCGTTCCAGCAGTTGATGTCGTCCGGAGTATTCCATGCTTTCCAGACCTGATCTATATCTGAGTTTATAATTGCTTCTACTTTTATCTTCATCAGAAGACCCTTTTTGTTTAGTACGTTAATTCAAACCTGCCGTTTTTCTTTATACAGGTGAAATGATCGCTGAGAAAAGAGGAAGGGAATTTCGTTCTGTTTCCCCGTCTGTCTTTTGCTGTGAAATAGAATTCTACTTTATCTTCTTCATTACTAACATAAAAAATATAGCTGAAAAAATTATCATCTTCCTCATTCATTTTATTGACGGATTCCTTCCCGTTATTCAAAAGATGAATTTCGATGCTTGATTTATCAAGTCCGTAACCGCTCAAAACATAAGTGGTAATTTCAATTTTCCCGCCGTGATCAATTATTCCGGGTAGGTTTGAAAAAGCGGGACCGAAATAGGAAACCGCCATTTCAGCATCCGGAATACCCCAGCCGTAAAGATTATCGGGATTCCCGGCTCTCGACGATGTATTTCTAATCGCCTCTCTTACCTGGTCGGCAGAAAGATCCGGATGTGCAGACAATACAAGTGCCGCAATGCCTGCAGCAACCGGTGCTGCCAGAGATGTACCGTGATTCCAACCGAATTCCTCTTTTAGTCCCGGTAAATAGTTTGCTGTCCATACTCCTTCGCCCGGCGTTACGATATCCGGTTTTATTCGGCCGTCAACAGTCGGACCGCTTGAACTGAAGAAAGAATGATTCAGATCCTTATCAATCGATCCCGCGGCAAGAACCATAAATCCGTCGGCAGGCGGCTCAATAATCTGCCATTCCTCCTCAAATTGATTCCCGGCGGAACTGACGAAGACTATTCCACCGGCTGACAGACTGTCTGCAACTCTTGTTATCAGTGCTGTATTTCCGTCCATCTGTTCCGGGGTATAATAATCTGCTTTTTCAAATTTATTATAGCTGAGGGAAGTAGTAATTATATTGACCTTCTTCCCGGAAAGCCACTTATAGGCATTAACTGCATAACCTTCCTCTTCAGTTAATCTATCCGAAGTCTTATCTGATTTTGCCAGATAGAAATCAGCTCCGTATGCAATCCCCAAAATTTCATTTTCCTGATATCCGCCGATCATTGAGAAAACATTTGTACCGTGGTCCATTCCACCAATATGATCCTGATTCGAAACAGTTGGAAGGTTTACTGCAAAATCAAACTCCTCTATAATTCTAGTTTTTTTAAATGCAGTATGAGCCGTATAAAAACCTGAGTCAACTATTCCAACTTTTATTCGTTTACCTGTAATTCCGTACTGATGAAGCCGGATTGTGTTCACAATCCTATTCTGCCTGTACGAATTACCGTATAAATATTTTGCTGTGGTTTTATTGTATTCTAAGAGAATCCAGATAGAAGTACAGATCAGGATGACTGAAATTAAAATAACTTTCAGGTTTTTCATCGGATTGTTCTCACACAGTTTTGATCATTAATTATTTTTTATAATTTGCAGAAAACTCCCCACATTAATATTAATCTTCTTAATTGATAAGCTTAATAAAAATCATTACAAGGATCGAAGTCCAGGTTCGAAATCATATATTTAATCAGGTACCCATCATTCTTCTGTTTTTCCCAAATCATGAAATAAGAACCGGTAAAAGCATATGGATGCTTTGTTTCATTTGAACTGACCGATAATCCGTAAGTACCATACTCATAAATATCATTATTTACCTGCCAGATTTTGTCAGCCTTTGCGTTGAATGAATGGAATTTTGTCCCTTCCTTCTCCTGTTTAAGATAACTTGACCTTATTGCATCCTTCTCTTTTATAGCCGGCTGGAAGTCGGATGCAACAATCGCGTCATCGGTATAAAAATTTATAAGCTTTTCGTAGTCTGAGTCATAGATTGCTTTTTCGATTTGTCTGTTAGTTTCAATTAATGCGCTCTCAATAGTGGAGGATTGATTCGATTCTTTTTCCTGTGCATCTGTCTCTTTTAGATTATTGCACGATATCATTACAGCAATAAGGATACAGCAGAAGATAAATCCTGAAACATATTTTAGTTTCATACTACTCCTTATAAATTGATATGTGATTACTATTTCCTTCAATCTCCGATTTTTGACCTTTTAATATGACCATTGAATTCTATCAATTCGATTGGAACTCCGTCATCAATAATCATCGCGACACGGACACATTTGGACGGGGAATTGATTCCGCTCAGAATTGTTCTCCCTTTTAATGCTTCTTCAAGGTTATCAACTTCGAAAGCGATATGGGGAAGTGTCCGGATTAGTTCGTGCACTTTACAATCCGCTTCAAACCGCATCCATTCAATTCCGTACGGACTCGTATCGAAACCCCGGACGTACATTTTAAGTTTTTTGAGATGCTTTTCTTCGGGATGGGGAAGGGTGGTGGGGATACCGATATGGTGATACTTCCAGCCCGCACGCGATATAACCTCGGGCTCCTCGTGATCGGATCTCTTTTTCAAGTCTGTCTCACATTTATCTATTTAAAACTATCTTACACAAATACCCAAAATCATCAAAGTCTTTATCAGAGTTACCTAATTGCGGTCTCAATATTTTCTACAATTACATTATTTGCAAGCGTTTTAAACCGTACGCCGTTTTTCTGTACAACAGTTATGGTTATATGACCGGTTTTACTCTTGTTGATGTCTCGTACTGTTCCGGATTTACCTTTGTGAGTTCCGCCAATAACCATGCAAAAGTCGCCGTCTTTCAATTCTATCTCTTTTTCTAACTTTATATCGAAATCCTTTGATAGAAATTAGTCATTCGGAATAATAAATAGCAATGCATGGAATTCGGGTTGGTACGTTTGAAATGTGAATATGGTTCTGAGAACTTATGTCTATTCTTTTTTTGGAGAACTTCCTCCGGCTCATTTAGAAAAGAACAGGAGGAAGCTTATTTATTATTTAAGATTTCTGCTCTGCGTCTTTTTGAACAGTCAGTTTTGCCGACTGAAGATAAAGTGCTGAGGAGATAATCCATAATGCAATGAAAAATCCATTTACTGTAATAAGCTCCCGGAATTCGCTGAATGTATTTCCGTTCCCCTCAATGTAAGCTATAACAACTACTATAACCTGTGTTAACGCAGTAGCCAGTAAAGCGTATGACATCCCTTTCGGTTTGAACTGAGCAATGACCGCCGCGACAACTCCCACACCGATAACCCATAAATACATAATGTTAGCCGGGTTATCCTCATTGCCGATTATCCCGACTGCAAGATTTGCCCACATCATGAAGAGTGCGGCTCCGACCGCTATACCGGTTGCAATACTATATTTCCGGTTGCCCGATTTGTGAGTCAATAATACAAATGAAATTCCAGCGCCAGATAGAAGGATTCCTGCAATTACAAAATCCATCAGGTTCCATACAACCTCATCACCCGCAATCATGGCAATCAGCGGTATTAATAAGATGAGACCTGTAATTATAAAAACAATAATAATGTGTCTTGCGAGTTTACTGAGTGATTTCATTCTGACAACCTCTTATAAATTATTGAATTGTTAAAAGTACTTTGCATTACAAAGTTTTAGTGTAAAAAAATTATTTACGTGATTCTATTATTTTCTCAAGCGCTTTTAGATGATCGTCGAATGCTTTTCTGCCTGACCTGGTTATGAAATACTTAGTATTAGGTTTCTTACCGATAAACGATTTTTCCACTCCGATGAAATCCTCTTTTTCGAGCGCCTTGATATGACTGGCGAGATTTCCGTCGGTTACATCAAGGTATTCTTTCAGCGATGTGAAATCTAGTTTGTCGCTAACAGCCAGGGCGGACATAATGCCGAGCCTCACACGGCTTTCGAATGCCTTGTTTAGATTATCGATAAATGTTTTCACCTCTCATACCTGAAATGCATGTAAATTCCGTAGATGATATGAACAATCCCGAATCCCGCCGCCCATAATACTAAACTGTATTCAACGAAGTAAGAGCTTATCAATCCTAAAACGATCTGTACAATTCCGAGGGACTTAACTTCATCGATTGTGTACTTACCGGCATTATAGAGTGCGAGACCGTAGAATATTAGTGTTGCGGGAACAAGCAATCCGATCAGTCCTTTTGAAATGAAAATTAGTATTAATAATCCGCCCGATATTAGCGGAACTGCCATGTGAACCAGAAGTCTCCGGGATGTGGCGTTCCAGATTTTTTCTCCCTTCTTAATCGCCTTTCTTCTGGATAGTAGAACTGCAGATACAAGCGCAAGGATCAGTACGATTACCGCTAATCCGGTAACATTAAACAGGGAGGATGTTAATCCCGATGGGTCATTATATTCGTAGTAGATACGGTCCGGATTAAAATTGAAATAAGCATATGCAATATAAGCCCCGGCTAATCCGTACAGACCCGCCATAATTCCTGCCCAGCCGGAGAGTGATAGAAATTTGGAGGAACGCTCCATCATAGAGCGTATCTCCGTTATATCCTGAATGTAATCTCGTTCTTTTTCCATACAAAGTACTTTTTGTTGCAAAGTTAATCTAAAATTTATTTCTACACAAGATCTCACTTAATTTTTTTTGATTATTACGGCTAAGGTTAAAACAATTTTGGAGAACCGGATTTTTCAGCCCAAAATTTTTAAGCTCAAATACGGATTGCAGGATGTGTGTATGCTCGAAATCCTGACTATTCCTTGATTCCTTTAATTACTACAAATCCTCCTTTCCCGTACCTTCAACCGGATTTTCAACTTCATTTCTATTTTCGCTTAGTAAAGTCTGAATAATCCGGTTTATCTTAAAACCGTTTGATTCTATCAGCTTTATAATCTCATCCGCCGAATAAAAATTAGCACTCCTGTAAAACTTGCTCACCTCTATTTGCTCTTCCATAGATTTGCCGAATAAACTATCCCTATCTATAAACGCAATTATTAATTCGCCGCAACTTTTTAATATCCGGTATGCTTCCGTTAAAGCTTTATCGGGATTATTAATAAAGCAGATTGAAGTTATAAAGAGTGCTATATCGAAACTTGAATCCGGATAGGGGAGACTTTCAGCAAATCCTTTCTCAACATTTAAATTTCTTTTACGTGCATACTCAAGCATTCTATCCGAAGGATCGATCCCGAATTTAATACCCAGTCGTTCGGCAAATATTCCGCTCCCGATTCCGATTTCCAATCCGTTTCTCCCGACCGGGACAACTTGCTTTAAGGCAATCAATTCCGATTGAAAGATAGTTTCATTCTCACTGAACCAATCTTCATATTCTTCAGTGTAAATATCGAAAGGATTCTTTTTCATCTCTAAAATGTTAGGACTTTATCGCATTCAACGGTCCACTGTGCGAATTCTTTCATATTGCTCAGTTTAACACCCTCTATAAATTGAATTTTATCTATACCGCGTGCCTCCGAGCAGCCGCCGCAGCTTTTAACTTCGCCCCCTTTCTGGATTACGGATTTCAGCATTCTCTCGATGTTATAATATCCGTTTGGTGTATTCTGATTCGGCAATCCGCAGAAAACGGCATCTGCAAGTAGGAAAATTTTAATCCCGGTACTATCGCCGTGCTCTTTCTGAAGTGTCATCGCCATTCGTAAAGCATTGTAAGCCTTCTCAGTACCGTAAGGCGCATCGTTTATAATAATTAGAATCTTCTGCATCTTTTCTCCTTTTTTTGCAAATATAATTCAGTTTTATGATTTCAGATAGAATAAAAGTATATCAGTGAGAATTTTAAGATTGTTTATTGATTTTTACAATCATAACGGAAAACATTATATCATAATTCACCTTATCTGCTCCTTTGGTTAACAACCGCTGCTCTTTTATTAATACCATTCCGTTTTTATACAGTAATTTTTTAATATACTCCGGCGGGTGTTTATAAACCGGTACTCCCCAGTCTGTCATCTCTTTTTTATAATCAGCTCCTATTCCCGGAATCACCGTGAATGCGAACAATCCTCCTCCTTTCATCAGCCTTGCCGCTTCGGAAAATATATTGTCTAGATCACCCAGGAAATGTAAAACACCGCAGCAAATTATATGATCGAAATAGTCGTTATCAAAAGGGATTGTTCTGTCTGCGAGATTATGGATTCTTAAATCTTCTGCGAATCCTTTTTCTCTGCATTTGTTCAGCATCTCTTCGGATCTGTCAAGTCCGTAGACTTTCAATCCAATCCGTGAAAAATTAATTGATGCCAATCCGGTCCCGATACCAAGATCGAGTATTTTTTCTCCGGGTTTAACAAACTCATAACACAATCCGAACAACACATCCTGTGCATAACTGTCATATTCTTTTACCTGTTCGTCATATCGGTCAGCATCCTCTTTGTAATCAGATTCATTCATATTCAGCTCCGGAAAAATGTTTTTTCATTTCCTGCATTAGAATTTATTCTCTAACCGGATTTGTAGTACCACTGTTTACCCAAAATTAAATAGTTATACTTTTCCTAACAAGTATCAAAATATTTCGTCTAACATAACCGGAATCCTACAAAATATGAGGACCGCATGAAAATTAAATATTCACTCCCCGTTATAATTACTTTATTCTTTATTTCTACCTTGACTCTCTTACCGCAGCAGGATAACGATCCTGTATCAATCGGAATTTATAAGAAACTCCATTCAGAAATTCTTAATGAAGGCCGTCTGCTTACCATAACATTGCCGCGCGAATATGAATCAACCAATCTCTCATATCCTGTTATTTATCATTTATACGGTGACAGGATTGAACAGTATTTAGCCGAATCAGTTTCACACATTTACAATCTCGGAAGTACAGGTGCCATCCCGCCCTGCATACTTATTGGAATTGATGAAAAGCAGCTAAGGTACCGCGACCTGCTTCCGTTAAATAATGACGGGACTCCTACTGGGATTGAAAATTTTATCCGCTTTATTAAAGAGGAACTCTTCCCGTTTGTAGAGAAAAATTACAGGACAAAGGATTTCCGGATTCTCGCCGGACCGCAGGTAGGTGCGAATTTCGGAATTTATACTCTAGACAAATATCCGGACCTCTTTAATGCCTTTATTCTTACTTCTCCCTTTAGATGGAGCGGGGGAAGGGATCTTCTGCTTGAAATGAGCAGGGAATTCTTCGGCAGAACTAGTGTACTAAACAGGTTTTTGTCTATTACTTTTGATGAAAGCGACCGTTTAGCAAAAGAAGGTGCTGTATATGTCAGAAATTTTGAGAAGATGATATCGGAGAATCCTCCTGATAAATTCAGGTTGAATATTCATTACATTGAAGGGAGCAGTGATTTCAATACACCGCTGCGGCTCAAAGAAGGATTGAAATCACTCTTTGAATCATATCCGCTGCCGGCAGATAGGCAAATTGAAAATCTCTCAGCACTAATTGAATATTATAATAATCTTTCCGGCCAGTACGGATTTCAGGTTGATCTGCCTGAACATGTTCTCACCGATGTGAGCGATAGGTTTGATTCGCAGAAAAAAATAAAAGAGAGACTAGAGGTTCTCGAGTTCATTTTGAAAATCTATCCACGGTCGGTTAATGCGTTGTGGCGCCTTGCCAACTATTATAAAGGAACGGGGGAGAAGGAGAGGGCACTCAATTACTTTGAGGAATGCCTCAGGATTATGCCCGATTTCGGCGCGGCAAAAGAGAATGTAAGAATTCTTAAATCGGAACTTGAGAAGTAGTAGAATTTTTTTTTTATCCGGCTGCTGCGATTTATTAGAATGTCATTATAATTCCTGAATCCGGAGAACAATTTTTTATTTCAGCAGGATTAATTTCTTCGTATCGGAATAATTGACGGACCATATTTTATAAAAATATAATCCGCTTGTTAAATTATTACCATCTAAAATTACTTTGTGTCTTCCAGCATTTAATTCTTTCTGAACCAGTGTCCGGACTTCCCGTCCGAGCAGATCATAAAGTTTAATAGTAACTTCTCCGGTTTTCGGAATTTCAAATTCAATATTTGTTACCGGATTGAAAGGATTAGGATAGTTCTGGAAAAGCTTATACTCCGTTGGTAAATCGGGACTAATCTCCACACCGGTAATACTAATCGACACTTCTTCAGAAGCCGAAGAACCCGCAAGATTTGTTGCGCTTGCATAATAGGTTAGCGTCCCTACTCCGTTATATTCGTCGGTATACTCCGTTTCGTTAGGACCTGCTTCACCAATCTGCAGCCAATTCTCATCGTTTACTTTTCTCCATATAATTACTTTATCTGCTACACCGGAATTATTTTTCCATTTAATTACTACTTTTCTCTGATTGTTTAACTCTACTGTAACGTTAGACGGAGCTTTGGGAGGATAAACGCGTGCCGGATTTTTCTCTGTCCATTGATTTGTGGCGGGTATGTATTCATAAATTTTATTAGAACTTTGTCCGTTCTCGTCTCTGCCGCCGTAGATATATAACTTTCCGTTCAATACTGCAGAAGAAGCAGCGGAAAGTTTTTTCGGCATGTCGGCTAATCTTGTCCAGCTCCAGTTTGAAAGGTCAAGAGAGTAGAAATCATTTACGTTGGTTATGTAATCTTCAGTTCCTCCACCGATGTATGCTTTATTGTCAATCTTCTCCATAATAAATCTGCCCCGTTTTTTCTGGGGTCCGTTTCCGCTTGTAGTATTCTGAGCCCATGTGTTACTGTTTTTGTTGAAAGTCCATAATTCGTTTACAAACGTGTTATTGTCCCCACCCCAGAGTGCGACTGTATATTCATTCAGACCTACGGCCTGATGACCTTCAAATTCCCTGTTGGCAGGCGGATTTGCCATTTGAGTCCAGGTATTCTGCTCAATATTATAGAGCCAGCAGTCGGCAATATATGTGCCTTGCTGACCTTTGCCGCCGATAAGCAATAAGCCGTCGCTTACTTTTGACAGAGAAGGAGCTACTCTATTTGTCGGCGAAGCGCCGGTAGGAACTAATTTTGTCCATTTTCTATTTGCCGCGTCGTATTTCCAGATATCGTTAAAAATCTGTCCGCCGGAAGATCCGCCGTATAAAAAGATCGATTTCGAATTATTGTCGTAAACAGTTTTTTGATATGTTCTTCCTTCAGGTTTTAAACCGTCCGATGGATCCTCCTTAGCCCATTTATTCTGTTCCGGATCTCCCACGCTTAAATCATTAAGTAATATTGATTTTACAGAGCTCCTTTTCATGAAAATATTGATCGAGATTTCATTGTCTGCCAATCCGCCAAACATGTATAGATATCTTTCGTCGGAAATCATTGAACCGGATTGAACAGCGGGAAGTGAGAGAGTATCCTGGGAAAAAGTAGTATTGATTAAAAATAGATTTAGAAAAAGTACGGTGATTAATTGACGTGAACCGAATCGGATTTTCATAGTACCTCCTAATCTAAGAGAAAGCACATGATATGGGAATTAGATTTATGAGTAAAAAAATGTCCTGCATACAATGGTTAAGTCAACAAATTAATTATTGATTAAAACAGCCTTTAACTTAACCAAGAACCAAGGCAGACCTTGTTTCATTACAAAACTAAAACAGATTTTGTTGCCGGCTGTTAATTTATACATTTTAGTTCCATTAATCAGTTATTAGTTCAATTGATATTTTTGACCAGCGCTTACCGGATTAAGATATTATAACCTCGCTATAAATCTAAAAAGAATTTCAATCCCCGGTTTGTATAAAAGAACAAAGGGACTCTTAAAAATCCCCCGACTTCATATATTTTATCATCCGTCAGAAGATCAGTATAACTGAAGTAAGGATACAATAGCAATCCTGCGAACGGGGTTATTGAGTATCCTAATGATGTTTCCCCTGTGTTTCTGGAAATTGATAACGTTGGCCCAACATCTATACCGGCGATGATAGTATAATATGCCTGGATACCGATATGTATTTTTGTCCGCACCTCGTTAAAATCAATACTGATTGAGTTGCCGAAATTTATTTGATCGTACTTCGAGAGATAAATAACAGATAATTCGAATCCGGATGTAAATCCGCCGCCTTTACCGAATGAATAACCTAGTTTCAGCGTTGGAGTAATTATAGCTTTAATATCAGGCCCACCGGCAAATGTTTTATCGGCAAATGAAAAGAAGAATAAAGCCAGTAAGAAATATCGTATGATCAATTTCATACAGATGTAAATTATCCCTATAGACCATCACATTGTAAAACGTCTTCAACAATGAATCACATTAACTTTCTGCTCTCTTTTTACGTATAATCTAATCAAAACTTTACCATTACAGAACTTATTAAATTTCATGCACGGAATTTTTCGATAATTGCTTAAACAAATTATATTCAACATAAGCATTACAAAGTTTAAAATGCTTACGCGGTTGGTTTTAAACTTATTTAATTAGAATCATTTTTCTTGTAATAATAGTGTCTGAAGTTTTCAGCTGATAAAAGTAGATTCCGCTGCTAATGTTAGAACCGTTGAAATCTACTGTATAAGTGCCGGGATCGTACTCTTTTTTCGTAAGTGATTCAACCTTTCTTCCTAACATATCATAAACGTTTAATTCCACGAAGGAGGTATTCTTAATATTGAACTGAATTCTGGTAACCGGATTGAATGGATTAGGATAATTCTGAAATATACCTGTTGATAATTGCAATTGTGATTCCTCTTTAATATCTGTTAAACTGCTGGTTACAAATTGACTAACTGAAGTCCAGATTCCTTCATAATACTGGTTGAAAGATCTAATCCGCCAGAAATATCTCTTACCCGGTTCGAGTGTATAAAATTTATAAGTTGTATCGCCTTCAATTCTTATCGATGCAACCGTACTTAAAAAATCCCGATCCAAACCGATATTAAGTTCATAACCAACCGCATTTGAATCAATGGTCCATTTAAATATAGTTGGGTTCGTACTTACATTTTCCTCCATATTATTTGGAGAACGTAAATAAGGCCATGATAATACTCCTGTAATTGGCATTGTACTGAAACTCCAGACTTTGGAAGGTGTCCCCAGTTTTATAAAATCATAAGGTATCACACGCCAGAAATATTTTACAGAAAAACCTACATTCATATTAACCCAGTGCCATCCAACTCTGGTACTTGAAAATGAATCCTTCATCAATGTATCTTTCGCCATTTCAAGAAGGTAACCGGTTGCACTGTCAATTTTCGTCCAGGCAAATCTTACCGGATTATTTCTGATCTCTACCAAACCATTTGCCGGGGCTACCAGAGTTGGAGCGTATAAGTAATTGGGTGGTGGTTCAGGGACAGTTTTAAAGTTATATACAGGCGACCACTCGCTAATTGTATAATTATTCTTTGCTCTAACTCTCCAGTAAAAAGTTGTGTTGTACTGAAGACTATCGATAATTACACTATTTACCTGTAGACTATCCTGTTGGTGAATGATGCTTTCAAAATCAACATCAGTTGAAATCTGAACCTGGTAAAATAAAACTTCGTTAACCACATTCCATATTAGAACTACATGGTTCCTGCCGATTTCTACTGCATTGTTAGCGGGAGTTGAGGGCTGAGGTGAGTCGAGAGGTTGAAATAATGGTTTCGTCCTGAATCTCCTTTGATCCGACCAGGGACTTTCTCCTCCGTCGTTAAAGAATTTTACTCTCCAGAAATACTCAGTATCATATGCCAGATTTTCTATCTTCTGTGTATTCTCTACGGTAATTGTATGAGTTAATGGACTTGAATTGATGTTTAAAATAAGATCCGAATAATTCTGATCGGTAGATACCTGCAACTGAAAATACATTACTCCCGGTGGTGTAAACCAGGACAGAGTTGGTGTAGTTGAAACTCCTGTCTGGCCATCGGAAGGGAAATTCAGTTCCGGCTTGATTAGTTCTACCGTAGGACCATTTATATAAATACTTCTAACTTCAAGGGGAGGTTCGAATATATTTGTCCCGTTATTATCGGCTGATACTACTTCCCAGTAATAGGTCGACATCTGGTTCATCTCATTTAATGTTAATACTGTATCACTAACCTCAACAAATTTAAAATTATACTTGTTATTGTATCGGGGTGAAAGCTGATAAAAATTAAATATATAATGCTCGGCATTGATTGCTTTCCGCCATCGGAATGTTACAGGTAAAGTAACACGTTCTCCATTAGAAGGAGTAATCAATTCTGGAGAGTAGAGAGGGGGCAGAATCTCTACTATGTGTAATTGTCCCGAATTATTACTTTTTACTTCAACGATTTCATTATATGCATCCACCTGATAGAGCATCATCCATCGGCTTCCGACAGGCAACTCAGGTACTGAAAATTTTATTTGTTCAAAATCATTATTAACCCCCGGTTCTATTGCCGGGTAGCGGTGTTCAATTATTTCAATATCTGTCGATGTGTCGATATATCTTTTTAATGTATCGGCTGAAAGGTAGACTTTAAATACACTGCTTGGTGCAAGTGTATCCCCTTGATTTAGAATATATGCTAAAAACTGATTGTTCTGACCGGAACGGAAATGTGTATGATACACAAAACCATACAATTTGAGATCGGGGTACTTTTGGGCAAAGAATATTGAAGTTACCGAAGTCAATAGAATAAATAATATTTTAAGAAACCTTGTTAACATTTAGGATTTCTAAAATAATGATTTTGATAAATAATCCATGACAAAAAAATCCTTTACATCTATATCAATACCACACTCTAACAGCGTGCAATTTAATTTATTTCCTCAGTATTTTCTCCATGGCTTTACCTTTTGCGAGTTCATCTATCAGCTTGTCCAGGTAGCGTATTTTCTGCATAAGCGGGTCATCAATCTCCTCCACGCGTATTCCGCAGACAACGCCTTTTATAAGCGCACAATTCGGATTCATCGCAGGCGCCTGTGCAAAGAAAGTCTCGAAATCGTTCTCCTTCTTAATCTGCTTCTCTAATCCCGCCTGAGTGTAGCCTGTCAGCCAGCAGATTATCTGGTCGACTTCTTTCTTTGTCCGGTTTTTCCGCTCCGCTTTTTGAACGTAGTTTGGATAAACGCTCGCGAACTTCATCTTAAAAACTTTATGTCCAGACATTTTTTCCCCTTTCTGATAACGATTTTGAAATTAATTCACCGCCTGAAATTACAACACTGCAATTCTAAACACACTAACTTTTTGTTTTACTTACACGCTGTTCTCCGGCTGAGAAGCCGATTATTCATCATTATTTAAATTGATTTAAAAACAACTCCGTTTCTTTTTCTCTTTTCTGTTTATCTATCAGATATTGACTCCTGGCTCTCGCTTCGCGAACCCAATCATTCACCTCAAAACGAAGAAGAAAACAATAGAAATAGAACAATCCAAGAGTAATAAAAAGCAGAATATTGCTGAACTCTGCAATCACGGTAAATAGTAAGAGAAAAATAACCGGCACAATTACAATTGCGGCAAATAAAATAATCCAGCCTTTCTTTTTCTCACTGTACAACACATAAAGCATATACGGCGTAAAGATTATTGCCGTCGCTGCTGCAAAGAAAATAAAAACAAATGCAAAAAAAGAAAAAAAATACAGCACTGTGCCCGAGACCTCATAATTGAGATATCTCTGCAGCCGGGTTATATTATTATTCTGGTTTATATATATCTCATCTTCCATTGGCTCTTGCTCTTTATGACAGCGATAAATTTAAGCCGATGCACTTTATAACTGCCGATTGGCAGTAAGAATAATTTTACTTTAACACAAAGGACAACAATTCTTAAACTATTTTTTTAGGACTACTTTAATATACAATTACAATATCCTTCCGCACTATAATCCGGCCGCTTCAAAAATTGGAACAACTTCCTCTATAACCATTGGTACTTTTTGATGATCCATCCCGTCACGAGAGTAATCGGATGCCGTGGTAACTATCACCAGATTCAGGTCCCTGATAACCATGATATACTGCCCGCCGGCTCCGAGAGCCAGGAACATATCGTGTTCTGATTTACTGCCGCGTATGGGATCACTCCACCAGCTTTTATTGCGTTTACTTCTATACCACCATTGATAACCGTAATCAAAAAAATCGCTTTCTGCTACATATGGTTTTGTTGATGCGGCAATCCATTCTTCCGGTACTATTTGTTCACCGTTCCAATAACCTTTATTTAAAACCAGCAGACCGATCTTAGCCATATCTCTCGGATACAGTTGCAGACCGGCATCACAGGGAATTACTCCATTTTCTTTTTCCCAATTAAAAACCGAAATACCGAGCTTGCTGAACATAAATTCTTTTGCAAATTCATCGGCCTGTTTGTTCTCTAGAGTATATATGATTCCGCCGAGAAGATTTGTACATTTCCCGCTGTATCGGAATCTTTCCCCCGGCTTTGTCTCCATTTTACTACTAAGTATATATCGAATAAAATTATCCGGTCCGTGATCTTCAAAATCCCCATCCTCATTAAATCCGGCAGTCATTGTTAAAACATGTTTAAGTGTGATTTTTTCTTTTTCCGGTGTTTTATACGAATAGTATTTTGGGAAAAAGTTTAAGACCGGATGTTCTTCATTATTTGATTTATTACGGTGTAAAGCTATTCCCAGAAGTAAAGAAGTAATGCTTTTAGTGCATGAGTTGATGCGATGAAGCTTCGTTCGATTATAACCGAAAAAATATTCTTCAAGTATAAGTTTCCCGTCTTTGATTATTAATAATGATTCCAGCCGTCCGGATTTTTGTTTAATTATCCGGTCGATCAACCTGTAAACGGCCGCTGAATCTTTTGCAAATTTGAATATTGATTCTGTCTCTAAATAATTATCAATTTGCCCGGGCCTTTCATATCTATAATTTATTTCTCCGCGGTTGTCCGGTTTACGGGGGTAAAATATATTCGAAAAATCTTTTTCTGTTCTTACAAAATTGACCGGGGTTATTTCATCTGAATGTATTCCTCCTTTGAGCATTTTACTTTCTGCATCCAGGTTGAAAATCAAGGTATCCGAATCTGAATCAATGATTACTATTCTCCCGGCAATACTGTCGTATTGTACATCAGTAAACTTACATTCCATTTTGAACTCATTGTTCATTATAAAACAACAACGGGCTGTAAGTTTATTACTGCTCTCTTTTCTAATTAACAAAAGAGCATTGTCTGCGTCTCCGAAATTGGATGACGTTTCTTTGGTCGAAATCCACAATCCCTCAATACCTGCTGTTGACGTAGTGTTATTATTAATACAACTATTGATGGAAATTGCGATCAAAGCCCACGTAAACAATAGTTTTGTTCTATTCATTATAGATCCATAATAATGTATTTGACATTTTGTATTCAGTATCAAGCGGCCGCAGCTGAGTAGCTTGTCATTGATTATTCATTAAAAAATAAAAGGAACAAACATCCCGGTCTCTTTTATATACTCTGAATAGGATTTACCGAAATAATTTATATTCTCTCTCTCTTCAACTTTCGCCGTTACAATTAAGAACAACATTATAAATACTGTTAATAGAATTGTAAGAACTGATATATTTTTTAAGAGAGCTCCGAGACATAAAAATAAAAGTGAGCTATACATGGGATGTCTTATATACTTGTAAACACCATCTTTAACTAATTTATCAGTGTTTTCAAATTCGAAATTAGCTGTAGCATTCTCTCTTTTATTTGAGCCGCCAGTCTTTTTGAGTAAAGATATACTCCGGATTATTAGGTAAAGTGAGATTAGTAAAAGAAACCATGAGAGTATCTGCCGGGGAGAAAATGATTTGGAAAACCAGTGCGGGATATTTAATAAAACCAGAATCAGTGTAAATTCAAAAACAAAAAACCGGTAAAAACCGTGAACCTTAAAACTTCGAAATGATTTTCTCGATACTGTAATCAGCAGAATAGTCCCTGAAGCAAATAGAAAAACTTGAATTATAGATGGTAGATTCATAATCAATCCGCAATTCTAAATACCTAACGAAGTTGCGTTTAAGCAAACGCTACAATGTTTCCGCTACAAATATTTACCCGCCGTCTTTTTGGCGGGCAACGATTTCTTGTTTATGTTTTTTATTTTCTTCCTTTCTTCAACTTTTGCAATAATGATAATCTACAAATTCCTTGACCGACGGAATTTATCCCGCAGTTGTTTTGCGGGAGCGTTCCGCTTAAGACGCGTGCTATACCTTATTCTCTACAGACCGGTAATTTTATAAGTTGCAATTACCAAAAGTTGACACAGAATACTTACTGTAAAAAAATAACCATTATGTTTTAAATCTATCTTGAGTTTATAACTCGCTCTTATAACAATTAGAAGCAATAGCAGCAGTATAATTATTCCTACAGTATATGTACCGAGTCCCATAATTGAAGATATTCTAGCTTCATCTTGCTGACTAAATCCTCCAAAGACAAGAGAAAAAAAACGGAGTACAAATTGAAAGAATAAAACCGGGTAGGCATATATCGTTGAATATTTCTCTAAAATTAACAGAGAGGCAACAGCCAACAATATCGTAAATGCAGGTCCGCCAATACTTACGTATAAATTATGGCTTTCATTTAAATAATGTCCGTCTCTAGGCCAAACATAGTTTAGACTATATATCATATCATTACCTAGAATCTCTCCTACAATCCAATGTCCAAATTCATGAAAGAGATATGAGAAATAAGCTACAGGAATAAACAATAAATAGAGTCTAGCTAAAAATTTTTTATCAACATTCATAACTTAACTATTTTTTATTAACGGTATAACGGTGTGGCTTTTCACCCGTCAGCACCGTACAACAGAGCCGAACTGAAAAACCACTGTCAATAATTTTTAACAATTTTATTTGACAGAACAATGTTACAAGCAAGCTTACATCTTTTACCAAACCCGAAAACTTGAACATTGCCACATTGAAAACTCGGTCGGGTGTAAAAGCTGGTTAGCTGGCATTCTCACTTAAATTTATCCATAATATTTACAACACCAGGCATTGTAGGAGAACTATCGCCGCTTAATATACCAGTATCTGCTCTACTAAAAATAGATTCGAATACAAGTTTCCTTTCTGCATCCGCAATTTTACCTTCTTTAACAAGTGCTAAATAAATTAGTGTTAGCTGCTCTCTTTCTTCAGCATCTCTTTGCAAATGGAATGAACTATAAGTTAATTTTGTAAATACTCTAGTAAGAAAAACTCCTAAGGATATTATAGTAGCTAGAATAACTAATCCTTTAATGCTTTCTGGTTTAAATTCGGTTATGCTATAGTGGAATGGCAACGGCAAATTATATAAAATCAACAAAAGCAAACAGGTCATTAAAATAATGTTGGCAACTAAAAAAGATAACCAGAGTTGACCTTTTTGTTTATAAAGCTTAGCTCTATTTTGCCAATACACAACTGGCCCTTCCAACTTTAGCTTCTCAGTATATAGTTTTTTTAATGAATTGAGGTCTTCATTGCCTTTGCTTATAAATCCTTCAACTTCACTTTTTCTATCTTTCTGCCAGCTCTCATTATCACTTATAAATTTAGTTTTCCAGTCTTCCAGCTTGTTATTGTACTGATTAAAAATAGCATCTAAGTCTTTAGTTTTTTGTATCCAATCATTGTTAATTTGAGCAATATTTTTATTCTCGGATTTGCTTCTCTGGACAATGCTTGTCTTATTTTGAGTTATAAACTCATAGCCGCGCAAGTAGCCTAATAATGCATCCTTATTACTTATGTTAAAACCGGAGTTAATTAAAAAGTTATGAGTATGCATTGCTTGTGAACTGTTATTTTCATATTCCTCATAAATAAACTTTGCTAAAGAGGTTGATGAGTAAATTAGACGTTGACCTTCTGGAACATTTGTGTGACTTAGTGAGCCTTTTATATTATTCCAATGTTGTTCAATTTGCGAAACATTCCAAGCGGGCGAATTGGATATGAGGGCATTTAAGTCATTAATTCGCTGAGTATAAAATCTAATGTAATAATCAATAATACTACTTCTACTTTTTAATTTTTCCCAATATTCCTTTTCCTTTGAATAGAACGATTTAATTTCACTTGCACCTTTTATGGTAAAATTAGCACCAGTAAAGTTGTCAGATATTGTTATTGTACAATTATCTAAAAATTCTTTTTTTTTCAATTCAATTTCATTCATTTTATGCTCATTTTAATTTGCCAGCTAACATATATTTATCAATAATGGCTTCCATCCCTAATTTTGATTAAAAGCCAAAAAATTTTCGTGATAAATTCCAAACGCTTGTCATTTATCACGGCTTAATTATTTGAAGAACCTCTTAAAACAAAGAAAATATTCCTGATAACCTGCATATTCAAAAATTGTTATCAAGATTTATTTCTCTTAAAAAATAAAAGAATCCGCAGCTAATTTTATAATTCACTGATGTAAAATCTAAATGGTGATCATTCTGAGTTTTAAAGAAAGCATTAGGCAGGGATGAGCAGTAACAGTAGATATGAAAAGAAATTAAATATGTAAGTCGGTACGCGGAAGATGCGTCAGGCATTAAGAACCCCTCTGTAATGCTTGGGCAAATTAAAATTTCAACTTTATAATTGCAAGAAAAATAATTCTTGGTTCGTGGTTGTTGGTTCTTGGTTCGTAGTTGAACTTACAGAACAATGATATTGCAGCCGTTATGGATTTGGAATGACGCGGATTATTGTCATCCTGACGAATGTCAGAATCTGCTTATATTTTCATTCCCACTTAACCAAGAACTGAGCCAACACCGCCTTTTGTGTGGAACCAAGAACTAAGCACTAAGAACTAAGAACTTTTTTGTCATCCATTCATTCAATCATTCAGACAATCAAGCAAAAATCTTTTTCTCTTCATCCTTCCCTCATTCCATCCTTCCCACCTTTGTAAAACCTTCCTATTATAGCTATATTTCGCCGCAAAATTTTTCAATTAATTATTAAAAAATGTTCATAATCCGCGGAAATCCGCTTAATCCGGGTTATCCGCGTTCTATCAGCTTAGTAAGGAAAATCGCTTTTGCAAAACATCCGTAACTTCTGCATAATCGCACATATCGACCACGGCAAATCGACTATTGCCGACGGACTTCTCGAGTTCACGCATACAATAAGCCAGCGTGAGGCGAAGGAGCAGCTGCTTGACAGTCTCGACCTCGAGCGCGAACGCGGAATTACGATCAAATCCCACGCGATACAGATGAAATATATCGCTCAGGATAAGAAAGAGTACGTTCTAAACCTGATCGATACACCCGGCCACGTCGATTTCTCCTACGAAGTATCACGCTCGCTCGCCGCGTGCGAAGGCGCTATTCTTATTGTAGACGCCGCGCAGGGTGTGGAAGCTCAGACAATCTCCAACTTATATATGGCAATAGATGCCGGACTTGAAATAGTGCCGGTTATTAACAAAATCGACCTGCCGAGCGCAATGGTAGACGTTGTTAAACACCAGATAATCGACCTGATCGGCTGTAAGGACGGGGATATAATTCTCGCAAGCGCGAAGACGCGTCAGGGTATCGACCAGATCCTCGAAGCGGTTGTTCAAAGAATTCCGTCTCCGGTTGGTGATGAAAATGCTCCCCTTCAGGCACTCATATTCGATTCAATTTTCGATTCGTACCGCGGAGCTGTGGCATACGTCCGACTCGTAAACGGAACACTTAAAGAGAAAGATGAAATCACATTCTTTACCAGCGGCAAAAAGTACCTTGCCGAAGAAGTCGGAATCCTTAGAATGGGAAGAATCAGATCCGGTGAGCTTCAGGCTGGAAATGTAGGATACCTGATTCCCGGAATAAAAGAATTACATGATACAAAAGTAGGCGATACTGTTACACATCTACGCAACGGTGCTGAAAGTCCATTGCCCGGTTATAAAGAAATTAAACCGATGGTATTCAGCGGATTATATCCAACGGATTCCGATGATTACGAAAACCTGCGCGACGCTCTCGATAAATACAGATTGAATGATTCGGCTCTCAGCTATGTACCCGAAACATCCGCCGCACTCGGATTCGGATTCCGGTGCGGATTCCTCGGTATGCTCCATATGGAAATTGTTCAGGAACGTCTGGAACGGGAATTCGATCAGTCGATCGTTACTACACTTCCGAACGTTGAATATTGGGTTTATACCAAGATTGGTGAGAAGGTTATTGTGGATAATCCGGCTGAAATGCCTGTTCAGGGTGATATAGAGAGAGTAGAAGAACCATATGTTAAAGCTCAGATAGTTACTCCGAGCGAGTACGTCGGGAACTTAATGCAGCTTGCGATTGAAAAAAGGGGAGTATATAAGAATACAACGTATATCGATCCTACAAGAGCCGATATACAGTTCGAATTCCCGCTCTCTGAAATTATTTTTGATTTCTACGATAAGCTTAAATCGATCTCGCGCGGCTATGCGTCGTTTGATTATGAGTATATAGGATACAGGGAATCGGATCTTGTTAAACTTGATATTATGCTTAACGGCGAGAAGGTTGATGCGCTTTCGATAATTGTTCATGAGAAGAAAGCTTATTCGTGGGGACAGAAAGTCTGCTCGAAGCTTAAGGATTTAATACCGCGGCAGATGTTCGAGATTGCCGTTCAGGCGGCTGTAGGTACGAAAGTTATTTCGAGAACAAATATAAAAGCATTGCGTAAAAACGTTCTTGCTAAATGTTACGGCGGCGATATTACACGTAAAAGAAAACTTCTGGAGAAACAGAAGGAAGGTAAACGGAGAATGAAACAGGTGGGCAATGTTGAAATACCGCAGGAAGCGTTTTTAGCAGTATTGCAGATTGAAGATTAAAAAGAAATAGAACGCGGATTACACTGAATGCCGGACGAATGGATGTTAAACATATTTATAATTCGTGTTCTATCAGCAAGATAGAAAAGAAGGAAAAAATTTTATGCCGGAAAAATTTGAAAAGAAGGAAAAATCATTGAAAGCTAACAGAACTCCATTACGACGCTTTTTAGATTTTATGAAAAATCTTCTCTTTGCGGCTATAGCCGCACTCCTGATCAAAACATTTTTAATAGAGACATCTCGCGTTCCCACCGGCTCGATGGAAAAGACAATTCTAATCGGAGATTTTCTTTTTGTAAATAAATTCATTTACGGCTCATCGTCACCGCGGAATATTCCATTCACTAATATAGCCCTTCCATATTTCCAGATGCCCGCAATCAGGGAACCCGAGAGGGGAGACATTGTTGTATTCGAATACCCGGGCGACCGCGACGAGCTCGTCCCAATGTCAATCGATAACTATGTAAAAAGGTGTATCGGAATTCCCGGTGATACAATCCACATTCAGGATAAAGTCGCATTTGTTAACGGGGAGGAGGCCTGGCGACCGCCTCACATTCAATATATTAATCCTTACACTACTCCGACAGGCGTTGTAAATCCGCGTATCTTCCCTAAAGGATCCAATTTTAATGAGGACAATTACGGACCCGTTGTTGTACCGAAAAAGGGCGACGTAATTCAATTGTCGCTCAGTAATATTGAAGCATGGCGGACTATAATCGACCGTGAATTCGGCAAACGCGTCGTTACCGTTGAAGGAAATCAGATCCTGATCGATAAAAAACCGGTTACTTCATATACGATTCAAAAAGATTATTACTTTATGATGGGCGATAACAGGGATGATAGTGCCGACAGCCGCTTCTGGGGATTCGTTCCGCGCGATAAGGTCGTAGGACAGGCATTCTTCATTTACTGGTCCTGGAATCCGGCTATTCCGTTCTCCGATTTATTTAATCTCCTCGGTTCGGTACGTATCGGTAGAATAGCGAAATTAGTCCATTGAGATTAAGAAAGATCAATTATTATCTTCAGTTGTAAATTAATAAGGTTTACTAATTCGATCTGCGGAACCTGATCTTAAAAATCAGAGTTCTGTCATTCTTTCATTATTATGAAAGGTGTAGCATGAGAACTTTCCTTACTCTTTCTTTCCTTCTGGTTTTATCCATAACCTCATTTTCACAGAATAAATACTTCATCACTTTTAAAGATAAAGGGAACGATGCAGTTCGGCTTGGCAAATCCTCTGCGATTTTTCAGGAAGCCGAAAAACTTCTTACAAAAGAAAGTATTGAACGGCGAAAGAGCGTAATGGGTGAAAATTATATAACGCTCGAAGACCTTCCTGTAAGCGAAAACTATGTTGCTTCTCTCGAATCCCTCGGAATTGAAATAATTCATAAATTAAAATGGTTCAACTCGGTTTCCTGCTATCTGACAGATGCCCAGTTGAACAGCGTAAAGCAATTATCATTTGTAAAAAGTATCGAAGAGGTAAAATCATTTAAAAGAAATGAACCCGTTGAAGAAAAATTGAATAATCCGCCGGTACTATATAAATCGAATTACCTTCTGGATTACGGACCGTCGCTTATTCAAAATGAACTATCCGAAATTCCCGTTGTTCACGATCTCGGAATCAACGGTCAGGATGTTATTATCGGACTACTCGATACCGGATTCAGAAAAACAATTCCTGCTCTTCAGGGAAGAACTGTGCTGGGAGAGAGGGATTTCATTCAGAACGATAATACCACATCGAATCAGGGTGACGACGCAACAAATCAGGACTCCCATGGAACTCACGTCTTCTCAATTATCGGCGGTTACGCACCGGGATTTCTGATCGGTCCGGCATTCGGTGCTAAATATTATATCGCTAAAACCGAGGACGTCCGTTCTGAAAGAAATGTTGAAGAGGATAATTATGCCGCGGCACTTGAATGGATGGAATCGCAGGGTGTTCATATTACTAGCAGCTCGCTCGGTTATTCCACATTTGATGTTGGGCAAACATCATATCTCTATTCTCAGATGGACGGTAAGTCAACTAAAGTTGCGCAGGCTGCTAATCTTGCGTTTGAAAGGGGAGTATCTACTTTCTCTTCTGCGGGTAACGAGGGACCAAGTTACTGGGGTATAAATGTAAGCGGAATTCAATCTCCGGCCGACGCGTTCAATTTAATTGCTGTAGGTGCTGTTGATAGATTCAATACCGTTACATCATTCAGCAGCCGTGGCCCGACTTTCGACGGCAGAATTAAACCTGAAATTGTAGCTCAGGGTTCTCAGGTTCAGTACGGCAATGTTTCTAATCAGTATGGATCAGGCGGGGGTACATCATATTCAGCTCCTATAGCCGCCGGTGTAGCAGCACTTTTAAAATCCGCATTCCCTCACCTTACAAATGTTCAGATCCGTCAGATTTTACTTGAGTCGGGCGATAATGCCGCGTCTCCTAATAACGAGAGGGGATATGGACTTATCTCTGCGAAACGTGCTATTACTTATCCTAATCTCAGCGGCTTTGCTCAGGGCCAGCCGGTTATAAATAAAATTTTTATTGCCAACGGCGGTATAAACGAAAACTCTATTAAGATTTATATTAGGGAAACAGGCGGGACATTTCAGCAGGCAACAATGGTAAAGAAATCCACTCTCGTCTTCAGTTATGACGTTCTACCGTTTTTTGCCGGTAAGAAACTGGAATTCTATTTCGAGTATCAGGATAACAGCGGATCTACTTTCCGCGAGCCGGTTATAAACAATTACCGCTTTACTTACGGTGGTCAGGTGATTGATAATGTTCTTACGGATTTAAAGGAGGATGAAAGGATTCCCTCTACATTTTCACTTGCGCAGAACTATCCGAATCCTTTTAATCCGGAAACAAAAATCACCTATACAATTAACAGACCGGAATTTGTATCGCTTAAAGTTTTCGACCTGCTCGGCAGGGAAGTTACGACTCTTGTAAATGAATTCAAGCAACCCGGTGTCTATACTTCGCAATTCTCTATTGGAAATTCAGCTTTATCATCCGGTGTCTATTTCTATACGCTCAAAGCAGGTGATTTTGTTCAATCGAAAAAAATGTTAGTGCTGAAGTAATACAGGGAAAATTTATGTCGCAGATCCTTTATCAGCAGCAGCTGAATTACCTTGAATCGTTCCGACCGGAACCGAATCCGTTAATTAAAGAGATGGAGGATTTTGCATCGGAAAAGCGAATCCCGATACTCGACTGGAAATCAGCCGAGCTTCTCGAACAGATTATAATGATATCAAGACCCAAACGCGTTCTGGAGATCGGAACCGCAATCGCGTATTCTGCTGTCAGAATTGCCCGTAAACTGAAGAAGAAGGGTACCATCGATACTATCGAAAAAAGTCTCGATAATATTTCTCTCGCAACCGATTACATCAAACGTGCCCAACTCGAAAAACAGATCAATCTCATTCAGGGCGATGCGCTCGAAATCATGCCCCTTCTTACTAAAAAGTATGAGCTGATCTTTCTCGATGCCGATAAAGAGGATTATGAAAAACTTTTTTATTACTCCCTCATGCTTCTCAAGAAAGGAGGGGTAATCTTTGTGGATAATCTTATGTGGCACGGGTATCCTGCAGCTTCCAAGGTCCCTCCTTCCTATAAAAATTCTACAAAGCATGTAAGGGAATTCAATAAACTCTTTATGAATCAGACTGCGCTTAAAACTTCTATCTATCCTGTCGGTGATGGTGTTGGAATAGGGGTAAAGATTTGACTAATAAAAATTCAATTTCAATTCTTGACGCGATAGAAAAACTATCTAAAGGGAAATTGAATTTCCGTGACGATCTTGAGCGGATTATCGAAATTTCAATTGAGAAGGGGACAATTAAGGGTCTTGAAGAACTCTCATTTCAGGCCAGGTACTCTCAGGGATTGCTCTCAATCGTAAAGAACCGCGATAATAAAATTGATGACGAATATTTTGCCAGGATTCAAAAGGAGTATATGGATTCCATTCTCAGAATAAAATCTCAAATTGAATTGATACTTGGTCACTCATCGGAATTTATCAGGCAGGTCTTTTCGGAAAAATATTTTGAAATGAATCAGAAGAGCCTTAATAACCTTAATCTGCTCTGTAACGATCTCTCTTTTCTAAAACTTTATTTAAATGATTTAAAGAGAAGTGATGAACAAAAAAAAGGGGATTGAGCTATTCAATCCCCTTTAAAAAAAAATTCTACCTGTGTTTTCTCAACGTCTCTGAATATTTCTCAGCAACTTCCTGAACAGATTTGCTCGAGATAAGATTGTAAATCCTGTTGCGAAGGTCGGACCATTCTTCATGGAGCGGACACGGATTTTCTTCGGAACATTCTTTTAATCCGGTAACGCATTTCAGGTTGATTACAGGTCCTTCAACCCTTTCAACAATTTCAAGTATCGAGCTTTTCTTTGCCAGTTCTGTAATTTTAAATCCGCCGCCTCTTCCCTTAAATGAATCAACATAACCGTATTTAGCCATCCTTTGTAAGATTTTTGCAAGATAATGAGCCGGAATATCCTCGCTCTTAGCTATTTCGGAGGACATAATTAAACTCTCTTTCGATTGACGCGCCAGAAAGAGTATTGCTCTTATCGCGTATTCGCCTGTTTTTGTGTAGATCATATTGAACCTTTTATGTTATATGATTTTTTCACTTATTATGGGAGGATTATATCCTAATTAAAATTAAGTAAATCACCCCTCTTTGTCAATAATTTATTTTTTTCTTATCAACTCAATTGAATTTTTTCCAGCCCCGTCACGTTCATATCATAAAACCAATAAATGTGTTAAATTTAAGCCCGCTAAAATTTTTTTTAAGTTTTCATTCACTAAATGAAAGAGGGTTACAATGTCTAAATCGTTTGAAATTATAGAAAGAGTCGGAGTTTCCACCGAAAGTATATCAGATGCAGTTAAATCGGTTCTTCAGGAAGCTAATTCCGAAAAAAAAGTCGGATGGTTCGAAGTTGTTGAAGAAAGAGGGCGTATTACATCCGACGGCAAAGTCGAATTTCAGGTAACTGTAAAAATTGGCAGAAAATTATCAGAATAAAAATAAAAGGAGAAAAAATGGCTTTAAAGATTGGTGATGTTGCACCTGATTTTACACTGAAAAATGCAAATAACGAAGCTTTTACTTTGAGTGACTTTAAAGGGAAGAAAAATGTTGTCCTTCTCTTCTTCCCGGCTGTCGGAACCTCTGTGTGCGAAAAAGAATTATGCTCTACCAGAGACAGCATGAAAGATTACGAAAACCTAGATGCCCAGGTTTTGGCTATAAGCGTTGACGGACCGTTTGCCCAGAAACTCTGGACAGACCGCCATCAGTTTAATTTCCCGCTTCTCAGCGATTTTAATAAGGAAGTCTCTACAAAATATGATGCTATTTATGATGTATGGCTTCCTGAAAAATTTGCTCTTAAAGGTGTATCAAAGCGTTCTGCATTTGTAATAGACAAGCAAGGCATTGTTAAGTATGCAGAAGTACTTGAGGTCGCCGGCAATGAACCTGATTATAATGCGATCCGGGAAACTCTGAAAAATCTCGGTTAGTTTTACGTTTATAAGGAGAGACAATTTAATCTCTCCTTTTTTATTTTAAAGGAACTATTTTAATCATTGGCTCTGTTCAGTTTTATTTGGAAGGGAGAATCTCAATGCCTGAAACAGGTAAAAAAGCACCGCCGTTTTCTGTTTTCGACTCGAACGGCGTAAAAGTTTCGCTTAATGATTTTAAAGGCAGAAAAGTTGTACTCTATTTCTATCCGAAGGATAATACTTCCGGCTGCACTAAAGAAGCATGCGATTTCAGGGATTTCTTCCCCGACTTTAAGAAACTTAAAGCTGCGGTTATTGGAATCAGTCCCGATTCTGTTGAATCTCATAAAAAGTTTGTACAGAAACTGAACCTTCCATTTATTCTCCTTAGCGACGAAAAAAAAGAAGTTGTACAGAAGTATGGAGTCTGGAAGGAAAAAAGTATGTATGGTAAAAAATATATGGGTGTTGAAAGAACAACATTCGTGATTAATGAAGAAGGAAAGATCGTTAAGATTTTTCCGAAAGTTAAAGTAAACGGCCATGTTGAGGAAGTTATCCGCTCTCTTAAAGATTAATCGTTACAGGTCATTATAAATGCTATATCTTACAAGAAGGGAAGTCTTCAGCGCATCTCATCGCCTCTATAACGAAAATTATTCCGATGAGGAAAATCTCCGTGTGTTCGGTAAATGCAGCAATCCCAACGGACATGGTCATAATTACGTACTCGAGGTGGTTGTCTGTGGTGAAATTGATAACAGCACCGGATATGTTATCGATCTGAAAATTTTGAAGGAGATTATAAGAGAACATGTTATAAGGAAAGTAGATCATAAGAATCTTAATGTTGATGTCGATTTTATGCGCGGGGTTATACCGACTGCAGAGAATATTGCAATCGGAATCTGGAATCAGCTCGAAGGTAACATCCCTTCGGGTGTGCTCTATTCGGTTAAAATCTACGAAACAGAAAATAATTATGTAGAATATAGAGGAAAGGAACGGAGTTGAAACTAGAAAAGCTTGAACAGAATGTAAAATCAATTCTCGAAGAGATTGGCGAAGATGTAAACAGGGAAGGCCTTCTCAAAACACCGCACAGGGTTGCCAAAGCATACGAATTTCTAGTGCAGGGTTATAATAAGAGTATTGATGATGTGCTTAACGGTGCCATCTTCGAAGAAAAATATGATGAAATGGTTATTGTTAAGGATATCGATTTTTACAGTATGTGCGAACATCACCTTCTTCCGTTCTTCGGCAAGATTCATATTGCCTACATACCAGGAGGTAAAATCGTTGGACTTTCCAAGATTCCCCGGATTGTAGATGTCTTTTCCAGAAGATTGCAGGTTCAGGAAAGAATGACCCAACAGATTGCCGATACAATCGATCACTACCTTAACCCTATCGGTGTTGGCGTGGTTGCTGAAGGTTACCATATGTGTATGATGATGCGGGGTGTCCAGAAACAGAATTCGATTACTACCACCAGTGCCATGCATGGTATCTTTAAGTCGGATGCCAGAACACGTTCCGAATTTCTGAACCTTATTTCTCTGAAGAAGATTTTATGAGTGAACGTTTAAAAGCTGTCTGGATTACTGGCTCCAGTTCTGGAATCGGAAAAGCACTCACAATTGAATTTGCTTCCAACGGCGAGACTGTTATTGCCACTTCACGTAGAAAATCCATTGTTCAGAATTATGCGGATCAACTCGGTAAATTTTCAGGGAATGTTATCCCTTACCAGCTTGATGTTGGTAACCCACTGGAAATAAGTGATTTTTATGATGAAATCTCTGCCCATTACGATATTAACGGCTTGATCAATAATGCCGGCTTAACTTCTTTTAAACCTGCAACAGAAGATTCATTCGAAGAGATAAAAAATATTATCGATGTAAATCTTCTTGGCGCAATCTTCGCCATTAAAACCGTTCTGCCTTCTATGATTTCCCGCAATAGCGGAATCATAATCAATATTTTATCGGTTGTTACTCAGAAAATATTTATGAACAGCAGTGCTTATTCTGCTTCTAAACACGGTCTTCTCGCTTATTCAAAAGTGTTGAGGGAGGAAGTAAGAAAAAATAACATCAGGATTCTTAATGTTTCCCCCGGCGCTACTAAAACTTCTATCTGGCCGAATCACGTTCTCGAAAAATATTCTCACCGGATGATGTCGCCGGAAGAAATAGCTAAAATTATTTACCAGTTCTATTCTCAAAAATCGATCCTCGTTGCCGAGGAGATTGTATTACGTCCTATTCAGGGTGATCTGTAAAAATTTGTTTAAAACTAAAAGCCCCGATTTTTAGTCGGGGCTCTTTAATTACCTCATACTTCCCATCATTCTCTCTTTAACACGTTCTTTAATTATACCTCGTGCAGCACCTCTCATCATTTTATGCTTGCGGTCCATTCCTAATTGTTTGCTCCAGATTGCCTTCTGTTCGTCATTCAAAATTTTATTTATTGCGATCCACTTCTTTACAGAAAGCGATTTCATCTCTGCCTGAAGTTTGCTGTTTGCATCGGTTAAATCGATCAGCTTCTTTTCATCGACTTTATTTTCAGCCGCCATCTTCTTTAATTCAAGACGGTTCTTTTCGATTGCGGATTTCAGATCAATTACTTTTTTCTGATGCTCAAATGTAATTTCTCTGAACTGTTTCTCCTGGTCCTCTGTTAAATTGAGTCTCTCCGGCACTGATCTCATTCCGGGATTCTGCATCCTTTTCATTCTCTCAGCCGGCTGGGCTGTTAATGTAATGGAAAGTGCAACAAGTAATACTGTTAATAAAGATGTTCTTTTCATGATGCCTCCTTTATGTTGAAATATGTTTTCTCATTTTGTTATTTTGACAGAGACCGGTAGGATCAGGTTTAAATCATCCCGGAATTTGCCCTTCTTCTCCCCGAAGATTATTATTGGTTCGCTGTTTTGATTAAACCTGAACGGATAACAGTTTGTCTATTTTTTGAATAATTTTAAAAAGATGCAATTAGATAACGATTTCGAATTAATTGAGAAGTTTGTTTCGGGAGATGAATCCGCTTTCAATATATTGGCCAGAAAATACCAGAAAAAAATTTACTGGCATGCCCGGCAGATGCTCGGGGATCATCTGGATGCCGACGAGGTTACGCAGGAAGTTCTTATTGTAATGTATAATAAATTAAAAACGTTCGGATTCAAATCTTCTCTTTATACCTGGATCTATAAAATTGTTACGACCAGGAGTCTGAACCAGATTAAAAGAAAAAAATTGAAACGGCTGATCTCTTTCGAAAATACCGATGAGAAGAACCTTACGTCTTCTCACGATATAGTCAGGGATATTGCAAATAAGGAGAAACTCGAAAAGGTTAATAAAGCGCTCAACACTCTGCCCCCTAAACAAAGGCAGATTTTTGTTCTGCGTAACTTTGATCAGCTCTCTTATGAAGAAATTTCTGAAATAACAGGAAAAAGTGTCGGGGGATTAAAAGCTAATTATTTTCATGCATTGAAGAAAATTGTGGAGTTGGTTGATGAAAAAGAATGATGATAAAATATTAAGATATCTCTCAGGTCTGATGGACCCGGTTGAAGAGAAATTCTTTTTGAAAGAACTTGAATCCGATTCGAATCTCAGCAGCAGGTTCCATTCAATTAAAGAAGGCATAGACGGGCTCTCCTCAACGCGTGAGATTGAAACTGATGAACTCTATTTTAACTCCCTGGTCCCTAAGGTTAGGGAGAGACTGGAATTGTCCGATGGTAAAGGAATTCTAAAAAAATATTCGATTGCAATCCCTGTTCTGGCAACTGTTCTCATTGTGGCCCTTCTTACAATTCTTCCCAACAAGAACGGAGTTGAACAGAACATATCTTTAGTCGATGAAATTGTAAATAATATTGATGATGATGAAATTGCAGATATTCTGATCAACGACCATACATTCGAATCGGTCATCGCTCAGAATACGAACGGAAACGGATTCGATTCACTGCTGCCTGATGATGTTTCTATCCCTCAGACGGCAATTAACAGATATGTCGATTACTCTAAGGTCGATTATTCTCAGGTCGAAAATCTTAGTAACCCTGAATTTGAAAAACTATATAAAAATTTAAGTATGATCACTTTCGAAAAGGTATCGAAATGAAAAAATATTATTTCTTTCTTCTAATGTTTGCTTTTGTCTTTACATTGAACGGTCAGGATAAAAGGGACCAGCGTCCGTTTGAAAAAATTGAACAGCTCGAGAAAGCTAAATTGATTGAGGTGCTCGACCTCGATGAGGAAACTGCGGTTAAATTCTTCGCCCGCCGTAATGAACATCATAAAGCACAGAGGGATATGATGCGCAGCCGCCAGAACCTCCTCGAAGACCTTGAAAAAAGTATAAAAGATAAAATTTCAAAAGATGCCTATTACACGGATCAGGTAAACAAAATCTTTGAGATCGACAAACAGATGTCGGTTGAAAAACAGAATTTTATCCGTTCTCTCGGCGATATTCTGAATCCTCAGCAGATTGCTAAGTTTGCTGTATTTGAATTCAAATTCCGTCGCGAGATCGCTCAATCCTTAATGAGTAAAAAAAGACCCAAAGATTGAAAGATAAATCCCCGTGATGTAAAAAATTACCCCGAAGAAAATATTCTGTTGCATTTTTTTTCGTCGAGGCCTATCTTGCAACACATTTTTTTGCGGAAGTGGTGAAATTGGCATACACGCTACTTTGAGGGGGTAGTGCCCGTTAGGGCGTGCGGGTTCAAGTCCCGCCTTCCGCACCCGGTTTATCAACTAATTTATTAAAAGGTATAATTATGAAGAAAAATTGGATATCTCTTTTCGTATCACTTTTTCTGGTAACCTCGATCTCTTTGGCTCAGGATATGCCCCCTGATGCTGCTAAGGCATATAATGAGGGAAATAAATTTATGAAGGCTGGTGATTACGACGGTGCCGTTCAACAGTATAATGAAGCTTTAAAAACTTCTAAGGATTATAGAATTTATTATCAGCTTGGTGTTACACTTAAAAAACAGAATAAACTTGAAGATGCAGAAGCTGCTTTTAATTCCTGTATTAAAAGCAATCCAAATTTTGAAATTGCTTACAATGGCCTCGGTGGTACCTACTTCCAGGATGGTAAATATGCCGAAGCTGTCGAGAGTTTCAAAAAGTTCGAGGAATTGACTAAACAGAAATCGCATAAGGAACAGGCAAGACAATATGTATCCCGCGCTCTTGTTAAACTTGGCGAACAGACTAAAAAGGACGGCAACTACGCTAAAGCAATTGAACAGTTGAACGAGGCAATCAAATATCATCAGCTCGATGCCGCTTATATTCTCCTTGCAACAACTTATTATGAGAACGGCGAGTACGATAAAGCTATTGCAACTGCAGATAATGTCATCAATATGAAATCGAGCGGTCTTAAAGGTGCTGCATATTATTATAAAGGAATGGGTCTGAAACAGAAACAGGATATATCAAAAGCAAAAGAGAATTTTGAACTGGCAAAAAGGGATGCACAGTATAAGCGCCTTGCGGACTATGAACTGAATCTGCTCAAATAGATTTTTTGGGCCCCCTCATTCAGGGGGCTTTTTCTTTCCCTGTTGCTGTTTTTATATCCTTTTTACATTCAAGAAATTTCTGGAGTTCTATCACGACTGAAAATTTTTTAATGGCACTCCTTCTTGCATCAATTCTTGCTTTCATTTCATACCGTTTTAAGTTTCTTACACCCGGTGGTTCTTTTGCGCAATTTATCCTTGCAATAATCATTTTTGGAATAGGCGGTCTAATTTGGAGCATTCCGATTCTTCTTTTCTTCTTTTCAGCAAGCTTCTTTTCTGTAATCAAAACGGCAAGAACCGCAATTAATGAGAGAATTAATAAACCGGGAACTGCCAGGAATCAAAACCAGGTAATTGCGAATGGCGGTATTGCAGGACTTCTTGTTGTGCTCTATTATTTTTCTAGTGATGATCTTTTTTTTCTGCTTTATCTTTCTGCTGTTAGTATAGTCTGTTCAGATACATGGTCAACTGAATTTGGAACCTGGAAAAAATGGCCGACGTATAATATTTTGAATTTCCGTAAAATGGATCAGGGACTCTCCGGTGGTGTTTCTTTTGCCGGAACTTTGGCAGGATTAGCCGGAGCAATTATTATTGCACTGTCAGGATTTATATTGATCAGGTTTAACCTTAATGATTTTGTGATTATTATTATATCCGGAATATTTGGTAATATAATTGACAGCATACTTGGCTCGTCAATTCAGGTTAAGTACAAATGCCGTGTTTGCGGTTTTATTCTGGAATCCGGTTTTCATTGCAATACAACTACTGAATATTTTAAAGGTATCAGATTAATTAACAACGATGCCGTCAATTTTATTTCTGTTTTAACCGGTGTTTCTCTTGGTTTACTTTTATTTCTAATAATTTAGAATTGTATATGAGAATTAAAACTTCAGTCGTTCTTACTCTTCTTTTATCATTCAATCTTTTCTCACAGAAGGGGGAGAGCCGTTACGACTCGGCTCTTAATTTATTCAACGAAAAAAATTATGCCGCATCTTACCAGGTATTTAAGTCGATTGCAGACGGCCTGAATTATGACGACCTGAAAAGGTCAGCTTCACTTTATTATTCTGCGGAATCGTTACTTAAAATGGGACAGCTTAACGGGGCTGCTTCAGAGTTTGAGTCCTTCCTGAATTTATATCCGCTCTCGACCCTTAGGGAGGATGTCCTTTACAAGCTTGGTACAATTTACTATCATACCAGTGAATTCCGTAAAGTCCGCGATCGGTTATATCAGCTGCTGAACGAATTCCCGTCCAGTTATTATAATGGTCCGGCTTATTACTGGATTGGAGAAGCTTTCGCGGCAGAAAATAAAAATATAGAAGCTGAAGAAGCTCTTAAAGAAGCAATCTCAAGAAGAAACTTGAATGATTATATTGTTCACAGCATCTATGCGCTGGGGCGGCTATATGAAAAAACCGGAGAGTATAACGATGCCGTCTCTCACTATGACGAAATCCTAGCCTATTATAAAAACAGTCCTCTGGCACCAAGTGCCCAATTGAGAATCGGTATCTGCTATTTTATTCTGAAAGAGTACGACAGCGCGGTTCTGGAGCTTACAGATCCTCTTATTAATTCACTCCCGGCTGATGAATTGATAGATGCAAAATATTTTCTGGCTAATTCCTTCGTAAGATTGAAGGATTATAATAATGCAGCAATGATCTATGAGGAGATCCTCTCCGGCAGAATTGAACAGAATCTCAAAAATAAAATTAATTACAGCCTCGGCTGGATCAAATTTCAGACTTCGGAATATGAGGAGGCTTTTAAAATATTCAGCGACCTGGCAGTTGCCGCAGATGACACTCTTTCAATTCCCGCACTTTTCTGGAGCGGAGAGAGTAAAAGATATCTGGGCGATGTAAACGGTGCGAATGAGATCTATAAGAATTTTCTGGATCGATATCCGGACCATCCGCTTGCATCCCGCGCGCAACTGGGAAAAGGCACTGCCTTCTTTACTCAGAATCAATCTCAGGAAGCTGAATCTACTCTCATTCTTGCCTCCCGTTCAGGCGATAATCTTACTAAAGGAAAAGCATTCACTCTGCTTGGTGAAATGAAATTGAACCGCCATGAATTTTCCGACGCTAAAAATAATTTTAGCCAGGCAGTCAGGTTCTCCTCAGCCGATAAGAGTACACTCGACCGCTCCTCGCTCGGACTCGCAGTCTCAGAATTTTATCTCGGCAATTACAATGAAACTGTTGCAATTCTCGAAGCTCTAAAAAAGAGATCGTCGGAATTCGAACCCGGTAAAACAAATTTCTACCTTGCGGAAGCATATCTGATGAGAGGGGAGTATTCCGCTTCAATTAAACATTATAACATGATTGCTTCTTCAGATGAAGAGTTGCGCAAACCCTCTATTTACGGCAAGGCATATGCTTATTTCAATATGAAGGATTTCCCGAATGCCATCTATTACTTTAATGAATATGTTACAAAATTCCGGAATGATCAGAATATCAACGACGCTAAACTGAGACTTGCCGATAGCTATTTCGGCATAAAGAATTTTGAAAGAGCAAGCCAGATCTACCGCGAGCTCTTTGCAAACGACCGTTCCGTTTTGAATGATGACCAGACTTATTATCAGTATTGCCAGTCTCTCTTTAAAGCGGGGAGATCGAACGATGCAATAAAAGAATTCGGCAATCTTCAGCAGAGATTCCCCCGGTCCAGATATGCAGATGCTTCACAGTATGTTGTTGGATGGATCTATTTTCAGCAGAGCAATTTTCAGGAGTCGATCGATAATTATCTTGAGCTTCTAAAAAAATATCCCGGCTCGCAGCTTAAACCGATCGCTTATTATTCTATTGGCGATGCTTATTTCAATCTGGGCGATTATCAGTCCTCAATTGATTACTATAATAAAGTCTTAACCGAATTTCCTTCCACCCCTTACATCCTGGATGCAGTTAACGGAATTCAGTATGCGTTCCTGGCACAGGATCGTGCCGATGACGCGGTCGGTTTTATAGATCAGTTTGTTGATTCTAATCCCCGCTCCAGATTCGCCGATCAGATCTTTTTCAAGAAGGGCGATATCTATTTCAGCTCCGATAATTATGAGAATGCAATTCAGTCATATACGGAATTTGTTCAGAGATTCCCGTCTAGCTCTTTAGTCCCTAACGCCTATTACTGGATCGGCAAAAGCGCTTCAATCCTTAAAAGGGAATCTGAAGCTATTGAAAATTTCAGCAAAGTCCTCTCCTCAAATCTGAAGTCCGATATCGGTATCTCTGCCGCAATTGACGCTTCCAATATTTATGTAAATCAGAAACAGTTCGACTCTGCCGTCAATGTTCTTAATACTGCAATTAACGCGCAACCGACATCAAACAGAATCCCCGAACTACTCTATCTGCGGGCATTATCCGAAATAAAATCGGAAAAACTTCAGGAGGCGTATGCAACACTCGATCAGATAGTTACTTATTACGAAGGGACTGTCTTTGCTGCTAAATCCAAAATTGAACTCGGGCTGCTCGAATTCAACCGATCAAATTTCGAAAATGCGTTGATCTTATTCAGAGAGCTTGCGGAAAAACGCCTGGATGATATCGGCGCCCAGGCCCAGTATCAAATCGGCTTGATCTACTTTGAACAGAATAATCTAAATGATGCAATTACCGCTTTTGTACGTGTCCGTTCCGTCTATTCAGGTTTTGATGAGTGGTATACAAGATCATTAATGAAACTCGGCGATTGTTACGTTAAGTTGAACGATAAAAAACAGGCAAGAGATATGTACAGGGCTGTTATTAACAGACATAAAACAGGTGAACTTGCTCAGGAAGCTAACAGGAAATTAAAACAGCTATGAAAAAATATCTGATATTTTTATCCGTATTATTTCCGTCTCTGATTTCTGCACAGCAGGAACAGAAGAGTATTGAACTCCCGGATTTTGTAATTACCGGACGGCAAAGCGTTGAGGTCCAATCGGCTCAGAAAAAGAAACCTGAATTAATCGCTACTCTCTCTCAGGATTTTTTTACACCCTATTATTCACCAGAAGAGCTTCCACTTCTCATTTCTTCGGATCCTCTGCAAATAATACCGCCGGTTGCTTCGGATGATCAATACTCCGGAAGACTCTACTTTGGTGCCGGAAGGTATACGCTTCCGTTAGGCCAGTTGTCACTTGGTAAATCATTCGGGAATTTTTTGCTCTCGGCCGACATTTGGGGCCATAATACCCGCTCATATATTCCGGATGCCGGTTATAATACTTCCGGTGCTTCGCTTAACAGTAAAGCTTTTATCGATACAGATTCGGACCTTTTCTCGGGAATGATTGTTTCATTGGGAGGCAGATTCTGGCGCGATAATTATAAGTTCTTTGGTTCAGTTAATCCTCTGTATGAAAGGAAAACAAACAGGGCTGCTGCGGCTCTCTTGATCAGTAACGATTACGGACGCCTGTTCAATTTTAATTTCGGCTTGAATGCTGATTTCCTTTCTGTTACAGAGACGGATCTTATAGAAAGAATCCTTTCTGCCGATGCCGGATTTAAACTGAGATTGGGCAACCTGATTATCGGTGCCGACGGAAAATATCAGAAACAGCTCCTTAATAATAATATGAGCGGTATTGATGATTACGGCTTTTACAATTTGGACGGACATTTGAGAATTTCTCCTTCAAGTTCTGTAATTCTGCTTGTTGGTGCCCGGCTTGCCGGAAATTCCGCAAATTCTTTTTTCTCGCCGTTCGGATCCATGTTGTTTAATATTGATGATGGTCTCTACATGACTTTAAATTTCGATCCGCGTGCTGAGAATAATACGCTGAAAGACTTTATCAGCGGTAATATCTATATGATGAACAATATTACGGATAATGTTTTTACCGAAGTTAAGTTTGATTTGAAGGGATCGCTCAATTATGAATATAAAAAACTGTTCTCAGTTTCCGTTTGGGGAGGTTATGCAGCATCCGACAACTATCTCTATTTTGAGGATATTATCCTTAAAGGATTTTTTGATGTAATGAGTGCTAACAGTGTTAAATCAATCTCAGGCGGTTTAAATGTTCTTGTTCACCCGAATCTTCTGGGATATCTCTCAGGCGAATTAAAATACCAGAACATTAAAGATGGTAATGATAATTACATCCCTTATAAACCCGAATTCTTCGCATCAGTTTCATACGGATATGATTTTTCTTCCGGTATCGGAATCAAATTAAAATATCTTTTTGCGCAGAATGTTTACGCGGATCGGCTTAATACAAGGCCGCTTGGCTCATATTACAATCTTGCAGCAGGAATAAGTTACAGATTGTTAAATAACTTATCTTTGTCTGCGGACTTTCAAAACATCATGAATCGAAGTAATTTTGTATTCGACGGTTATCAGGAAAAGCCGTTAGATTTTGTCATTGGTGTTGAATACCGATGGTAGTTTTGTTTAACTGAAAAAGACTTTAAATGACGATTTCGGATCTCCAAAAAAGAATTGCCGAGGTTCTGGGAGTTTCAAGTTCCGAGAAAGAACTTGCATTCAATATCCTTATCCCCAAAATTGCTGATAATCTCGAAGCAGACCTCACGTTGAAAATTCCCCGCATCGGATTCTTTCAGCTGAAAGAGGGGGAGGATATAGATAAAACTTCTCTTATCTTTACACCGTTTTCCGAAGATGTCTCTAAAAGTACAAGAACACTTTACCTCACTATCGATGTGCCAGGCAGATCGAAGAAAGATCCCGATAGCGATGCGGATGTATTCAGTATTGGAGTCGGCAAACCGCTTATTCCTCTTTCAGATAAACTGAACCCTCAATCCGAATCCGAAACTTCTTATATTATTCTTAAAAGATCCATCGAGGAACGGGTTAACGAAATTATCACTGAGTCGGACAACCTTCCCAATTTCAATATCTGGGATGATTATTATGAATCGCTCGACTCAAATCAAAACGATTTTGACAGTCAGTCTAAATTAACTGAACTTACATCCGACCTCGAATTCAAGGAGGATATTATTGCCGAAGAGATTACCAATAATCTCCTCGAACTGGATTCTCCGAAAGATGTGTCAACCTCTGATGAATTTGAAACCGCTCTTCCGGAACTTACTCCAAGCGATCTTCTTGAAGATTATGATGTCCCCGGAATATTGAATGATATACCGGAAAAAGACTCAACCGGAGAAAATGAATTAAATGAAGATACCGGAATTTTAGAAATTGATAATTCATCTGTAGAAAATTCCACCTCTTCAGAAGATTTGCAGGAACTGATTAAAGACTATGAGGACGAGAAATCAGAAGATATTGAATTCAATAAACTGGAAAAAACAGAGACATCTAAAAATACAGATCCGGATATTCCTGAAGAAACACTGACTGATCAGGTCGATTCTATTATCCTGCCCGATGAAGATGAGGAAACTTTCCTTGGTCTAAAGAAAAAAGTTGTAGACAATATCGATTGGAACTGGGGAGATGAGTTGAAAGAGGAATTAGGACCCATTCACGATGATGATGAAAAACCTCTATTCGAATTTGATGATGATGATTCGTTTGAAGAAGATGATTCCCGCAAAGACCTTTTTAAGACTGCTAAACCGTCTTCAACCCGGTTATTCGATCAACTCGAAGATTCTATAAAAAAAGAATTGGCAGAATCCGATAAGGAAACAGCGTATATTGAATATACTGCGCCGCCTCCGCGATATGAATTTGTTGAAGACAGAAACTTTCCTGAAACAAGTCCCGAACCGGATTCCTATCTGCCTGAAGCAACGCCGCCAACCCGTGAGTATGAAGAATATAACAAAGAGAAATATTTCAGCAGGAACTTCCTCCTTATTTTCGGGGCTTTCATTCTAATTGTTAGTCTTATCGTTTATATGCTATTACCCAACAGGAATCAGAATCAAACCGATCAGACTCTCCCCGTTTCTACACAGGATTCAATAGTTTCCGGACAGTTACAGGCGTCTCTGCCGGTTGATACAGCCACTTTTGTTGAGGATGAAATTAGTGATTTCCCGAGAGTTGCTTCATTACCGGTTATGGACAAGGATGCCAAATCCGGTGCTCCGACTCAAAAACCTGTTGTAACAAATCCTCCTGCACAATCTAACAGAACAAATTCACAGGGAGATTTGTATAAATCACCAGTTAGCGAAACACGAATAGGAAGTTCTATTTACTACGACGGAACGAATTACAACGTTCAGGCTTCTTCCTGGAGGAACAAAGAGAAAGCGGAACTGGAAGTAAAACGGTTAAGAAACCTCGGGCTTAATGCCTTTATTTTGGAAGCGTATCTCCCTCAAAAAGGAGGTACATGGTATCGTGTCAGGATTGGGCAATTTAAGACGAAGGAAGAAGCTGAATCATTTGAATCACAGAAAAATTTTTGAAATTAATTAAGAAGGGATTTTATGGATCTACTCTCAATATTTGTTAAAGGCGGCTTTTTAATGTATTTCATCCTGGCCAGTTCAATAGTCGCTGTTGCAATTGCTATTGAAAAATTTATTGTTCTTAAGAAAGCAAAAATTAATGTCCCTGCTTTCCTAATCAAATTGAGGGGATTAATTAAGAAAAAAGATCTTGAAGGTGCTATCAGTTATTGTATGCAGGAAAGGACCCCCGTTTCGAACATTGTGAAGAAAGGATTGAAAAAAATCAGGTTCGGGCATCAAAGAGTTGTCGAAGCTATTGAAAGCGCGGGACGGCAGGAAATCAGTAAACTTGAAAAGGGATTATCGATCCTTGCATCTGTTGCAGGCATTGCGCCGCTACTCGGATTCCTCGGTACAGTTACAGGTATGATCGGCGCTTTCATGAAAATTCAGGAACTACAGGGATCTGCCAATCCTGCCGACCTGGCAGGAGGTATCTGGGAAGCTCTTATTACAACTGCCTTCGGTCTTATAGTTGGTATTCCGGCTCTTGCACTCTACAACTATTTTGTAAGTAAAATAAATAAAATGGTTGTTGATATGGAAAGAATCTCGAACGACCTGATCGATATGCTCGATGATACAGCCAGAAATGTAACTAATGACGAAGACGACGAATACAATTTATAGGTGATTAATGAAATTCGAAACATCAAATAAACCGTTAAGCATTTTTGCGTTCTCGTCCTTAACCGACATTGTTATGCTTCTGCTGATCTTTTTTCTTCTTACTTCTCAGTTTGTAATTCAGACCGGGGTAAAAGTTAAACTTCCGGGAGCTCAGAATAATGAACAGGTTTCTCAGGGCCGCATGGTCGTTACTATCAGCTCTCAGAATCGTGTCTTTCTCGGTTCCGAAGAGATTGGTATTGATAAACTTGCAGGCCGGCTCGAAGAGTTGAAAAAAAACAGCCCCGAGAATAATCTGATTATCCGCGCGGATAAAACCGTTCAGATCGACCTGATTATAAGGGTTCTCGATGCTGCAAAGGGAATAGGGATTGATAAATTTACAATAGAAACAGAAAAGATCAGTTACTGATGACAGAGAACAACGTCAGAAATAAATCCTTTGTATACTCAATCGCGCTCCATGTAGTTTTTATTATTCTTTTTGCCTTCATCAATTTTTCGGTCGGTATGGAGGAAGAGGAATATGTTACTATTGGGTTCGGCAGCGGATTAAGTATGGGCAGTGCCGGACCGGTTGGGCAGGATCCTGTTACTGAAAAAAATCAACCTCAACCCGAAAAGCAAAAACCGAAATTGGAAGAACAGAAAAAAGTTGATCTCCCCAAATCCTCAACTACTGATAAAGAAAATCTTATTACTGAAACGGATAAGAAAAAAGAGAAGGACAATATCAGCGACGAAAAAGTAAAGCCTCTTTCACAGGATGATTCAAAAACGAAAGGAACCGAACAGGTTGGAGAGGGTGAAGGCGGATTCGGATTTGAAATCGATTTCGGCGGGAAAGGAATGCGTAAAATCTACAGCTACAATCTGCCCGAATACCCTGAAGGTGTATCGAAGGAGATTGATGTGCGTCTCAGGTTTACAATTATGCCCGATGGTACAGTAGGAAAAATATTCCCTCTTATAAAAGCCGATGCCCGTTTGGAACTGGCTGCAATTAATTCATTGAGACAATGGAGATTTGAACCTCTTCCGCAGAATGCGAAACAGATAGACCAGACTGTGATTATTACTTTTCCGTACCGGCTTCAGTAGGTTTTTCTTCCCTGTAGTAAAATTTGTAAAAGAAATACTCAACTATTGAAAGAAGTGTAAGCGAGATTGTGTCTGCATTGAACTGAATCCCTAAACCCTTGCTTTCGAAGAAAATTTTTACCACCGAGGTCGATATCGACCACCCGACAGTAAAAAGAATAATAATCAATGCCAGATTTATGAAAGCAGTGGAGAGTGAATCATCCTGCCATTTTTTTGTGAAGATGTAAAGCATAAACATCAGATGTCCGAAAAATATTAATGCCGAAATCATAATTACATTTTGTCCCGGTTGTTTAGTCTCTGATTGATTACCTGAGCTCCTACAAGTCCGCCGATTGTACCTACAATCGAATTAACTACCGCATTATTAATTATCATCGATAGAGCATAAACTGGTGAAAAACCGTATTGTATGATGTCGTTTCTTACGCCTTCGAATAATGAGATTACCTCCGCTTGCAGTGCTTCAGAAAGTGGAAAATTGTTTATCATTCTTTGAAGTTCAGGCATCATCGTAACTATATCATTGTTCTTTGTAACAAGGGTTATCATAAGGTCGAATACTGTTCCGAATAATGCCGCATATAAACCGGTAAATAATCCGAACATCGCCCCTTTCTTAGCGGAAATTTTCTCCATAGAAGGATTAGCTCTTTTGTCCAGTATTAATGCAATAAATGAGGCTACAGGTACTATGAGACAGCAGACAAAACTTTTTGCTACCGGCACAACATGGAGAACACCCGATCCGAATCCTGCCACAAATGAGGAAATATATTTTTTCAATCTCTTTACCTGAACTTTAGTTCCGAAATTAATTTTTCTAAACCCTCGCAAAGATATAAAAATAGAATTGAACCGGAAAGGAAACCTGTTGTAAATGCAGTCGTTCTGGAATAGTTGTATAATCCGGCCATCACCATTGAAACATCAAGCAGCATTGGAGCCATAAAAATAAACAGGAGTTTTAAATTCGATTTCAATTTCCATTTGTAAAAAAGAAAAATTGTTGAGAGAATTAATAGTCCGGAATAGATCCCGGTACAACGTGCACAAACAAGACTGGTACCCGATCCTGTGTCAATCAGTTTCTGAGGGTCCTGGTGACAGACAAGTGAATATGCCTGGTGTACAAACGGATATCCGTAAATAAGCTGATTGAAATGACCTATAAAGGATTCATAAAAAATTCCTGCAGTCCAGATTAAGATTGCTGCATATAATATGATCCGGTATCGAAGCGCCAATTATTTTTATTCCGGAGTTTTATAGATCTGAATTCTGTTCTCTGTTAGAACATATAGTCTGCCGTTATAAATAGATGCATCGATTGCCTTTTCTTCTAATGGTAACGTAAAGTGTTTTATTTCATTCATGTTGTTATTCTCACCGTCATTAAATATTCCAATAAATCCATCGCCGGTAAGAATAAGTGAATTAGAGGAAAAATTTAAATTAGTAATTTTTTTAATCTGCTTTGTCTTACGGATCAAATTACCGAACTGATCAAAGATTACAAGGTCATCCGAATCAATCAGAAATATCTGGTTCGCATTATTGATCGTAAATACTGATGGCTTATTTAGAATAAACGAACCCGACTCGAATCCGCCGATCTCTGTAATAAATTCTCCTCTGAAATTAAATTTCAGAATTCTTGAGTTATCGGTATCCAGAACGAAAAGATCCCCCTGCGAGTTTACACCGACTGCCCCGGGATATCTGAATTGAAATCTTTCGTTCCTTTTCTTTGAAGAAATCTCGGATAGGTAATTCAGATCCTTATCAAATATCTGTATCCTGTCGTTATTTCGGTCGGCTGCATAAACATTTAATGTATTGGCAAAAATGTCCGAAGGATTGTCGAATGATGAAGCGGACCATCCGTAACCACCGATGCTTTTAAGTATATTTCCTAAAGTGTCGAGCTTAAAGATTTCATTAGTTCGCGAGTCCGATACAAATATAAATCCACTCTGGTTAATCGATATTGAAGATGCGGATTGGAATGAACCGATCTCTCCTGAATAGATGAGTTCCTGGGATTTTACCGGTAAAGGTGCAATTATAAGTAATATTAACAGGTAGATTTTATACATACTTACCTAAAGCTGAATATTATGCCGAAAATCATAATTAATTATTTAGGCACACTTTCTGTAATATTTTACTTAATTAAAATAACTGAATTTATTAAATTTACCCAGGACGAAAGTCCTAAAAAACTTGATCGAGGAAAAAATGCGTAGAAAAACAGCTTTTCTATTAGCAAGTCTGCTCTTAATCTCATCCTGTAAACTGATTGAGGATGAATCAAACGGTATTACCGATCCTGAAGAAAGCAGTACCAGCTCGGTTAAAGTCCTTCTGCCAAACGGAGGCGAAACTTTGATGGAAGGTTCCTCCTATGATATTAAATGGACTGCAACAACTAATTCAAAAATCAGAATTCAATCAACAATTGATAACGGGGCTACCTGGTCCCTTGTTGCAGATAGCTTATCAAACACAGGAACATTCTCCTGGTTTCCAATTCCCAACTCGATTTCGAGTCAGTGCAAAATCAGGGTTACAACTGTCGATGGCTCTGCCTCCGATATGAGCGACGCGATTTTCAGTATTATTAAAAATAGTAATGAGAGTTTGAGAATTACTTCCCCTGTCGGAAATGAAGAGTGGGAAGCCGGTTCATCAAAACAGATAAAGTGGTTCAGCTCAGGTATCGACTCTGTTCGTCTTGAATACACTACTAATAACGGTAATACATGGAATCTTATAACAGTTGATAAAAGAAATACCGGCATCTATTTCTGGGAGCCTGTCCCGAATACTCCGTCTACGCTTGCAAAAATCAGGATCAAAGATGCAAAAGACGGAACTCCGTTTACCGAAAGCCCTAGTACGTTTAATATTATGCCTGAACCGTTGATCACTGTGAAATTCCCTAACGGAGGTGAAAATATTGATATCGGATCTTCCATGAGAATTGAATGGATATCCGAGAATATTCAGAATGTATCAATCTCCTATACAACCAATAACGGATTTAACTGGAATGTAATTACAAACTCTACCCCGAGTAACGGATTTTATGTATGGACTCCGGTACCCAATATTAATTCGCAACTATGTAAAATTAGAATCGCCGATGCTCTAGACAGCGAGCCAAAGGATTTATCGGACAATACATTTTCGATTAGTGAAATTGAGAGTAAAACGATAACAATAAAATCGCCTAACGGCGGCGAAAGCTGGGAGGCTGGAACCGCTGAGCAGATTACATGGTTCAGCAGTACCGGTATCGATTCTGTCTACCTTGAATACACCACCGATAACGGAAACAGGTGGAATTTTATTGGTAAGGATACAAAAAACACGGGTATTTACTTCTGGGAACCGATACCTAATACACCTTCAACATTAGCTAAAGTGAGAATCAGGGAAGCTAAAGACGGATTAATTGTTGATGAAAGCAACACAACTTTCAATATTCTTCCAGAACCGGTTATCCGGGTTCTTGTTCCAAACGGAGGAGAATCCTGGCTGGCGAATACTTCACAGAGAATTGAATGGATCTCGGAGAACATTGAAAACGTTAGAATTGCTTACACAACTAACAACGGGGCCAACTGGACAACTATAGTTGAATCAACTCCCAGCATTGGATTTTACAACTGGGTTCAGATTCCTAACGTCAATTCTCAGAACTGCAAGATCAGGATCTATGATGCTCTTGACGGCGAACCGAACGATGTCTCTAACGGTGTGTTCAGAATTACTAACCAGATTGTAAAATCTATTCAGGTACTTAGTCCTAACGGTGGGGAAGAATGGGAAGCCGGCAGCAAACAGAATATTACTTGGAGTGCTACCGCCGTTAACAAAGTAAAGATTGAATTGACAATCGATAAGGGATTAACCTGGACTACTCTTGTAGACAGTATTGCAGGGGGCGCTTATGAATGGAGTCTCAATGAGAACCTGAATTCCACTCAGTGCCAGATTCGAATAAGCGATTCAAGGGATCCGGCAATCTCTGATGTAAGCGACGCTGCATTTAATATTATTCCGAGAAAATATATCTACGTTAACGAACCGCGCGGCCCGCGGGTATTCAAGGATAGCGATCTTATTGAAATTGCATGGGAATCTTCGGGAATAAAAAATGTCGGCATCAAATACACATGGAATAACGGAGTAGCCATTTACCCGGATGTACCCGCATTTACAACTCTTGTCGACAAAATGGCCAACCAGGGAAGATATATGACGAGCTTTACGATTCCTTCCGATAAATATTATGTTGTAGTTTATAATGCTGATGATGGAAGTAACGGATCGCCGAGTGCAAGAAGTATTGGAAACTTTACAATTGAAAAAACAGAGCCCGCCTCTATCTCAATTCTCAGTCCTGTAGAAGGTGACGAATGGTTAACAAGCGATCCACAGAAGAAATTCTCATATGAAATTAAATGGCGGAGTTATCTAGTAGACTCGGTTAAGATTGAGTATTCATTAAACGGAGGTGCTTCCTGGAATACTATAATTGCAGCACACCCGAGCAACGGATTATATAATTGGATTATGCCGGAAAATGTTGAATTCAGATCTGATAATGCTTTAGTTCGTATCAGCAGCACAGTAAATCCATCTGTCTTTGCTCAAACTGCAGGTCATTTCAGTATTCATCCTCAGAATAAACTATTGAGATGGTCGTTCCCACTGGGTGGTGAATATATTGCATGGCGTCAGACATCACCTACTACAGTAGACATAGATACATTAATCACCTGGCATTCTGCCGGAATTTATAATGTAGACATTGAATATACCGATGATAACGGATTAACATGGTTTAACATTGTTCAGAATTACAGATCAACCGGAGCCTACAATTGGGTTATTCCGGCGGTACAGCCCTCAACACTTGCGAGGTTGAGAATTATAGATGTAAGCGCGGATGCAGGAGCTTCTCCAATGACGGATTTGACTTCTCAGGTATTTAATCTTCAGATATTGAAAGCCGGGGCAGTCATACTGATTGATGAAAAATCACCGATTTCAAAACCGGGAACAATAAGGGAAATAAAATGGGCAGCTGCAAATGATATTAGTTCTGTCTCCCTGGAGTATTCGATTGATGGCGGTATGAAATGGACCACTATAGAAAGTAATATCTCCTCAATACCCGGGGTTGTAAATACTTATCGCTGGAAAGTACCGGAAAATAATTCAAAAAATGTTTTTATTAGAATTTTGAGTGGAATTAAATCAGTAAAATCAACTAAATTTAGGATAGAAAAATAAAAGTCTTTGCCCCGTGGTGTAATTGGCAACACGTCTGACTCTGGATCAGAAAAGTCTAGGTTCGAGCCCTAGCGGGGCAGCTCAAGTGCCGGTCATCTCGATCGGCTTTTTTATTCCTTCAGTTTTGCTATAACAAATTAAAGGTCTGTTATGAAAACGCGCCAACTTGGAAAAAATGGTCCGCAACTCACAGTTGTCGGATTCGGTGCCTGGGCCATAGGCGGGCCATGGCAGTGGGGATGGGGTGAGGTTGATGATAAGGAATCGATATCAGCAATTCATACCGCAATTGAAAATGGTATCAATTGGATTGATACTGCCGCCGTATACGGATTCGGTCATTCTGAAAAAGTTACTGCAATTGCTGTTAATTCAATAAGAGATAAAGTTTTTATTGCAACAAAGTGCGGAATGGTTAATGACGGCTCCGGAAATGCTGTATTTAACAACCATCCAGATAATATCAGAAAAGAATGCGAAGATAGTTTGAGAAGGCTTAATACCGAGTATATCGACTTGTACCAGATTCACTGGCCTGATGAAAATGTGGAAGTTGAGCGGTCCTGGGAAATGATGGTCCGGCTTAAAGAGGAAGGGAAAGTAAAATATATCGGTGTGAGTAATTTTGATGTTCCGCTTCTCGAACGATGCATGAAAATTGAACATGTTCAATCGCTTCAGCCGCCGTTCAGTATGCTGAATAGAAAAGTTGAAAGCGAAATTCTTCCTTACTGTCTTGAGAATGGAATCGGAGTGGTTGCATATAGCCCAATGCAGGCCGGACTTTTAACCGGGAAATTTGATATCAATAGATTAGCACCCGACGATTGGCGACAGCGCGGATCTCATTTCCGTCAGCCTTACTTAAATCAAGCTCTAAAGTTGGTTGAAGAGTTAAGAGACATTTCAGATAGAAAAAACTGTACCGTCGGTAATCTTGCTGTTGCGTGGGTTCTTGCAAATCCCTCGCTTACATCGGCTATTGTTGGCGCACGGAATCCTGAACAGGTAAGAGAAAATATTATTTCGGCTCAGGTAGAACTTTCTGATACTGATTTGAATGATATCGGCAGATTGTTAAACGAATCAGGATTATAAACTTTTAGTAAGTTTAACTATATTTGAATCATAAAAAGTTTTGTTGGTTCTTTAATGGCGCGTTCGTCTAGTGGTCCAGGACGCCGCCCTCTCAAGGCGGAGATCACGGGTTCGACCCCCGTACGCGCTACAATTTTTAATCTGATTGTATTTCGCTTATTCGAAAATTCCAGGAACAAGATTTTTTAATCTCTAATAAAGTCCCGTCATTTGGCGGGAATTTTTATATTTTGAGCAGGTTTTAATTCGAATCAGAAAATGGCACGTTACGAAAAACATATTTTTGCCTGCCAGAATAAAAGAGAAGCCGGGCATCCAAGAGGGTGTTGTGCAGATAAAAATTCGCAGCAGATTCTGGATTATTTGAAGAAACGATTGAAAGAGTTGGGCCTCAATTCAAAAGTGAGGGCGAATAATTCAGGCTGCCTTGATGCCTGTGAATTCGGCCCAGTTGCTGTTGTTTACCCGGAGCAGATATGGTATGGTCATCTATCGATCGAGGATGTTGAGGAAATTATTCAAAGTCATCTTATTAATAATCTCCCCGTTGAAAGATTGATGATCAAAGACAAGAGGTTCGATCAGTGAAAATTGAACCGGAAGAAAAAAAGAGAGCCCGTAAAATTTTTGATATACTCTGGAAAAAATTTCCTGACGCTCAGCCCGCTCTCGAATATAAAAATCCGTTCCAGTTGCTTATCGCAACTATTCTATCTGCGCAGTGTACCGATGCGAGGGTTAACATAGTTACTCAAACTCTTTTTAAAAAATACAGAAATCCTTCGGATTACCTTGAAGTTTCCGGACGTGATCTGGAAAAAGATATTTTCTCTACAGGTTTTTACAGACAGAAAGCAAAAAGTATAAAGAACTGCTGCAAAATGATTATTGAAGAATATAACGGTAAGGTTCCGCGGAATTTCGACGAGCTTATAAAACTTCCAGGAGTTGGAAGAAAAACCGCTTCGGTTATTGCCGGGAATGCTTTTGGTATTCCTTCTATTGCTGTTGACACTCATGTAAAAAGACTTTCTAGTCTTCTCGGATTTATTGATTCTTCCGATCCGGAAAAAATTGAATACAGGTTGAAAGAATTGTTACCCGAAGATTACTGGATAGTTAGCGGACACCTGCTTATGAATCACGGCAGAAATACATGCATCGCCAGAAGACCGAAATGCGGCGAATGTATTATCAGCGGCTTGTGCCCCTCATTTGTAAAATTTTTAAAGGAGAAAAAATGAGTCCTGATTTTATGAGAGATAGAGAATACTGTCATGCAATCTTAAAAGAATATACAAAAAGCGACAGTCTCCTTAAGCATGCTTATGCCGTGGAAACCTGTGTTGCCGCATACGCTGAGAAATTAGGTGAAGAGAAGAACTATTGGAGTTGTGTGGCACTTCTGCATGATTTCGATTACGAGATGTATCCAACGGCCGAAGAGCATCCATATAAGGGAAAAGAAATTCTTTTGTCAAAAGGTTTTAGCGAAGAATTCTGTAATACTATTCTCTCTCATGCTGATTATACCGGTGTACCCAGGGAGACGATTCTTGCCAAGGTTCTATTTGCATGTGATGAACTTGCCGGTTTTATTACAGCCGTAGCTTATGTCCGTCCTAGTAAATCGATTGATGAGGTCGAAGTTAAGTCGGTTACTAAGAAGATGAAGGATAAAGCATTTGCCCGGGCTGTGAACAGGGAGGATATTATCAAAGGCGCCTCGGAACTTGGTGTGACGCTTGATGAGCATATTCAGTTCTGCATCGATGCAATGAAGAAAAACAAAGATCTTCTCGGACTTTAGACTGTTTTTATACTACTTTTCCCGGTAGAGATTCTATTATGAAATGGTTGCCCGTTTGTTTGAATTATGCCAAATAATACACTCTTAGTAAATTTTTAATTGACTTGACATTATAATCACTTCTTGCATAAATTTTGCAGGTAAAAACGGAGAAGTATTATAGAGAATTTGGCTACCATTACAGAATCAAAAAAAATATTTTAATTGTTATTACTAAATCTTGAAAAAGCCAAAATGAAGACCAGATTCTCTCTATTATTTCTCTTTTTTATTTTAAATCATTCCCTTTTTGCTCAGGATGTTAGGGTAATTTCTTCCAGTACCTCATCTCTAGTTATAGAATACCGTCCGGTAATTGGTGATACCGCGTTCCAAATAATCAGCGGCGAGAAATATACCGGACTTAAAATACCCGGAACTTTTATAGAGAATCTAACCCGTAGAGGACAAACTCAGATCCCCGTGCGTGAAATTAATATCGGTGTCCCGGCTGAATTTGGTAGTACAATTCAGGTAATAACTTCGGATTATACAACCTTACCCGGCAAGTACATTGTAAACCCTGAATTCGAAATTGATTCGCTTTCGACTATCGAAAAATACTATATCTCTCCGCAACCTGATGAAAATGATAATTCTGAGCTCGTTACTTTTGGCGATTTTGGCTTAATCCGTTCTTTACCGGTACAGTCAATTAAAATATATCCGGTTCAGCAGGACAAAATAAATAACCAGATAAAAGTATATAATAGAATAGTATTCAGTATTACATTCCCTCGACCTGCTTTCGAAACGGAGTTAATTAAAGAGGATTTTCTTCAGTATTCAGTTATCAATTGGGGAGTAGCAAAAAAATGGGGTCGTAGAAACGATGCAAAATTATCCAAGACGGGTTCAACACTTGCAGCAACCAACTGGTACCGTTTCGAAGCACCTGAAGAAGGAATTTACCGGATTGATAGAACAACTCTTCAAAACCTTGGAGCCGATGTAAATAATCTCGACCCGCGAACGATTAAAATCTTCAGCAACGGTGGGTATAATCTTCCAGAAAACTACATCGCTGTTTCCAACAGAAAATTTCAGGAGATTGCCATTTCGGTTACAGGAGAATCCGACGGCCGCTTCGACTCCGGCGATTATATCCTCTTTTATGGACGTGGCCCTGAATTCTGGGATTACAATCCTTCTTACAGTAAAATTATGAGAGAAAAACATTTCTACTCAAAGAAGAATTATTATTGGCTTACATTTGGCGGATCTTCGGGAAAACGTATTTCTGAAAAACCTTCACTCAATCAGGGAGGTGCTTATCAGCAGACTTTTTCACTTGCATATAAAAGCTCTGATAAAGACAGCGTTAATATCGGGAAGACCGGCAGAGATTATTTAGGGGATGAATTCAATTCAACGTCATTGAACAGAACGTATTTAACATCTCTAAATGGAATAGTTCCCTCTTCACGGATTAACTATCGTTTTCGGATGGTGAATTCCTCCGCGGCATATGTTCCATTACGTCTGGATGAAAGTAACAATCAGATCTACTCTTCAAACATTGCCGGATTCGGTTCAAACACCTATTCATACGGACAGGACCTGATCGGATCTGCTTCTTTCCAGGGAAACTTATCGGACGAGAGAAGCAATCTGAAATTTACCATCTCATCTTCTTCGCCAAGTACAAAAGTATATCTAGATTATTTTGAAATAGAGTACCGCCGGCAGTTGAGCGCGCTGAATGATAATTTCCTGCTATTCTCGAAGGATACTTCAGCCGTTCTTCAATATACTGTTGTCAATTTCTCAAACAGTTCAATTCTTGTTTACGACGTTACTGACTATGCCGGTATGAAAATTGTTACAAATACAACTATCAGCGGCGGACAGGTAACGTTCCAGATTTCTGAACAATCGAACAAGGTATCTAAGTATCTGATTGTAAATCAAAGCGGATTTAAAACACCTGTTAATGGAGCAGCTGTTACTACTCAGGATATTAGAGGTAATACAGCAGGTACCGAACTGATTATAATTACTCACAAGGATCTTCGGGTACAGGCCGAAAGGTATGCTGCTTACAGAACTTCCCAGTCTCCTGCAAAGATTACTGCATCGGTGTATTTTGTCGATGACATAATGAATGAATTCTCCGCAGGAATGCTGGATCCAACTTCGATTCGCGATTTCTTAAAATATGCTTACGACAACTGGCAGACTAAACCTTTTTACGTCCTTTTCTTCGGTGACGGTGACTATGATTACCTTAATTCAGAAAAGTTGAATAAAAATTACATCCCCACATATCAGAAACCCGAATCATTAGACAAAATTTACTCTTATCCGACCGATGATTATTTCGCGCGAGTTTCGGGTAACGATCTTAGAATCGACCTTGCAATCGGTCGCCTCAATGTTCAAAGCCTTACTGAAGCTCAGAATGTGGTCGATAAAATTATACAATACGAAACAAGTCTCGAAAAAGGACTCTGGAGAACGAACATTACTCTTGTTGCCGATGACGGTCCTCAGGAACTCGGATATAATGATGGTAGTATTCACACAAGTCAATCCGAAAATCTTTCCAACCGGAGAATCCCGCAATATTTTGACCAGAATAAAATTTATCTGGCAGCTTATCCAACTGCCATTTCCGGATTGGGGCGTAGAAAACCGGATGTGAATAAGGCAATTGTTGATGCTGTAAACAACGGCACACTTATTCTCAATTTTATCGGTCACGGAAATCCGAACACATGGACTCATGAATATGTTTTTGAGAAGGCTTCTTCTATTCCGCAACTTTCAAATAAGAATTACTTTTTTCTTACCGCCGCAACCTGCGATTTCGGTAAATATGATAATCCTGGTCAGCAAAGTTCAACCGAAATAATGATCAATATGAAAGATGCGGGAGCTATTGGTGCTTTTACAGCGGCGCGGGTTGTCTATTCTACTCAAAATGCTGCGATTAATGATTCGTTATTTTCAAATCTATTCAGATCGAGGGATGAAAATAATCTGCCGTATAGGATCGGGAGATCATATTTTCTGGCAAAACAGTTTCGTACAGAGGATAACGACGAAAAATTTCACCTGTTTTGCGATCCGACTATCAGATTGGCACAGCCCCTGCTTCAGGCATCAATCGATTCTATAAATAATAAATCGATTAATTCCACTGTCCAGATCAACGCACTTGGCGAGGTTAAGGTTAAAGGAAGAGTAATAAACAGCGACGGTACGAATTCCAATTATTCCGGCGAAGCGATTATCAGTGTTTACGACTCCGAGCGTCAATTGTACCTGAGTGAAATGAACTACTACGCTACTTTGCAGGGAGGTTTGATTTTCAGGGGCCGGACTAATGTAACTAATGGTATCTTCAATACAGAGTTTATTGTCCCCAAAGATATTTCATACGAAAATAAAAGGGGTAAAGTTTCAGCTTATGTTTTTAATCAGTCGCAGGACGGAATAGGGTTCACTTCTAATGTAATTGTTGGTGGTACGAATCCAAATGCGGTAAATGACGGGAAAGGGCCCGAGATAGAAATCTTTTTTGATGATGAATCGTTCGGAAACTCATATCTTGTCAATCCGGATTTTGTTCTGATCGCGAGAATTAAGGACGGAACTGGTTTGAATACAACCGGAACCGGTATCGGTCATAAACTGGAAGGGATTTTAAATGATGATGATAACAACTCGATCGACTTTACAAACTTTTTCATCGGCGATCTAAACTCCGGCGGTAAATCCGGTGTAATACGTTTTAAATTCTCTTCAATGCCGGTGGGGGATTACAATATTAAAGTAAAAGCCTGGGACGTATTCAATAATTTTTCTCTGCAGGAAACTAATTTCTCGGTTGTTAATTCTTTGAATGGAATTACAGTCCGCGATATTTATAATTACCCGAATCCCTTCTCTTCTTCAACAACTTTTACTTTCCAGCATAATATTGCAAGTCCCATTAATGTTAAAATAAGGGTCTATACTGTTGCCGGCAGGATGATAAAAGAAATTGAAGAGATCGATATTCTGAATAAATTTGTTAGAATTGAATGGGACGGAAGAGATAACGACGGAAATAATATAGGCAACGGAACATATCTCTATAAACTTACGGTGGAATCTTCCGACGGTAAGTATAAAGATAATGTTCTGGGAAAATTATCTGTAATTAAATAAACTTAAAGACAAAATAAAGAAATCTACTTTTATGGAGGTTATAAAATGAATAGAAGAGCCATCATAATGATTCTATGTGTACTTACCATAGGAATGGCTGAGAAAACGTTTGCTCAGGGTGAAGCAGCGGTTCCGTTTCTACTGCTGGCCCCGGATTCAAGAGCAGGTGGTCTGGGCGAATCGGGCGCTGGACTTGCCGATAATTCCGCTGCAGTTTTCTGGAATCCGGCTGGTATTGCATTCCTTACTGGATCCGAAGTTGGCTTTACTCACAGCAACTGGCTGCCGATGTTTAATCTCGACCTCTTTTATGACTATGCAACATACCGTCAGTATATAGAAGATTTAAGCGGCAGCTTAACTGCAAGCGTTACATATATGAACTACGGAGAGTTTGTTAGAACAAGTTCTAATTCTCCCGATCCGATCGGTACATTCAGATCATTCGATGCTGCATTAACTCTTGGCTATGCAACAAAGTTAAGCAACAGCTGGGGACTCGGATTCAATTTCCGGGTAATCCACAGCCGGCTTGCAGACAAACCGACCGAAGCAGAACAGGGCTCGGGTGTAGCTACTTCTGTTAGTTTTGATGTTGGCGCAATGTGGCGTCCCGAAGTTCTTGATCTTCCGCTAATCGGCGATATCGGTAATCAGTTCAGTATCGGTTTTAATCTCAGCAATATCGGTCCTAAGATTTACTACATAGATCAGGCTCAGGCCGATCCTATACCGACAAATTTCAGACTCGGAATTGCCGCCAGACTATTTGAAGACGAATACAATTCACTTACGTATACAATTGACTTCAGTAAACTTCTGGTTGATAAAGGGGAAGCGTTCAGAGGTGAGATCGATACTACCGGAACTAAGAAAAGAAAAGACTTTTATGAGTCGATCTTTACTGCCTGGTTCGACCAACCTTTCAGTGAAGAGATAAGGGACATAGTTACATCAATGGGATTGGAATACTGGTACGGAAGCGAGGCCGAAGGTTTTAAATTTGCACTCCGGGCAGGTTTCTTCTATGAAGATCCCTCGTTCGGAAACCGTAAATTTGTAACACTGGGCGCCGGTATAAGATATGAGCTATACGGATTCGATTTCAGTTACATTACTACAGATGTATTTAAAGGAAGTGAAAATCATCCTTTGAATAATACCCTCCGTTTCTCCTTGCTTATTGGATGGGGCTCTCAGGTAAAAACCGGGTCCGGTTTTCCGCGCGGAATTTAATTAAACATGAAGAATTTTTTTTTAGTCATACTGTTTTTAACCGGATTGGGCAGTATCTCTGCCCAATCCTTTGTAAAGCATTCCGTCAGTCAACTCAACCCTAATCACCGGAATAATATTAATTCCGATTCGATTAAGATTCTTGCAGTTATGGTCGATTTCCAGGAGGATAGGTACGACGGCACAACAGGTACAGGGAAATTCGGTTCACATTTTACAAGAGCTTACGGCGATACAATTCTGGATCCACTCCCGCATAATGCTGAATACTTTGCTGACCATCTCGAGTTTACAAAAAATTATTTCAATAAAGTTTCTAACGGCAAAGTAAAAATTGATTATCAAGTTTTACCGGATGTCATTACTGTTTCAAAAACTATGAGGGAATACGTTCCCGTATACAATTCGAATGATTTTTCACCGATGGCAGATTTCTCTTTGGAGGTATGGCAGCTGGCAGGGCAGCGGAATCCGGATTTTAATTTCTCCGGTTATAATCTCTTTATGATCTTCCATGCAGGTATCAGCAATGCAATTGGCGACGGTGCACCGTTGATTAACCGTAATATGCCCTCTCTATATCTCGGCTTGGAATCTCTTAAACAAATCTACGGTAATCAATTCAATGGTTTCCCGATTGGTAACAATAATTTCCTTATTCAAAACACCATTATAATGCCGGAGACCGAATCGAGGGAAGCAACTGCAATTGACAATTCTGTTTTACTGATCGAATATTCTATTAACGGTTTATTGGTTGGAAACATTGCCAGTTATCTCGGTTTGCCGGATCTTTTTAACACTGAGACTTCTAAAAGTGCGATCGGAAGATTCGGATTGATGGACCCGCAGGCACTGTTGGCAAATTCCGGAATGTTTCCTCCCGAACCATCCCCCTGGGAGAAAATCTTCTTAGGATGGGAGAGCCCTGTTGTTATTAATCCGGCTGATAAAAAAATCTCGATTGCCGCCAGATTAAGTGCCTCTTCCGGAGACACGACTTTAATTAAGATTCCTCTCAATTCAACAGAATATTTTCTGATTGAAAATCGTAATCAGGATTCGAGAAATGATAACCTGAAAATAACTTATAAACAGAACGGTATAATCAGCACTAAAATAATTGAAGCAGATACAAGCGGAATCTTTATCGCTGAGCGAAAAAGTGTTAACGGTATCCCGGGCGGTGTTGTTCTGGACGCGGATGAATATGATGCCGCTCTGCCCGGAAACGGAATCGTTATCTGGCATGTTGATGAAAAAGTAATTAACGAGAAGATCCAGGTAAATAAAATAAATGCAGATCCCGACAGGCGAGGTGTAAGAGTTGTTGAAGCAGACGGCATAAGGGATATCGGCGAAACATTCTATTCAATTTTCGGTGAACTGATAGACGACGGCAGCAGAGAGGATTTCTGGTTTAAAGGTAATAAGGCAAGGCTTTATAAAAACAGGTTTGCATTCGAAACCAAACCAAGCAGCAGAACTAACGACGGATCTAACAGTTTAATCACACTAGAAAATTTTTCAGATCTTTCGGAAAAAATATCCTTTAACTTAAGCTTCGGCTCAGACAATCTTGTTCTTGAATACAATATTTCAATTCCTGTATTAAATGATCTTAAAAGCCTATCATCTGTTCAGACAGGAAATCTATTCTCAGTCTATCTGCTCGATGGTACAGATTTGCATCGCACGGATATTTATACAGGTATAACCAAATCATTTCCAGGCTTCAGCACATTTCAAACGGCGGTTTATAATGACGGCAACAATGAATATGCTGCCGGGGTTAATGGAAACAGACTGAATCTAAATACAACGATAAACGGAAATGCGGAATACTCATATCACTATTTTAATACTCCGATTACATCACCGCCGCTAATAATTAAAAGTGCGGGTATTGTTAAAATTCTTTTCGGAACATCGGATGGTAAAGTAATCCAAATTAATGTAAACGAATTTATCTCATCACATCATTCACTTGGTATAAATTCATTTCAGGTAGATAACAAACCGGTACTTCAGGTAAGTGCGGATGAAAATTATTTCTCCGCTGTCAGTGAAAATACTTTTAGTGATTCGGGTTCAAAAATTGTTTCAATCAATAAAAAAATAAAACAGCTTGCCCTTTCAAAATCTGCCGACGGCGGTTATCAGAACGTAATCCTTTATGAAGATTCTGAAGTGAAAGTAATTAAGGATGGAATAATCACCGGGTCGTTTTATTTGCCTGTTAACGGAATTTCCGGCTTCTCTTTAGCCGATCTTTTTGGTGACGGAAATAATTATCTGCTGTTCAGCAGCGGTTCTAAAGTCTATGCAGTGAATTTTAACGGATCGGTTGCAGAAGGTTTTCCAGTAGTCCTTAATAATAATTCTTCATTTACCGGTGTACCGCTTGCGCTCGATCTTGGAAATGATGGAGATGTGGATATATTTTTATTTACAGTGTCAGGCGATCTTTACGGACTTAATTCCTCGAGCGGGAAATTGTTGTCTTCCTATCCGGTAACAGCAGGGGGCGGGGCATTCGTTATACCTGCCTTGCTAAAGGAGGAACTTCCTTCGGCCGGACCAATGGCAAAATACAAACCGTTATTACCAGTAGCTGATAAATCCGGGAATCTTAAAATCTTTTCATTAGCCGGAATAATTGGAAAAGAATTCTGGATTAACAGGTTCGGTAATTCTGCCAATACTTCCTTTACAAACCAGGCGGGAATCGAAAATAAGTCCCAAGAGTTTTTCCCGGTCGAAAAAGCTTATAATTGGCCAAATCCTGTTTACGGTTCCGAAACTTTTATTCGTTATTATGTTTCAGAAGATTCAGATGTTAATATTAAAATATTCGACCTGGCGGGGGATCTTGCGGCAGAACTATCCGATAAGGCCAGAGGAGGTCTGGACAACGAAACAAAATGGGACGTATCACGGATTCAGAGCGGAGTTTATTTCGCACGGATTGAAGTAAAAGGATTGAGTGGTATATCATCATCCAAATTGATAAAAATTGCTGTGATCAAATAATAGAACACGATGAAAAAAAAGCTAAGAAAAAATACTGGATTTAAGAATATGCTTATTCGCCCTGTTCGGCTTTTAAGTGTTCTATTTCTGTTGATCTCTTTTACTTACCCTGTCTATTCGCAATTCAATGAGTATAATCCGGATTATAACTGGTATACCATAAGGGGCAAATACGTTCGGGTTCATTACCATCAGGAAGCCGAGAGAACCGCAAAAACTGTTGCTAAAATTGCTGATGAAATCTGGGAACCGATTACTTCACTCTATCAGTATGAACCGGATGTGGTTGATTATGTGATTAAAGATATTGATGACTATTCGAACGGAGCGACTTTCTTCTTCGACAACAAAATTGAAATTTGGGCCTCCTCACTCGACTTCGACCTTCGGGGTACACACAACTGGCTCCGGAATGTGATCTCTCATGAGTTTACACATCTTGTCCAGATTCAGGCTGGAATGAAATTAGTGAGAACGGTTCCGGTACTCTATTTTCAGTTCCTGAATTATGAGGACAGACGCAGACCCGATATACTTTACGGGTTCCCGAATTTTATAGCATCATATCCTATACCGACTATTAATATACCTGCCTGGTTTGCCGAAGGTACAGCTCAATACATGCGCAAGGAGTTTAATTACGATAACTGGGATTCTCACCGGGATATGATCCTCAGGTCTTATGCCCTGGATAATAGAATGCTTACATGGAATCAGATGGGTGTTTTTGATAAGACAAGTTTGGGTAACGAATCGGTTTACAATTCCGGTTTTGCTCTCACGCGATATATCGCGCAGAAATACGGCGAGGATAAATTAAGGGAAATTTCCAAAGAAGTCGGGCGGTTAACAACTTTTACAATTGACGCGGCATTCGAAAAAATTTTAGGTAAATCCGGAAATCAGGTTTATGATGAATGGAGCAGTTTTCTTAAATCGGATTATGCCGGTAGAATTAAGGATGTTGAAAAAAATAAAATCACCGGTAAAATGATTGCTCCTACAGGATTTGGAAATTTCTATCCTGTCTTTTCGGATGACGGTAAAAAGGTTCTCTATCTTTCAAATAAAACGAGTGATTATTTCAGCCTTTCCTCGGTCTATTTATATGATTTAACTACAGGAGAAGATAAGAGAGTAATCTCCAATGTAAGGTCCACTGTAAGTTTTATCCCCGGGCAGAATAAAATTGTATATGCAAAGCTGAGCGATGACAATCCTAAATGGACAACTATTCACGATCTGTATGTTTATGATATCGATTCTGAAAAGGAGAATCGTCTCACATTCGGGTGGCGCGCGAATAATCCTTCAATATCTTCCGATGGTCAAAAAATTGTATTTATTTTCCAGAACGACGGTACTGTCAATCTCGGTATATGCGATATCGACGGTAAAAATTTTCGAAAACTTACATTTTTCAACAAAGGTGAACAGCTTTACAATCCGAAATTTTCTGCAGACAATTCTTATATCTACTTCGACTATTCATACCACGATAACCGTGATATAGCACGAATTGGAGTTGACGGGGCCAATTTTGAAATGATCACTAATTCTCCTGTTGATGAACGTCACCCGTTTCAAGCTCAGGATGGAAAGCTTTATTACTCCAGTGACGAGACTGGAATATTTAATATCTATTCAGTTGATCTTTTAACAGGTTCTAAGAATCAGCATACTAATGTAACTGGCGGTGCTTTTATGCCTGCACGAAATAGCTATGGGGAAATTGTATATGCCGGTTACACGTCCGAAGGTTATAAAATTTTTCTGATTGAGAACGAAGAACAGAAAAAAGTCGATTCTTCATTGAAATACAAATGGGTCAATAATCCTCCGCTCGATGAAGACAAACCGAACGGTGATATCATAAAATTCAATATTTCGTCACTTCGTAATTTCGACGATCTTTCGCTTCCGGATTATAAACCGGAAAAGTACTCAGGTTTCTTTTCGAGCATCAGTTTTTTCCCTTTCATCCGGATCGATAATTACAATACCTCCAGCTCAAGCTGGGATAGGATTAAACCGGGTGTCTATTTAACATCCAGCGACATATTAAACCGGTTCTCATTTTTCGGTTCGGCTTCACTTAACAAAAAAATGGAAAGAGATCTCTATTTCCTCTTCGAGTACCGGGATAAATTTCCGATTCTTTATTCACTCGGGCTCAAACCGGAATGGGGGCTTGAACTCTTCAGCATCAGCCGTAAAGCCGGTTTCGATATCGAGTTCGGAGTTGATTCAACTTTTACTCCGCCAAGAATTGACTATAAAGTCCCGGTCAACGTAACATACAATCTTTTTGAAGTCGATTTTATCTCCCGCCATAAAATTTTCACAGAAGGTAATAAAATTGAACTTAGATTTATTTACAGCCAGTACGTTTCTACACTTGAGAGTTTTATTATCCCCGAGACCAACAATTCACTCTATCCAACTTCAAACGACAAATATTTTATAGGCAGGAATTTTCAATTAAAGTACACGCATGAAGGTATTATCCCCAATATTGACACTGATATAAATCCGGTCGGGAGAAAAATTGATTTTCAGTATAATTATGAATTCAACCGTTATAATAATGAAGGTAATTACGAAGTAGCCGACGGAATTCTTAAGCCTCTGTACAACGAATATAATTTTCACCGACTCGAATTGAACTGGAGGGAGTATTTTGATCTTGGCCGCAAACATACTTTAACTCTGCAATTCCGTGGAGGTACAATTCTCGGACCCGAAGTACCGGACTTTTTCGATTTTTACCTTGGCGGACTGATTGGAATGAAGAGCTATCCTTTCTATGCTGTAAGCGGTAATGAACTAGGCTGGATAAATCTAACTTACCGATTTCCGGTTCTTACAAATATTGATACAAGGGTAGGGCATCTTTATATCGATAAAATTTATTTCTCTGTCTACGGTGATTTTGGAAACGCCTGGAACGGTAAATTCCCAGGGCTCAGTGAGTTTAAAAAAGGCGTAGGGGCAGAATTAAGAATTAAGATGAATTCATTTTATCTTTTCCCTACCAGCATCTTTTTTAATGCCGCATATTCATTCGATCAATTTACACGATTAATTCGTGGCGAAAATGTAACTTATGGTAAAGAATTCAGGTTCTATGGCGGAATACTGTTCGATTTCAGTCTATAACAATCCGGGCACCCGATGAAAAAATTTCTTCTTATATTCTCAATTACTGCGACAGTCCTTTATTCACAGGAAAATAATATCACATTGAGCGGAGAACTTCTCTACGATTCTCAGATTGTCTCATCAATAATTCAGATTGAGAATAAAATTGAACAACAATCCGGAGTAGATAATCGAAAATCGCCTCTTCTAGCCGCTGCTTTATCATTTGCCCTTCCCGGCGCAGGTGAGTTCTATTCTGAGCAATATCTGAAATCGGCCATTTTTATTGCTGCTGAAATCGCGGCGATTGCTGTCGGACTGATTTACGATAAAAAGGGGGACGATCAGACAGAGTCGTTCCAGAATTACGCTCATACTCACTGGGATGTAAAAAGATACGCGAGATGGACAATAAAAAACGCGGCATCAATTAATCCGCTTGTGAATTCCGCCGAATATAGTGTTTTTGATAATAACGGGAATGTTGTCTGGTCTGAATTAAACCGGCTGGAAAGCGCAATCGGAAAATATTATTCACATCGACTTGCACCATACAGGGATCAGCAGTATTACGAGATGATCGGGAAATATCCACAATTTAATGTAGGATGGGATGATTTCGGTGATGAGAATACGCCGTTCATTTACGGTGATCCTCTTACATCAAATTTTCTTTTCTATTCCGGAGAGCGGGGGAAAGCAAATGATTATTATAATATTGCCTCTACAGCTGTTATTGTAATTGTTGCAAATCATATTTTAAGCGCTGTAGATGCTGCCTGGTCTGCTGCCAGTTTTAATAAAAGTCTTTTACTCTCTTCCGAAATTAAAAAAGTGGAATTAGGATTTAGGACATTTTATTTCCCTCAGTTAAATTTACGGTACAACTTTTAGAATTTTTTTAACAGCACGATATCTAATATGAAAGAACCAGTAGTTGTTATTGTCGGAAGACCGAATGTAGGAAAGTCGACTCTTTTTAACCGTCTTACAAAAAGCAGCACATCAATAGTAGATGACGTAAGCGGTGTTACCCGCGACAGGATATATGGAGACGTTGAATGGAACGGAAAGCATTTCCGGTTGATTGATACCGGCGGGTATGTTCCAGATTCCGAAGATTTATTTGAATCCGCCATACGCGAACAGGTCGAGATTGCGCTCGAGGAATCCGACGCAATTCTGTTTGTTGTAGACGGCCGCCTCGGTTTGACGCCTTTCGATAAAGAAATCGCCTCTATGCTTCGCAGGTCCTCCAGGCCTTATTACCTGCTTGTAAATAAATCCGATACAGCTGAACTTGGAAACTACAAAAATGATTTTTACGAACTCGGTTTTGAGCATATCTACGATGTATCGGCGCTTAACGGTCGAAATCTCGGCGATTTTTTGGATGATCTTCAGGATCATCTCCCGTTTCCCGATGAAAAATCGGTGCCGGATTCCAGACTCCGTCTTTCGTTTATCGGACGGCCGAATGTCGGCAAATCCTCTCTTGTAAATGCATTGCTCGGATTCGATAGGAGCATTGTCACTAATATACCGGGCACAACGCGCGACAGCATCGACTCAGTCCTGAAATATTACAACGAAGAAATTATCCTTGTTGATACTGCCGGATTAAGGAAAAAAACTAAAGTAAAAGAGAATATTGAATTCTTTGCGAGTGTGAGAACTTACAGGGCTTTATGGGATAGCGATGTTGCGGTTCTGCTTATTGATGCCGAAGTCGGGATGGAAAATCAGGACCAGAAAATTATTCAGGAAGCGGTAAGAAGAAGGAAGGGTCTTATCATTGCAATAAATAAATGGGACCTTATTGAAAAAGAGACTAATACGGCAAAACAATTTGAAATTGCTGTGAAAGAAAAGGTTGGCTCTGCCGATTATATTCCAATTATTACGATTTCAGCGCTTACAAAGCAACGTATTTATAAACTGATCGACCTCGCTAAAAAGATCAATGAGGAAAGGAAGAAAAAAATTCCTACCAGTCATCTCAACGATGTGCTGTTGCCTTTAATAGCAGCGACTCCTCCGCCGGCTTCGCCTACCGGAAGAGAAGTGAAAATAAAATATATCACACAGGTTGGAGAACATTATCCGATCTTCCTCTTTTTCGCTAATGAGCATAAATTTATTCCCGAACATTACAGGCGGTTTCTGGAGCGCATGATCCGTCAGAATTTCGGATTTGAAGGCGTCCCGATGACAATTTCATTCAAAGAAAAATAATCTCTTTATCGAAAAAATTATCACTCTCTATTATACTTCCTCCATATCCATTAAATCTGAAATTAGTTATATTTCCTGCAGAATAATTAGACATTGACCAGATGTTGGTACCTAAAAACATAATGATTATTGGTGGAAATGCCGCGGGACCTGCTGCTGCGGCAAAAGCAAAACGCATTGCTCCCGTCGCCAATGTTGTTATGTTCGAAGCAGGCGATTTTATCTCTACCGGTACATGTGAATTACCGTATCTGCTTTCTGGTGACATAAGGGATTATAAAAAGATTGTTTTTTTCAATCCGGAATCATTTGAAAAGGAGAAAGGTGTTAAAGTATTAACGAACCATCTCGTTGAAAAAATAGATAGATCTTCTAAACGAATTCTTGTTAGAAACCTGATTTCGAACCATTCATTCGAACAGAATTACGATAAACTCGTTCTTGCCACCGGTTCAAAACCCAAATTAATTCCTCAGATCCCCCTTGATGCCGAAAATGTTTTTTATTTGAAATCAGTAAAAGATTACTTAAGAATTAGAAACTACTTGGACAATAATCCGGTAAGCAGGATCTTAATTGTAGGAGCAGGATATATCGGACTCGAATCTGCAGAAGCATTCAAAAGACTATCCTATCAAGTTACAATACTTGAAAAAGAGAGTCTTCCGATGCCCGGTGTAGATGAGGAGGTACGGCACCTCATTCTCGATATTATTATTAAAAACGGGACGGAATTTTTCGGCAGAGTGAATGAACTTAAATTCGGATTAAACGGAAACAGGATAACTTCTTTAACTTACGACGGTTACACCCGTGAGTTTGACCTCATAATTCTTTCTCCGGGAGTAGAGCCTAATAATTCACTCGCGATTGCCTCCAAACTGAATACCGGCAAATTCGGCGGTTTACGAGTCGATCAGAAACTCAAAACTTCAGATCCGAATATTTTCGCTGCCGGTGATAATGTGGAGGTCGTTAACAGAATTACAGGTCAGTTCGATTATTTCCCGATCGCTACCCTTGCACAGCAATTTGGTCATGTTGCCGGGGAGAACGCAGCGGGTGGCAACACATTAATTTATCCGGTCGTAAAAAATATTGCTGTTAAAATCTTCGATAAGATACTGGTCCAGGTCGGATTAAATGAGAGAGAAGTTGCGGTACTAAAGAAAAGCACAATTTCTGTCAAAGCGGTTGCTCCAAATCTTATTAAGGTTATGCCCGGTTCCGAAAACATTTTCGGTAAGCTGATTATAGATCGTTCCACCAGAAGAATTTACGGCGGCGTATTTCTGGGCGGAAGAGAAGTATCGGGTTATGGCGACTTAATAGCCGCGTTTATTAATAATCAGATTAAAGTTGATGAATTAGTAAAAATAAATTACAATTATTCACCACCGGTCTCACCTTTCATTAATCTCCTCTCGATTCTGGGTCGAAAGGCAGAAAAGGAACTATTATGAAAAACCTTACCGTTGTCTCCAATCCCCTTGTTAAGAGGGATGTTACAATTTTGAGAGATCGTTCTACGGAGCCGCCGGCCTTCCGAGCCGCCTTGAGCCGCGTCTCTTATGCGATTGCAATTGAAATTGGCAACAGTATCGAATTGATTGAACATGAAGTTCAAACCCCTCTCGAAATTACAAAGGGATTCAAACTTAAACACCAGGTTGTGCTTGTACCTGTCCTGCGCGCCGGATTAAGTATGGTCAGCTCATTTCTGGAAATGATTCCCGATGCAAAAGTCGGGCATATCGGCCTGCAGCGCGACGAAAAGACTCTGGAACCGGTCGACTACTATTACAAAACTCCTAAAAATCTCGATACTTCATTAACAATACTTTTGGATCCGATGCTTGCGACCGGAGGAAGCGCGGTTGCTTCTTTTAATTATTTGAAAAAGAAAGGGGCTTCGAATTGTGTGCTTGCATGTTTAATTGCGGCACCTGAAGGTGTGGAAAAAATGAATTCCGAACACCCGGAAGTGCCAATTTATACCGCTGCGCTCGATAGGCAATTAAATGACCAGGGTTTTATTATGCCCGGACTTGGAGATGCAGGGGATAGAACCTTTGGAACATTTTAAAAATTAAATTGAATAAAAAATAAAAAACAAAGCTAAGATGGAAGTTGCAATAAGCATAAAACACAAACGGATGCTCGAAGATCTCCTGAATACATGCAGACAGAATCTTCCATCCGTAAATGAAAAGCTTATTCAGAAAGCTTTCCAGCTCAGCTATGAATCGCATAAAAATGATTTCCGCGCTTCAGGCGAACCTTATTTCAATCATCCTTACGAAGTTGCGATGATTGTTGCCCGTGAAATGCCGCTTGATGATATCTCCGTAATGAGTGCCCTGCTTCACGATGTTGTTGAGGACAGCGATATAAGTCTCGATTTCCTTACTAAAGAATTTGATAAGGAAGTATCCGAAATTGTTGACGGCGTTACAAAAATCGGAGGTGTTTTTAAGGGTCAGGAGATCACCCAGGCGGAAAACTACCGTAAACTTCTTCTCTCAATGGTTAAGGATGTAAGGGTCATTCTTGTAAAATTTGCAGACCGACTCCATAATATGAGAACTCTTGAATTCGTACATCCTCAGAAACAGAGACGCATAGCAAAAGAAACTCTCGAGATTTATGCCCCATTCGCAAACCGGTTCGGACTTGGTGCTGTAAAATGGGAACTGGAGGATCTCGCATTTAAATACCTTAATAAAGAAGCATACGACGATATTGCCAAACGGATCAAGGATACTAGAAAAGAACGTGAATCTTTCATCAATAAATTTACTAAACCGATTGTAGAAAAATTAAAAGAACACAAATTGAATTTTGAATTGGGCGGCCGGCCTAAACACCTCTACAGTGTTTACCGTAAGATGATAATGCAAAACCGTCCTTTCGAGGATATTTATGACCTCCTGGCGGTTAGAATAATTCTCGAAAGTAATGACCCTAACGAATGCTACTATGTGCTTGGTATAATCAACCAGCTTTACAAACCGATACCGGACCGGTTTAAAGATTTTATTTCTATTCCCAAAAAGAATAACTATCAGTCGATTCACACTACTGTGATCGGTCCGGAAGGAAAACTGATCGAAGTGCAGATAAGAACACGCAAAATGCATGAGATTGCAGAAAGAGGAGTTGCTGCGCACTGGAAATACAAGGAGAATCTTGCATCGGCGGATAAAGACCTTGAAGAGTGGGTCAGTTGGGTCCGGGATATTTTCGAAAATGCTACTAAAGACGAAGCCACAAAGGAGATACTTGCCAGTTTCAAACTGAACCTTTACCAGGATGAGATTTATGTATTCACTCCAAAGGGTGATCTGCGAAGATTACCGCTTAACTCAACACCGGTCGATTACGCATATGAAATTCACAGTAACGTTGGTGATCATTGTATAGGGGCAAAGGTTAACGGTAGAATAGTTCCTCTCGATACAAAAATCCATAGCGGCGATCAGATCGAAATAATTACATCTAAAAATCAGCGGCCTAATAAGAGCTGGCTTCAATTCGTTCAGACTCATAAAGCTAAAAGCAATATCAGAAAACATCTCAACAAAGAGGAAGAGAAGTTGTATGAGTCGGGTAAGGAAACCTGGGAACGTAAAATCAAGAAATTGAAACTCTCGTTCTCATCCGACGATTTATCAAAGCTTGCCCGCAAACTGAAATTCGATAATACGCGTCAGTTCTATAAAGCGGTTGCCCTCGATAAAATGAATCTGGATGAAATCCTTAATCCAACAATTGAAACGGAGGAAAAACCCGATAAGGACCTTCAGTTCGACAAGTTTATTGATATCGCCAGACACACTGCCGGCGGTGTTGTTGTTGAAGGGGATCAGAAGGGCCTTGCTATAAGTTATGCAAAATGTTGTAATCCGATTCCGGGTGATCCGGTTATCGGGTATGTTACAATCGGTGAGGGAATCAAGATTCATAGGAAGGATTGCAGTAATTTGATAACGATGCTTAAAAAAGGGGAGAGCCGTATCGTTCCCGTAACCTGGCCAAAAACTAACGGAGCATTCTTTGTGGCCGGAATTATTATTAAGGGTGAGGATATGCCAGGTATCCTTAAGGATATTTCCAACAGCATTACTACTATGCAGAATACAAATATCAAATCTGTTAATATTACGGCAGGCGATTCGATGTTCAGAGGTACCGTAACGGTTTATGTTAAGGATCTGGATCATCTTAATAAAATTATGGACCGACTCAAAAAGGTAAAAGGAATCTATTCTGTGGAACGTTTCGATGCCGATCATTAATGCTGGTTTATTTTGAAAGAAGAAAGAATTTTAGCAGTCGATTTCGGTGAGAAGAGAATTGGATTAGCTGTTACAGATCCGATGAATATTTTTGCGTATCCGCTTGTCACACTTAATAATGATCCGGGCTTTTTTGATCGATTGAAGAAAATAATTGACGATTATAAAGTCGTTAAAATTCTGCTTGGAAATCCTGTAAAGGAAAGCGGAGGGGAATCGAGAATTTCAAGGCTAATCATGAAATTCAAGGATGAAATTGAAACAAGATTCAGTCTTCCGGTTGAACTTATTGATGAGCGGTATTCTTCCGAAATTGCCAGGCAGAGGATTATTGAAACGGTTACATCGAAGAAGAAAAGAAGGGATAAATCATTACTAGATAAAAATTCCGCAGCCGTAATTCTGGAGGATTACCTTAAGTGGAATGATAAAAGGATTTAGAATTATGAAATTGACATTTTTACCTTTATAAACTATTTTGACATCGAAAATTATAAAAAATGGGAGCACATCTATGACACTTGACGCACTCGGAATGATTGAAACCAAAGGATTGGTCGGTGCAATCGAAGCCGCTGATGCAATGGTAAAAGCAGCAAAAGTAGAATTAATTGGAAAAGAAACAATTGGTGGCGGATATGTTACCGTTATGGTTAGAGGTGATGTAGGCGCTGTTAAAGCTGCTACCGATGCTGGCGCTGCTGCTGCCCAGCGTGTTGGAGAACTGGTTTCAGTCCACGTAATCCCACGTCCTCATTCTGATGTTGAGATGATTCTTCCAAAACGTGCTAAATAGATTATACTATGCAATTAGCATTAGGGCTTATTGAAACCAAAGGCTTGATTGGTGCAATCGAAGCCGCCGATGCAATGGTTAAAGCTGCTAACGTTAAACTGGTTAGCAAAGAAAAAATTACGGCGGCGTTGGTTACCGTTAAAATTATAGGCGAAGTTGCTGCGGTCAAATCCGCTGTCGATGCCGGAGCAGCCGCTGCCCAACGGGTTAGCCAGCTTATTTCGGCTCACGTCATCCCGAGACCTGATGACCAGATCGAAGAGATTATCTACTCTCCCGAAATCCTGAAATCATCCCCTGCGGAAGAATCAAAATCATCAAAATCTACAACGAAAATCTCTGAACCTGTCGAAAAGAAAAAAACCGAATCAATTCCTGAACCGATTGTAAAAGAAGAACCTGCTGCTGAAGTTGAACCGCAAAAAGAAATTAAAAAAGTTCTTCCTTCAAACGAATTCTCCGGAGCTGAATCCCGCCTCGAAATGCTTAGAAAAGAGGCTATGAAGGAAATTAATCCTGATGAGCAGGAAACAGAAATCAAAGAGTCTGAAGAAGAATTATTTACGGGCGAAGTCCCTTCTCGGGAAGTACTAACATCCCTGAATGTACATAAGCTGAGGCATCTTGCCCGAAGCTTTCCGAATTTCCCGATAAAAGGGAGAGAAATTTCCAGGGCTAATAGAGATGAATTGATTGAACATTTTGAAAAGATAAGGTAGACTTTTACACATAATCTTCAATTTGATAAACTCCACAACAGTGGAGTTTTTTTTATATTTTTAAGCCATGAAGAAAAAATTATTACCTTTTTCAATAATACTTATCTTCTCGATAATAATGTGGGGTTCCATTTCACTTTCGGGCGAGTTCGTCGCGACATTCAAAGTGCCGGTAACGCTGATCGATCTGCCCAGGAATTATACTAAAGGTTCGATATCGGATAAAGAAATTTATCTCAGAATCAGGTCGAAAGGATGGGAACTCGCAAAGTTATCATTGGCAGGCGATGAAGAATTTCTTGTCTCGGCAAAACGACGGAGCGGTAAACATAAAGTTAATCTACGCGATGAAATGGAGAATAATGCCTGGCTCACTTCTAATTACAGGGTTATCGAAATTGCTCCAAATAATATTGAATTTGAAGTCGATAGAATTATTACAAAAAAAGTAAAAGTAAGACAGAACACACTGGTCGAGTTTAAGGAAGGATTCGGTATCGCTTCTAAAATTAAAATAACACCGGAAGAGATTGAAATCTCGGGTTCTGCTAATCAACTTAAAGATGTCGACACAGTATTCACTGAATATCTTGAATTGAAGGATCTGTCGGAACCGGTCAATTCTACTCTTAATCTTGTACCGGTTGAAGATGCAATTTTTTCGCACACATCGTGTACAATAGAATTTGACGTTCAGAAAATTGTAGATAAATCCTTCGATGAAATTCCCGTTGAAATTCGAAACGTTCCTCAATCAAAGGAATTAATACTCTTCCCGGGCAAAATCAGTGTTGTTCTGAAAGGAGGGATAAACAAACTTGGCAGATTGACACGCGACAGCATTCAGGCATATGTCGATTTCTGGACTGTTCTCAGGAATGAGGAGGAAGGTGTTGAACCGGAAATCAAAATACCCGAGAACACCACCCTGATAGATATTATTCCCAAAAAACTTGAATATATAATTAAGCAATACTAAAACTACATTTACGGTCCCGTTTATGTTTATAACTTTTGAAGGTCTCGATTTCTCAGGTAAGTCAACTCAGGTTCAGATACTTGAAAAATACCTTTTAAGTAAAGGTGAAAAAGTAATTGTGATAAGAGAACCGGGGGGAACACCTATTTCAGAAAAGATAAGGAATATCCTGCTTGATAAGAATAATTCTGAAATGAGATTCGAGACTGAAGCTCTCCTTTTTGCAGCAAGCAGGTCTCAACTGGTGAACGAGACGATTCTGCCGGCTCTTGAAAAAAATATTTTCGTAATATCGGACCGGTTCCATGATTCCTCAATTGCATATCAGAGTTACGGTAGAGGACTCTCGCTTCAGTTTGTGAATGAACTGCAGAATTTTGTGATAAAAAATGCCATTCCGGCTGTCACTTTTTTTATCGATATTCCGATAGACGAAGTGGTTAGAAGAATGTCCAGAGTTAAAAAAGTGGAACTGGACCGGATCGAATCTTCTAAAGTCGATTTTTATGAAAGAGTAAGAAACGGTTATCTCGAGCTTGCTGCTAAAGAGAAAAGAATTAAAGTTCTGAACGGATTGCTGCCGATAGATGAACTTCATCTCGTAATCCGGTCGGAAATTGAGCAAAATCGTAAGTGAAAGAACATATTATGCTAAACAGAAAAAATATACTGACAGCAATAGTAGGGATTCTTCTTTTTTCGGGATTTGTCCAGAAGGATTCCGACATCTATTTTGAAATTAATAAAGGGATAGAAATTTTCGGACGGGTATACAAGGAAGTAACTCTTAATTATGTCGATCAGATAAATCCTCAAGAATTTATGCTCGCAGGTATTAGCGGAATGCTCGAATCACTCGATCCGTATACAAATTTCATCGACGGAAGTAATCAAAAAGATATTGATATAATTACCAAAGGAAAGTATGGTGGAATTGGGGCTACTGTCGGAATCAGAAATGAAAGGATTACAATAGTGGATCTTATTGAGGGTTATTCGGCTCAACGACAGGGAATTAGAATCGGGGATATTATTTCTAAAATCGACGATATTCCTGTCACGAAACAGAATTATGAAGAGTTGAGCGAACTACTCAAAGGCGATACCGGTACGAGTGTTAAATTAATTATACAGAGGGAAGGAGAAGAGGAACCGATACTGTTTAATTTATTGAGAGAGGAGATTGAAATAAAAAATCTTTCCTATTACGGATTTTACCCTGAATCGAGCGGGAATGTGTATCTGAAACTGAGCGGATTTTCAAGATCTGCCGGTGAAGAGGTTAAGAAAGCACTCGTTGAATTGAAAGAAAAAAGAGTGATTGAAAGTATAGTACTCGACCTGAGAGGTAATCCGGGAGGATTACTGGATGCAGCTGTGGATGTTAGCGAAAAATTTATTCCCAAAGGAGAAATGATAGTTTCCGTTAAAGGAAGGGACTCACTCGATGTAAAAAATTATATTTCTGCTGAAGAACCTGTTGCCGGAAAAATCCGGCTTGCAGTACTTGTTGACGAAGGTTCTGCTTCAGCTTCCGAAATAGTAGCCGGGGCAATTCAGGATCACGACAGAGGTGTTATTGTAGGATCTACGTCATTCGGAAAGGGACTTGTTCAAACACTTATCCCTCTTTCTTATAATACTTCATTGAAGATAACTACGGCCAGATATTATACACCAAGTGGCAGGTCGATTCAGAAAGTCGACTATTCCAGCCGGAATAAAGTAATAAGATCGGCCGGAACAATTGACAGTAAGGAATTCCTCACTGATACGAACCGGAAGGTTACGTCCGCAGGAGGGATTGTCCCCGACTCGGTTGTAGTTAACCGATCAAGTTCACATTTAATTCAGAGACTTCTTGCCGACGGATTGTTCTTCGGGTTTGCTACTCATTTTTACAATGAACATCCCGGAAACGATTTCAAGAATATATCACCGGATAATCTGCTTAATGAATTCCAGAAGTATATAAAAACCCAGAAATTTGAATTTACCTCTCCGGCTGAAAAATTAATTGATCAGTTGAAACTGGCTGCTGTTCAGGAGAATTTGAACGGTTCTTTCCTTGAGTTACTCGATAAATCGAAATCCCAGATAGATGAAAGCCACTCAAGGGAAATGGAAAAATATAAAGATGAAATTGTCAGCGCTATAAGAGAGGAATTGATGGCGCGAGTAGAAGGTAGAATCGGGAGAATAATTGAGTCGCTTAAAAATGATAATCAGCTCAAATCTGCGGTCGGTATACTGTATAATAATGGCCACTATTCAAAATTATTGAAGCAGGCTTTATAAATTACAATTATAAATTCCGGATAAACAAATTTGAAAACCCCTAAAATTTTTATTTATCGGAATCCTCATTATACCCGCTGCCCTAAATGCAGAAAAGCCGGCGTTCTGCATCATTCAAGAGCTAAAACAATGAAAGAGCAGATTATAAAAAAAATCACTTTCTATAAACTTTACCGTTGCAAGGAGTGCGGTTGGAGGGGATTCCTATCAACAATTACATTTACATCCGAATCTGTTAAAGCTATTGCAATGTATGCTGTATTGATTTTTATTTCGGGGTATTTGATCCGTCTTCTTCTCACAAAATTTCTCATAAATTAATTCTCATTCAGATTCGTAATATTTTCTCTTCGCTGAACTCAGGAATGTGAAATCCTTTGCCAGTTCTTCGCTTGAATTATATTTCTTCAGGTAATGGATTCTAATCCTTCCTTTGTTCTTTGCAAGCCAGGAGAGAGATATTTTCAACCGCTCGAAATCTTTATCCGATATCTCCTTGAATAAAGCTATTGAACCGGAAAAATAATTTTCAAGAGCTTCCTCAAATTGATCGGGTTTATCGTTCAGAAAATTTCTGATAATCACTTTCCCCTCCAGCATTAAGAGATAATCGTTCTCCTTGGAACCGGCAATCTCGATAAGAACATTAGCGCGGTTTATTGGTTCGGATAGTATTGCAGCTCTGTTCAACTGCTTGAATATCGAATTTATTATATCGCGTGTATGCGCCGCATCTTCATATTTTTTCTTTTCACTAAGCTCCTTCATTTTTCCTAGAAGTCTGTCCACAGCCGATTGGTTATGACCGCTTAAAAATTCTTTTACCCTTTCAAGCTCTGTGCGATACCTTTCCGGATTCTCTCTGTTGATGCAGGGCGCCAGACATCTTTCAATATCAGCCAGATAGCATTTTCGTCCTTTTGCAAGTTCTTTGTCGGAACATTCCCGGACTTCAAAAGTTTTGTCGATAATTTCTTTAATGGCAATAGTTGTATCCCTGTTCGGATAGGGACCGTAATAATCATTCCCGTCAAAATCAAACTTAGTAACTCGTTCAACGGAAGGGTATTCCCGGCTGCTTGTAACCATAATGAAATAGTTGTTTGAAAATTTTTTAAGAAGTGTATTGAATTTCGGGTCGGCAGACTTGATCAGCTCCGCCTCAGCCAGAAGAGCAGTCAATTCTGTATTGGTTACAAGGTATTCGAGCCGCTTGGCTTTTTGAACAATCTTTTTCGGTTTCCGGCCGCTATTACTGGTGAAATAATTACTGACCCTGTGTTTAAGCGACTTGGCTTTACCGATATAGATTGCCTCTCCCTTGGAATCCCTGAAAAAATAGATCCCCGGCTCGTCGGGTACCGACGAGTAATCCTCAGCGAGCTTTTTCTTGATCATCTTAAACGGAGTGCCCGAAGGAATACTCTGGAAATTGATGAGGTCGCTTAGAGTCTCAATTCCGTAATCATCCCTGAGGGATTTGAACATCTTCATTAATATTTTTGCCGTCGCTGTTGCATCTCCCAATCCTCTGTGAACATTGCGATGATGTATTTTCAGCGATCGGGAAAGATTGCCGAGCGAACGGCTCGGGAAATGGGGATAGAGTCTTTTTGAAAGTTTAAGCGTGCAGATAGCCGGGTTGCCCGGCAGTTCGATTCCCGCGCTTTCACACTCGTGCTTAAGAAATGAATAATCAAATCCAAGATTATGCGCAACCAGAACAGAATCGCCAACGAATGTTCTAATGTCGTTTATTACTTCATCGAAATATGGGGCGTCTTTAACATCATCATTTGAAATACCGGTTATTTGTGTGATGTTATAAGGAACGAATCTGCCCGGATTAATGAAGGACTGAAAAGTATCTGTAATCTTTCCATTCCGGATTTTCGCGATTCCAATTTCAATTACTTTATCTGTCCTGGCAGAAGTACCGGTAGTCTCAAAATCGAAAACAGAATATTCGACCTCATCAAATTGAAGTTCCTTGAGTTCTTTGGCTGTATCTCTTTTTTTCATAGGGCTAATTTACTAAAAATGTCTATCTGGTTGAATGTTTCGTTATTCGGGCGATTTTCAATATATTTCATTAAAGAGAAATCATTATGAATATAAATCTACTGTTTATCGGCGACATAATAGGGCAGCCTGGAATGAACATCGTTCAGATGTGGCTCCCGAGCCTGCAAAAAAAATATAAAATAGATGTTACAATCGTAAATGGTGAAAACCTTTCTGATGGAAAAGGATGTACTGAGAAGGAAGCCAAGCAGCTTTTTGACCTCGGAGTAAACGCGATTACCGGTGGCAACCATACCTGGGACAAACATCAGTCGCAGGAATATCTTCGTAAAGATAACCGGGTAATCCGCCCTCTAAATTATCCCAAAGGGACAGTTGGAAACGGATACTGTTTTGTTGATACACCGAAAGGGAAAGTTGCAGTTCTCAATTTACAGGGCCGGGCTTATATGGCTGCAATCGATTGCCCGTTCAGAGCGACTGATTGGGTATTACCAAAACTGAAACAGGAAACAAAAGTAATTTTTGTTGATTTCCATGCGGAAGCAACTGCAGAAAAAATTGCCATGGTTAATTATCTTGACGGAAAAATTTCCGCTCTGGTTGGTACCCATACTCATGTACAAACCTCGGATGAAAGAATCTTTCCGAACGGTACCGCTTATATAACCGACTGCGGTATGACCGGGCCGTACGATTCGGTTATCGGAATGAAAACCGACGCGGCAATTAACCGCTTCCTGTACCAGACGCCTCAGAAGTACCAGACAGCGACTGATAACGTCCATCTCTGCGGATTATTTGTGAAAGTAGATTCCGAAACAGGAAAAGCTGTAGAAGTCGAAAGAATTTTCCTGCCCGAGTTTGAAAAGAAAATTGAAAAAGAATCGGATCATTAATTATCTGAATAATAATTAAATCGTGTTGAAATAATGGCTACGATAATCGACGGTAAAAAAATTTCGGCTGAAGTAAAAAATGAATTGAAAGAAAAGATACTAGCAATTAAAGAGACTGGTAAGAAGGTGCCGGGACTTGTAACAATTCTTGTTGGTGATAATCCCGCATCACAGTCATATGTGAATTCTAAAGGCAAAGCCTGTACTGAAATCGGGATGCTATCAAAAATTGAAAAACTACCTGAAGACGCCAAGGAAGTGGATCTGCTGAAATTGATTTACAGTTATAATATAAATGATAATTTCCATGGAATACTTGTACAGCTTCCTCTCCCTTCACATATCAATGAGTCCAGAATTATTGAAGCAATCGATCCCAAAAAAGACGTTGATGGATTTCATCCTGTAAGTGTCGGCAAACTTGTTACCGGCAATGAAACGTTCTATCCTTGTACTCCATACGGAATATTGGAATTATTGTCCCGCTACAAAATTGCAACATCCGGAAAGCATGTAGTGGTTGTGGGCAGGAGTAATATAGTCGGGAAACCCGTAGCAAATTTATTGCTTCAAAAGAAAGAAGGGGCTAATGCAATTGTTACCGTCTGTCATTCGGCTGCGAAAGATTTATCGAGGTTTACAAGAAACGCAGATATACTTATTGCGGCGATCGGGAAAGCAAATTTTATTACATCGGATATGGTTTGTGATGGTGTTGTAGTTGTTGATGTTGGCATAAATAGAATAGAGGACAGCAACAGCCCGAAAGGATATAGAATTGTTGGTGATGTTAATTTCGATGACGTTGAAAAGAAAGCTTCGTTCATTACTCCTGTGCCGGGAGGTGTTGGCTTAATGACGATTGCAATGTTATTAAAAAATACTTTTCTTGCATATCAAAAATTAGAAGGCGGAAAGACAATATGAGCTCGTCGTTAATTGATAAGGTTGTATCACAGGTCTTTATTGAAAAATCGCTCCAGGACTTTTATTGTACTACGGGATCATGCGTAGGATGGGAAAGAAATATTGTAGATCAGCCGGTAGCCGTCAAAAATATAATCAGTAACGGAGCAGACAGAATAGCAGCCGGACCCGGAATAGGGAATGAACTTGTTGACCGGAATGTAGCAAGAATGATCGACCATACATTACTCAAACCCGAAGCAACACAGGATGAAATAAAAAAACTTTGTGAAGAGGCAAGAACGTATAACTTTGTCTCGGTTTGCATAAATCCGTGTTATGTTCAGTTGTCTTACCAGCTCCTTAAAGGTAGTCAGGTGAAAGTATGTACCGTAATCGGTTTTCCATTAGGCGCTACAACTACCGAGGTTAAAAGGGCCGAAGCCGAACAGGCACTCAATAGCGGCGCTCAGGAAATTGATATGGTAATAAATATCGGCATGCTTAAACAGGGTAACTATGAATATGTTTTCAACGATATTAATCAGGTTGTCCTTGCGGCTAAAAGACATAATGCTGTATGTAAAGTGATTCTTGAAACTGCTCTGCTTACCGACGAGGAGAAAATAAAAGCATGTTTGCTGAGTAAAGAAGCAAAAGCGGATTTTGTTAAGACCTCTACAGGTTTCAGCAAGGGAGGTGCTACAGCCGGAGATGTTGCGCTTATGCGCTATGTTGTCGGATCGGCCGTTGGTGTTAAAGCCTCCGGAGGAATTAGAACAGCCGAGGATGCGAAACTGATGATTGAGAGCGGTGCAGACCGGATAGGTGCGAGCGCGAGCGTTAAGATCGTTAAAGGTGAAAAAACTGCGGCTGGCGGATATTAGTGGTCCTCGATCTGATTATTATTGACACAGGCGACGGTTTCTCCTCCGATATACCTTCAATTAAAGGCTGTGACAGCTGGGCGCATTCTGAGGATGATGCGATTTCCAAAACACTTGACCTCCTTCGGTTTTATATTCAAGTTGATTCCGCTATCAAAATCAAAACTGACCTCGCAAGGAAAGAGGGAAATACAAAAATTTATAAGGTCATTTTTGATAAATAGTAATGCGAAAATTCAAAACTGAAAAACGGCTTCAGAAAATTGCTGCCGCTGCATCTGCAAGACAATTTTCACTCAGCATTGTACTCGAGAATGTTCACGATCCTCACAATGTAAGTGCAATCCTTCGTACCTGCGAGGCGGTCGGTATACCAAAAGTAAATCTCCTCTATACAATTGAAAAATTTCCTAAACTCAGCCGGGTATCATCGGCTTCGGCAACCAAATGGATTGAGACTGAAAAATTCGATTCTATCGATAAATGTTTTGAATCAGTTAAAAAGAGCGGCTATAAAATCTATTCGAGTTTTCTCGACCCCGGTGCTGTAAGTCTTTACGAACTGGACCTTACTGAAAAAATCGCAATTGTTCTCGGCAATGAAAACAGAGGAGTTTCGGAGGAAACTAAAAAGAGATCGGACGGAATTTTTTATATTCCAATGAAAGGAATGATCCAGAGTCTCAACGTTTCAGTCGCTACCGGAGTTATTCTCTTTGAGGCATTGAGGCAAAGAGAATTAAAGGGAATGTATAACCAACCGGAGTTATCGAATGAGGAACTGGATGAATTGATTGATAAATGGTGCTGTAGATGATTCAACAGTTCAATAATATTGATAGAGTAAATGGGGAATTGAGACTTCCCGGTGATAAATCGATCTCGCACCGTGCTGTAATGTTTGCATCTATGGCAGAAGGTGAGTCGGTTATTTACAATTGTTCGAATTCGGATGACGTTCTTTCTACTGTTAAATGTTTTACCAGACTCGGAGCAGAGATTTCTCAGGAATCGGGAATTATAAGAATAAAGGGAAAAGGTTTTAAAGGTTTTTGCAAACCTGTAAATGAATTGTATGCAGGCAATTCAGGTACAACCGCCCGGCTTATGAGCGGTATATTAGCAGCTCAGGATTTCAGTTCTGTAATTACAGGCGATGAATCACTTTCAAAGCGTCCGATGGGTAGAATAATTGATCCATTGATAGAAATGGGGGCTAGGATTTCATCTGCTCCTAAAGGAACACTCCCGCTAATAATTGAACCGCCCGATAATCTGCACCCGATCAATTACAAAATGAAAGTTGCCAGTGCGCAGGTAAAGAGCTCACTAATTCTGGCCGCTCTGCATAACATGGAGGAATCCGTTTTAATCGAATCTGAACCGACCAGAAACCATACTGAAACAATGCTCGGTTTACCAGTGGAATGTAAAGACGGTATAAAAAAAATAATAGTTTCAAAAAAGTATTATCCGCGCTCATTTAAAATGACTGTTCCTTCCGATATCTCAACCGCATCATTTTTTATTGTACTTGCTCTATTGCTTGAAGGATCGGAATTGCGACTACAAAATGTTTCTTTAAACCCAACCCGCACCGGTCTGCTTAATTTATTAACAGATATGGGAGGTTCGATTTCTGTTGAAAATGAGATAAATGAAAATGGAGAAAGAAGGGGAGACTTGTTAATCAAGTCCAGTAAATTGTCTAATATCGAAATCCCCGCTGATATTGTTCCGAATATAATTGATGAGATACCAGTATTATCGGTTGCGGGATTGTTAGCAGAAGGAAATTTCAAGATTAAAAATGCAAAAGAACTTCGTGTAAAAGAATCGGACCGGATTAAATCACTTTGCCATAATTTTAAGATCCTTGGTGTGAATGTAAAAGAATCCGACGACGGATTTGAGCTATCCGGGAGGATAAAAAATGTTGAAGGGATATTGTTTGAAAGTTTCGGAGATCACCGGATTGCAATGGCTTTTTCGGTATTATCCATTGTACTTAAAAACGGCGGGTCGGTAAACGGATTCGAATCAGTCGCTGTATCCAACCCTGATTTTCTCAATCAGCTTAGAAGTATCTGCTAAAGCTCAAGAACCTGATGCTCAAATTTATTGATCGCCAGTTCACTGAAAACCCATTTTAGGAAATCAGAACCGTACTTGTTCATAAAATAGATAAAATTGAGTTCGCGCTCCTGAAGATTGTCATTAGGATAAAGTATGTTTCTTACTTTTCCTAACTGGCGAATTGTTGCTTCGTGCTTTCTTTTTTCAGCTTCGATTGCCTTGGATTTAAGAAAGTCGATCGACTGCTCAATCCTCTCTTTCGTCTTTTTTGTCAGATCGATAAGTGTCTTATCAATCAAATTCATTTTATCATTTACAGGTTCAAAGAGACTGGAAATTGCCTGGACAGTATCGTTAAAAAGGTTGGAAATATCTGCACCAGCATCTGCCATAATTACTTTTGTAATCAGCTGATCCTCGCTCAGAAAAATATCCGAAAGGTTTAATTTGTATTTATCCAGTATTGTCTGAACTCCCTTTTCAATTATTGTTGCGGAGGAACGGGGATAAATAACAGGCTCTGTTATACCATAAAGTTCATATAATGGTGTAACCTGTGCAAAGTAGCTAACTTCTCCGGGGCCTCCGACATATAATCCGGTCGGGAATAAATAATCCTGACAGATCGGCCGTAAAAGAACATTCGGGCTGAATTTTTCCGGATTTGATTTCACCTGAGAGATAATTTCCTCGTGAGTAAATTTCTTCCTTTTACCTTTGAGCCGGTAATCATTCTCAACAGGTTCTATAAGCAGGCGTTCGCTCTCGTCAATATAAAACAGGTTGATCGCTTTTACCTTCACCTGAGCATGGTAAAGCTCCTCGAGTTCGGCGCTCCGCTCAACGAGAATCCCTGTATGGTCCCTGTAACGAGAAATCTCCTTTTCGAAGATTGGAATCAGTAATCGTTTTACAGATGGGACAAGGGGATTGAATACGATCAGACCGTATTCATCGAATAATCCGATCATCAATTCCCTGAAAGCTTCGAGAAAAGTTCTACCCGGTTTGTAAAGCGTGCGTAGAAAATCTGAAATGGGTTTTTTAAACTCGGTTTCTCTTAATTCAGCCTCAATCTGCTTAAATATCTCTTCAATATTATCGTTGAATTTAAGATGTCCGATGTTTCCGCGGTTCAGCTCTTCAAGTTCCCCATCGTTGTATTTTACCTCAAAGATCCTGTTTTCATTGTTAATAAGGTTTACCGACCTTACTTCTTCATAATCGTGATCATCCCCCTCAAGCCAGAAGACCGGGACAAAATTAAAACCTTCAAACTTTTCCTTGAGAAACATTGTAAGCTTAACTGCCGTAATTGTTTTGTAAATTGTATATAACGGTCCGCCTATCATACCAAGCTGCTGCCCGGTAACAACTGCGATTGTTTTAGGAGAATTAAGCGCGTCGATATTCGCCTGTGTTTTTTTAGAGCTCTTTATTTCTGTGTATTGAGTTTTAATTGCTTCTGCCAGGTCAGCTCTGTGCGGGCGATCCAGATTAGAGATCTGATTGAAAATATTCTCATATTTTTCAACCTCTCTGAAATTATTCTTGTAAAATCTCTCAACATTTTCGAATTCGTTGAGGTAATCAAGAAATAGATTCTGATGCCCGGGGATATCCGAAAAATTTAAATACATTAATTCTCCCGATATTATGTGAAATCTGTTATTTTAGAACGGAAAATTCCCAGATACTCGTTTCTTTTTAAACTGCTGTGTGAATTTAACAAATTTTTCTGTCACTAAAACCGAAGGTTAAAAATATTTAATTCTCCCGGAGTAAAAATGACTAAAAAATATCTTATCTCGGTGGACCTTGGTGGGACCAAAATTCTTTCAGCCTTAATAGATTCAAATAACAAAATTGTCGGTAGACAGAAAAGTCCCACAGAACTTGTTAATGGGAAGGAGGGTCTTGTAAGTTCAATTGTAGATTCTGTCAAAAAAGTAATGGCGGAAAATGAAATTTCGGAAAGGGAATTAAAATCCATTTGTCTAGGTGTACCGGGTACTGTTAATCCTTATTCCGGACTGATTGCAAGCGCACCGAACCTGGGTATAAAAAATTTTAATATTAAGGAAGCATTGATTAAGCATTTTTCCGTTCCTGTGCTTATTGAAAATGATGTTAATCTTGCCGGACTTGGGATTAAAAAATTTGAACTTGGTAATGAAGGAAATAATATACTGGTCGTTTTTGTCGGGACAGGTATTGGAGGTGCACTTTTTTTTGAAGGGAAAATCTACAGAGGGTCATCCTTCTTTGCCGGTGAAATTGGTCATATGAAAGTCAGTCCAAAAGGTAATCTTCTTAGCAAAGAAAAGAGCAGTACATTTGAACTTCTCGCAAGCAGGACTGCAATAGTGAGGGATATCAGGAAGGATTTGAAAAGCGGTAAGAAAAGTATACTGAAAGAATATAGATCGCCGAAGAAAGTTTTGAAGAGTAAAGGATTGGCTCTGGCTGTAAAGAAAGGTGATCCGGTAACAATTAAATATGTCTCGCGTTCGGCCTTAACAATCGGTTCAGTTCTCGGAAGTCTTACAACGCTTCTAAATCTGGACACGATTGTAATTGGCGGGGGCGTATTTGAGGCCATCGGGGATTTTATGCTTCCAAAGGTTAAATCCTCTTTTAAGAAATCAGTGCTTCCGGAACCGGGTAAAATTGTGAAGATTGTTCAGACGAAATTGGGTGATGATGCCCCACTCTTTGGAGGAATTGCACTTGCTGAGGAATTCCTTACAAAGTAGAAATCGATTTTAAATTCTCTTAAAATTTTCTTCAATTTCTTCCAGTCTGTTGGAAAGTTCGGTCCAGCGGTTATATTCATCTTCTAAGAGCTGCTTGGTCTTTTCGTATTCAATATTTTTATTTTTTGCAGATATCGGATTGGAAAAAATCTCCGGATCGGCAAGCTCTGCTTCAATTGTTGATTTGAATTCCTCCAGAATTCTGATCTCCTTTTCACAATTATCAAGATCTCTCCTGAGGTCCTTTGTTAAGATGAACTTCTGATTTCTTAATTCCGCATCGATTCTTTTCTGATCCCGTCGGGTCAGCTTATCCTTCGTTATATTTTTATCCTCCATGGAATCCAGGCCGTGCAATTCGAGCCGCTTGTTTAAATAATAATCGATTCCACCGTAATAAACATTTAGATTCCCGTTCCTAATTTCGAATATTTTATTAGCAATAGGCCTAATAAAATCGATGTCGTGCGATACAATTATCATTGTCCCTGAGAAATTTAAAAGAGCCTTTTGAAGTATCTCTTTGGATGAGAAATCGAGATGATTAGTAGGTTCATCAAGAATGATAAGATTGCTCTTCGTAAGAAGTAAACGGGCTAATGCTACGCGGCTTTTCTCTCCGCCTGATAGAACCTTTATCTTTTTGAAAACATCTTCGCCCGAGAAAAGGAACGTTCCTAAAATCTTTCTGATCTGTCCCGGTGTCAATTCGTCGTTAATTTCTTCTAGTGAATCGATAAGGTCATTTTCCGGATTGAGTGAGTCCGCTACTTCCTGTTCGTAATAGGAGATAATCGTATTGTGGCCGTATAATATCTCACCTCCGGAAGGAGAAATTTTTGAACCGATTATCTTTGCAAGAGTTGTCTTCCCGGCGCCGTTAACACCTACAATTGCAATTTTTTCTCCGCGTTCTATTGCAACGTTAATACCTTTCAGTACTTCCAGGTTACCATAGGACTTTGAAATATTCTTCAGCTCAACGGGAAGGACTCCGCTTCTTGGCGGGTCGGGGAACCTTATTTCAATTTTTTTTTCCTGCTCAATCAATTCAACAGTATCCATCCGTTCCAGCATTTTGATCCGGCTCTGCACCTGTTTTGCTTTAGTATTTTTGTACCGGAATCTTTCAATGAATCTTTCGGTTTCCTTAATCTTTTTCTCCCGGACTTTCTGCATTTCTTTAAGCTGGATATCCCTTTCATCCTTGAAATTTAGATAATGCTCGTAATTGCCCGGATAGAAATTAATCTGATTGTTGAATACTTCCAGAGTTTTGTCTGTAATACTGTTTACAAAATGTCTGTCGTGGGATACAACTATTATTGCCCCCTTGTAGCTATTTAGAAATTCAATCAGCCACTGCAGAGTTTCGATATCGAGATGATTAGTAGGTTCATCCAAAAGCAGGAGATCGTTTTCCGCCAGCAGAATTTTGGCAAGTTGAATACGCATTTGCCATCCGCCCGAAAATTCCTCCGTAGATCTGTGGAAGTCCTTCTTTTTAAATCCGAGTCCCTCCAGTATTTTTTCGATTCTGGATTCGGCGGTATAGAAATTTAATTCGTCTTTACGGTGATGTAGTTCGCCCAGCGCGTTAAGTAATTCCTGTCTCTCTTCATCATCAATTGTTTCAGAATTGAGAATATTCAGTATTTCATTTTCACTTTGGATAATCGAGTGGATTTCGAGCAGGGAGGATTTAACCTCATCAAAAAGTGACCGGTCTTTAAATGCTATTAAATCCTGTGGAAGATATCCGATCCGGAGGCCCTTCTGTTTTACTATTTCACCGCTCTCAGGCTTCTCAAAATCCATCAGAAGTTTAAGCAGGGTCGATTTCCCTTTGCCGTTCGAGCCGACCAGTGCAATTCTATCTTTACGGTGAATCTTAATATTCACATTTTCAAAGAGATTCTCGCCGGTGAATTGTATCGATAAATTTCGAATATCTATCATAACAAAATATCTACTTTCGGATTACGGCAACCTTGCCAGTTGTAACACTGTTTGCTTCTTCGTCATTTGCAACAATTATATAAATGCCGGAAGGGACATAATTACCATTAAGATCCTTTGCATCCCAGAAAGCAACTCGGCCGCCCGGCGAAGTAAATTCCCGGATCAGATTACCTGAAATATCGAGTATTTTGATCCTGCTGCTTTTAATCAGACCGTCAATTGTTACCTGAACGGCGCCGCTTCCCTCAATTATAAGTGGCTGCGGATAGACGGTGAGTTGATTAAAACTCTCCACCGGTTTTATTGAAGAGGTCTGAAGCTCAACAAGTCCGTAATCAGTTCCGATATATACTTTACCGAGATTTTCATCTATGGCAATGCTTCTTATTTCGTCATTTGGCAGAGGACTGTTTTTAGTATTATAGAAATCTACCAGTTGATACCCGTCGCTGGAAATTACAGCAACGCCTTGTTTAGTCCCGATCCATTTCTGATTAAGTGCATCAACAGCAATACAGGTGACGCTCTGGTTTTTAATCGATAATGCGAAGTTGCTGTACAATGTTGTAGTCGGTTTGGACGGATCGGTAATTACATTTACACCCAAACTGGTTCCTATCCAGAGATAACCCCGTTTATCAATCGCAAGGGAGGTAATTATGTCGCTCAGCAGATTATTAGACTGCTTTAGTACTCCCTGTGTATCATCCGATAAATTTGTAAATGTCTCCTTCTCATTAAAATAATAGAGACCCCGGTTACCCTCGATTACAACAAACCATTTTGTACCGTTCTGATCTATCACCATTTTATCGAGTACATCAAATTCTGAAAGAGTAGGATTTGTCATCGAATAATGATACCACTTCTTATCTGGTGTCAATACGCTAAGAGGTTTTCTTGCTGCCGACTGATGGTTGGCAATCCAGATGTTTCCTTTCGGGTCGACTTTTATATCGGAGATCGCAAGAAAATTTGTATTTGCAGGTATACCTACAAGTTCGCTGTTTGCAGCGGTGTATGTCTCGAACTGACCGTTTTTAAAAATTGTAAATCCGTTTCCCCAGTTGGAGAGATACACAGAGTTGTTTTCCGTAGCATAAACATTATAAAATGCATTTGAAGGGAGTTGAGTGACATTTTCTTTGCTGTATCTTTTCCATGATTGTCCGTCAAACTCCAGAAATCCGACACCGAAAACATCTTTTCCAGTTGCAACATAGAGATTCCCGCTACCGGAGACTGAAAGATTGATAAAAAGATTGCTGTAAGGACCGTTTGGTGATAAATATTTTATACCGCTCCCCATAATCTCAATCAATCCGTTAGTTGATGAAAGGTAAATTTTATTATTTAGAACAGAGACTGAAGAAAGTGAGATAGATTGATTATCGAATAGCTGGGTTAACTGATTATTGCTATATGAAAATAATTTTTTGTCGGTTATCGCGTAAAGTGTATTTCCTGAAATTGCGATATCCTTTACGGTATTACCCTGAAGCGTCAAAAGGCTCCACGTGCCGTTAATAAATCTGTAAATACCGTTGCTTGCAGCTAATATTATTTCACCGTTGTAAGAAAGAATTTTACTCCCGGATTGAGCGGGAATACCGCCGCCGAAAGCATAGGAATTCCAAGATTCCGGAGCCGATAAATTCTGCGCACCGGATTTCTGAATAGCTACGCCACTCTCGGTAAGTGTATATACAAGTTCCGATTTATAAGTATTCAGAATTCTTGTCTCCGTTGCAAAGACGCCAAGTTTTAAAAATGTGTCGTAAAACGTAAGAGTGGAAATATTAATGAGGGCTAATCCAAAATCCGTTGCAACAAATGCGGTATCACCTGAAAAATAGATGTCGTTTATCTGCTTGCGGGTTTTATTCGATTTAAAAATATCCGGTATGCTAGATGCCGATTTCTTTTCGGGATTGTAGACAATTATATAACCCTCCTGGGAACCGAACCAGACTTTCCCGTTTTTATCAATTCCAACAGAGGTAAGTGTCTGACTCATCAATCCTTCTGCTTTATTTAATACGATAAATGAAGTATCGCTCGAAAATTTTAACATGAAAGCCCCGCCGTTGGAAACGGTCCAGACTCCATCTGAAGCAATCGCAGCTTCTTTAATATCTTTCATATCGGAATATATTTTCCAGCTGCCGATGTTCTGAGGAAGGATTGAAGAAGAAATCAATATCAGAATAAAAAATAATTTTAACCTGCCCATTATTTTCCCTCAAGATTAAGGTTGTTATTTAAAACCGCAAGGCAAATTTAGTATTTTCCCGCGGAACATAAAGTGTAATAACTATTATAATATTAAAAATGTGGTAGAAGTTTAATTCATGCGCTGTTTTTATGAAGCATAGTTCTCATTGCTTCGAGGTGATTTGGTGAGATAATATATTTACCCAGGTTTGATTCGTCATCTTTTTTGCCGCCGTGGAAATCGGAACCTCCCGCTTCAAGCAGACAATACTGATTAACAATCCCCCTGTAAAAGTGAATCTGGCTTTCGGAATGACTCGGATGAATAACTTCAATTCCGTCAATGCCCGCTTTGATAAGATCTGTTAGGATCGATTCCTTCATATATCCTGGATGTGCAACAAAGGAGAGTCCGCCGGAATCGCTGATCAGTTTGGTTGCACTCTGAGGTGAAACATGAATCTTTCTTTCGAAAGCAGGGCCGTAATCTCCAATGAATCTTTCAAAAGCTTCATAATAATTTTTGATAAGTCCAAGGTTTACAAGAGCATATGCAATATGTGGTCTTCCAATTGCCGAGTTTCTTGCGAGGTCGGTTACATCGTCTATTGTAATCGATAATCCCAGGTTTCTAAGTTTTTGGACTATTCTTTTAGCCCTGTGAAATCTTTCGTCCCTGAAAAAACTTAAATACTTCTGAAGTTCTTCATTTTCAATATCTATGAAGTAGCCGAGGAGATGTACTTCTTTCTCATCAAGGTCTGTACTTATTTCGACTCCGGGGATTACCTCAACGCCTATTTCCTTACCTACTGCAACCGCTTCTTTAATTCCGTTTAGACTATCGTGGTCCGTTATACTAATTGTATCGAGACCGGCTGCTTTTGCCTTTTGAACCAGCTCGGCAGGGGAGTAAATACCGTCCGAGTATGTAGTGTGCATATGAAGATCTATTCTGGCCGGCATCAGCTGTAGAGTTCCTTGAATTTTTCGTAATCCATAATTCTCAATTTACTTCCGTCCAGTTCGATCATACCCTTCTTTGCAAATGAATGAAGAGTCCTTGATATTGTTTCCCTTGAAGTACCGGCCATATTAGCAAGATCCTGCTGAAGCGGGAGTTTGTCGATTTCGACTTTACCGTGTTTAATCATTCCCACATCATCGGCAAGCTGGAGTATTACGGTTGCAACTTTTCCTTCCGCGTCTTTAAGAGATAGGGCTTTTATCTTTCCGTCTGCAGCTCTCAACCTCTTAGTAAGTTCCTGTAATAAAGAAATTGCGACTTCCGGATACTCCTTTAACAGATTAATGAAATCATTTCTCTGGATAAGGAAAAGCTCGGAGTCCTCAATAGCTACGACGGTTGCAGACCTGGTCTGGCCATCAAGAATTGCCATTTCACCGAAAAAATCGCTGTCGGATAAAATGGTTAATATAACTTCTCTTCCGTCGCTGCTTGTTCTTGCAACTTTTACTTTACCTTGAACAATAACAAAAAGTGCAGATCCGACTTCATCTTCCATCAGAATAACGTCGTTCTTGTTGAACATTCTTCTCGTCCCGATCTTTTCAATTTTTTCTATAGTATCCATCGGTATTTCAGAAAAAATGGGAACGTAAGCTAAAAATTCTGATGACGGCATTTTTAACCTCTGTTAAATTTATTGAATTCTAAATATGGGGATTGAACGACCGCAAGATAAACTTTTCCCTCATAATCAACAATTCTTTTGAAATATACCGGGGCCATTCTTTTCAAATTGATACTTCCTGACTGAATTTCTATATTTGCATTCAATTTTACACAAAAAACGTTATTGGAGGTAAATAAAATGTCGGTAAAAGTTGGTATTAACGGATTTGGTAGAATAGGCAGACTCGTATTCAGTGCGCTGGTTGATAAGGGCTACTTCGGAAAAGAAATTGATATTGTAGCTGTTGTTGATGTTAGCACAGATGCAAAATATTTTGCTTATCAGTTGAAATATGACTCAGTCCACGGTAAATTCGCCGGAACATTAGGAAGTGAAAAAAGCAATCCGTCGCTGGAAACAGATGATATTCTTGTTGTCAACGGTAAGAAAATAAAATGTGTACTCGCACAAAAGGAACCCTCTCAATTGCCATGGAAAGAACTCGGTGTTGATATTGTAATTGAAGCAACAGGGTTATTTACCGACGGCGAAAAAGCAAAAGGGCACATTACTGCCGGTGCAAAAAAAGTTCTTATCACCGCACCCGGCAAAGGTGAAGTAAAAACATTTGTTATAGGTGTAAACGATAACGAATACGACTCTTCAAAACATCAGATCGTTTCGAATGCATCCTGCACTACAAACTGTCTGGCTCCGGTTGTTCATGTGCTCCTTAAAGAGGGAATCGGAATTGAATCAGGTCTTATGACAACTATCCACGCATACACGGCAACACAGAAAACCGTTGATGGTCCTTCCAAAAAGGATTGGAGAGGCGGGCGTGCCGCAGCTATTAACATCATACCGTCATCCACGGGCGCCGCTAAAGCTGTTGGCGAAGTACTTCCACAGGTAAAGGGGAAACTTACAGGGATGTCGTTCAGAGTGCCTGTTGCAAATGTTTCTGTTGTAGATCTTACATTCCGTTCGGAAAAGGAGACATCTATTCAGGAGATTGATCAGCTTTTGAAAAAAGCATCGGAAACATATTTGAAGGGGATTCTCGGTTATTGCAACGAGGAAGTTGTTTCAACCGACTTTATACATGACGACCGTGCATCGATTTACGATTCGCTTGCAACCGTTCAGAATAATCTGAAAGGTGAAAAGAGAATGTTTAAAATTGTAACGTGGTATGATAACGAATGGGGTTATTCATGCAGAGTCGTTGATCTGCTCTTAAAATTAATCAAGTAATTTCATTATTGTTTAAAAGGACGCAGAACATTTCAGTTCTGCGTCTTTTTTTTATATTTTGTATGACCCCGGAGGGAATATGAAAAAATTAAGTATCGACAAAGTTGATCTGAATAGCAAAAAGGTACTGGTTAGAGTCGATTTCAATGTGCCACTTGATGAGAATCTGAATATCACTGATGATATCAGAATCACTTCTGCTCTTCCGACAATTAAAAAAATTATTAAAGATGGCGGCCGCACTATTCTTATGAGTCACCTCGGCCGTCCGAAAGGCGGACCGAATCCGAAATACAGCCTGAAACCGGTTGCTGTTAGACTTGGTGAATTGCTTCAGATGGATGTTAAGTTTGCACCGGATTGCATCGGCGATCAGGTTGAAGCTATTGTAAACTCATTGAAAGACGGGGAGGTACTTCTGCTTGAGAATCTTCGGTTCCACTCTGAAGAAGAGAAGAATGATGCCGGGTTTGCAGGGCAGCTCGCTAAACTTGGTGACGTTTACATAAACGATGCATTCGGTTCTGCGCATCGTGCTCATGCTTCTACGGAAGGCGTTACCAGGTTTATTAAAACCTGTGCTTCCGGTTACCTGATGCAGAAAGAACTCGATTATCTTGGAAGCGCAGTCGCAAATCCTGTTCGGCCTTTTACTGCGATTCTGGGTGGTTCAAAAATCTCAGGTAAGATTGATGTTATCGATAACCTTCTTCCAAAAGTTGATTATCTGCTTATTGGCGGAGGAATGGCTTATACTTTCTATAAAGCAATGGGGTATGAAATCGGTACCTCTCTTCTGGAGACAGAAAAGCTTGATCTGGCAAAAGACGTCCTGGAGAAATTCAAGAAATCGAATGCCAAGGTTCTTCTTCCGAAGGATAATGTGATAGCATCAGAATTTAAAAATGAATCTACTCCGTCTATTGTTGATGCCGATAAAATCCCGGCAGATAAAATGGGCCTCGATATCGGTCCGAAAACTATTGAAGAATTTAGAAATGTTATACTAAGCAGTAAAACAGTAGTATGGAATGGACCGCTCGGTGTTTTTGAATTCGATAATTTTGCAAAGGGTACTAATGAAATAGCAGAAGCGCTTGCTGTTGCTACTTCTAAAGGAGCTGTAACTATAATCGGTGGCGGTGATTCTGCCGCGGCTGTTAGTAAAGCAGGGCTTGATGATAAAGTCTCCCATGTATCAACCGGCGGCGGGGCTTCACTTGAATTCCTCGAAGGGAAAATTCTTCCGGGTGTGGCTGCATTGAATGATGATAATTAATTTATTCTGGCGGGCAGGATCTGTACCTTCTGATCCTGCGCCGTTTAATATTCCGTCGGCTCCTTTAGAATGATGTCAAAATAGTTTAACTTTCTTACAAACAATCTATACGGATAAATTAATGGGTTACGATTCAAGAGATTATTACAGGCCATCGGGATTCGGCGGATTTACATTTTTCCCTCCTATCATAAAAAACCTTCTGATTATAAACATCGGTGTTTTTATCGTTCAATTGATTTTCGATAATTTGATGTTTAACGGGCTTCCGGGCTGGTATATCTTGAACCGTTATTTCGCTTTAAATCCGATTACAGGATTCGATCAGGCAGGTATGGAATACAATTTCCAGATCTGGCAGTTTCTTACATACCAGTTTATGCACGGAAACTTTACTCATATTCTATTCAATATGTTTATGCTCTGGATGTTCGGTATGGAGATTGAACAACTGATGGGATCTAAAAAGTTCTTAATCTTTTACCTTCTCTGCGGTTTCGGTGCGGGACTTCTTCAAATTCTTCTTTCACCGGTTCTTTCCGATTCACTAGCACCAACTATTGGAGCTTCAGGTGCCGTCTACGGTGTGATGATCGCATTCGCGATGTTCTTCCCGGACCGGCGTGTTTATATCTACTTCCTTATTCCGATTAAAGCAAAATACTTGATTGCGATGCTGATTGTCTTTGAGTTTCTGTCTATAAACGAACCATCTTTTGTTGCTCACCTGGCCCATATCGGCGGGGCAATTACAGGATTTATTTTCCTTGTAATGGATAAACGTAGCAATTTCAATTTCTCAAATGTTTTAAATTCATTTAAAAAACCGAAGTCATTCGATTCATACGATAATTACCGGAGGCCGAAATTCTCCGGAAGAATTAATGAAGATGAAGTTGAAGATGCTAAATTCAGGGATATATCTTCTAAGCCGAAGGATGAGCTGACCGTTACTCAGGAGGAGATCGACAGGATACTCGATAAGATAAGTCAAAGCGGATATCAGAACTTAACCGAACGTGAAAAGAGAATTCTTTTTGAAGCAAGTAAAAAGAAATAAGCTCTCCGGATTCCTGCCATTTTTCATATCCGTCCTTATCCTTAGCTCATGCGGAGGAAATAAAATGAGTGAGGATATTGCTTCAAGAATCTATGTTGAGAATATTATAGCAGAAGAAAAATATGCCGCCCAGCCGGATTCAATTAAAATTTATCATCTTAAGATTTTCGAAAAGTATAATGTTACCCGTGAAGACTATAACCGTTTTATAAAAAATCTTACTTATGATATTGAAAAATGGAACAGTTTTTTTTCTAAGGCAGATAGATACCTGATCGAACTAAAAGCCGACCGCGTTATTGATTAGATTTTACCGAGGCAAGTATGATCCTCAACTTGGGATACCCGATTTGTTTATTTAGTGATTCATACAATGGTTTTAAATCAGTAATCCCTTCTTTTATTTTTCCCTTAACTTCATTCAGCTCATTGGCATTGAATAAATAATCTGTTTCTAATTCCGGGAAATAGCCTATCAATGTTTCGATCTGGATTGAAACGAGCGTTTCCGAAAGCCCTGTCAATTTAATAATGTCTTCCACTGGATATTTTTTCTTCAGCAATTCATGGATCGTTACAATGTTATCTGGAAGTTTCTTCTGTTTGACCAGTTTACTTAAATTCGATTCCGATTTATTTTCCTCGATAACCGAAAGAATCTCCTCCCCGATTTTATTCAACATTCTCTGATTAAATCCCGGAATCTCCAATAGTTGTGAGAATGTAGATGGTCTTTTTCTGCTAATCTCCCGCAGGACTTCGTCTGGACAAATAATGTGGGGCGGCTGACCGAATTTTGAAACAGCTTCTTTTCTTATCTGCCTCAACAGGTTGAATAGTTTCAGTTCTAATTCATAACCTTCATTTGTTGTAATAGCATCACTTGTTTCTAAATCGGAATCGGCAAGTTCACATACATTCTTACGGACTAAGATCTTTTTATTTTCTTTAAGTATAGAAAGTGATTTTTCGATCTCTTTTTTCGAATAATGACTGCATGAACCGAGTGTCTCTATGTTACCCGGTAATCTAACATTTCCCTTGCCAATGAGTGTATTGATTAGCTCAGTTACTCTGACCGGACTATTCAAGCTTCTAAGAGTCTCGATTATCCGATCCTCAATAAAATCAACCACAGGCTGGCTGCCCCCCGGAATACCGGTACAATTATCGCAGTGACCGCATTTATAAATTCCAATATTCTGCCCGAAGTATTTCAGCAGATAATCGAAGCGGCATCCGTCTGAAAAAACATATCCGATCATCATTTCTAGTTTTGATCTGCTCTGTTCAATTAACTGTCGTGTTCTGCCGTAATTCAGAACCAGGTCTTCACTCTTTATCCGTTCACTTTTTAATTTAATACCGGGGAAATTAGAAGGAGATTCATATGTAATAAGGCCTGAAAGGTTGAGCGATCTTAATAACTCTGCAATCTGTACGGCCGATTCTCCCATCATTTGCGAAATTTTTTCAGGATTGACAGGTGTGCGGGAATGAAATATAGAACTGCCGTATTCGCGGATAAGAATAAGTAGAAGGTCTTTTACATCGTTTTCCTCCAGGGCATTTAGGTAATTCTTAATGCGGCTCGGATCAACTGTTAATCTTACATAGTGCTTCAAATCCCGCGATACATGTGTTATATTATCTGAATCGGTGAGGATTTTCAGAGTCGATTCCATTAATCCTTTTGTAATTCCTTTTGACTCCAGGAAGGATGTGAGATTTTTGTCGATAGGAATTTCTTTTTCGTATCTGTTACCGAAAGCTACAGGGGCGTAATCGCAAATTGCCGTATATACGGTTTCAATCTGTTCTCTGGTCGGGAATGAGTTCCTGATAAAAAATTCCTGAATCTGTCTGTCATTATCATCATAGAGGAGATAGACATTCGATATTTTCCCGTCGCGGCCGGCACGGCCTATCTCCTGATAATAGCTTTCTACATTTCCTGGCAGATTATAATGAATTAATGTTCTGATATTTGACTTATCGATTCCCATTCCGAATGCATTTGTGGCAATTATAAGTTTGATCCGTTCTTTCTGGAAATCGTCCTGAATTATTCTTCTTAATTCGGGTGCAATCCCGGCATGATAAAAAACAGAATCGGTATTGCTTAAACGGAGATAGTCTGCTAATTCTTCGGCTGATTTACGGGTCGCTGTGTAAATTATTGCGGGGAGTTCGGATCTTTTCAATAATTCGAGTACCTTTTCTTTTTTGGAACCGCTCCTAATAACATTCAATTTCAGGTTTTCTCTCTCAAATCCTTTAACAAAAATTTTAGGATTGTTTAATCCGAGCTGTTCTATTATGTCGTTTCTTACATCTTCTGTTGCAGTTGCTGTAAATGCCGCAACATTTCTGAAACCGATCTGATCTTTGAAAGATTTAATACGACGGTAACTCGGTCTGAAACTGTGTCCCCATTCGCTGATGCAGTGGGCTTCGTCAACAAAAAGATAAAATGGGGAAAGACTTTTCAGCTTTTCACAAAACTGAACGCTGCCCAGCTTTTCGGGGGATAAATAAAGAAGTTTAATTCTGCCGCTTGAAATCTCATCCAGAACTTTGTTGCTTTCCCTGAAGTCTAAAGTGCTGTTGATAAATCCGGATACGATCTGACGGCTGTTTAAAGAATCTACCTGATCTTTCATCAATGCGATTAAAGGTGAAATTACGATTGAAAACTGACCGGATAATAATGCGGGGATCTGGTAACAAATCGATTTACCTCCGCCTGTAGGAAGAACTGCAAGAAGATCTTCGCCGGCAAGTATTGAATTAATAATTTCCTCCTGTCCAGGACGGAAACTATCGAATCCGAAAAAGTTTCTTAAAATAGTCTCAGGTTTCAATGCAATATTCGCTTTGATTAAAAAAGTCTAACAATTATCTTGCACACAAATAAATATAGTTAAAATTTATGCTCAAAATTAAGCAAGTAGATAAACAATTCGGAAACATCAACGCGCTAATAAATATTAATCTTGAAATTGCCGAAGGTGAATTCTTCGGTCTGCTTGGTCCGAACGGCGCCGGTAAATCTACTCTTATGAACATAATTGCCGGGTTTTTACCTCCGGATGCAGGATATGTGCAAATTGACGGCAAAGTACTTTCAGTTAATGACCTGGTAATCCGCAAAAATATCGGTTATGTTCCGCAGGAAATATCTCTCTACCTTGAACTGAATGCACTTCAAAACCTAAAAATATTCGGAAGTATATACGATCTAAACGGAGCAGAACTTGGTAAAAAAATTGATGAAGTCCTTGAACTTGTGCAGTTAACTGACCGTAAGAAGGACAGGGTTAATGAATACTCGGGCGGGATGAAAAGAAGATTGAATCTTGCAGCGAGTCTGCTTCACGACCCGCCTATTTTACTATGCGATGAACCGACAGTTGGTGTGGATCCGCAATCACGTAATGCGATTTTCGACATGCTTAACAGACTCAACCAGAAAGGTAAGACAATTCTTTATACCACACATTACATGGAGGAAGCTGAACGGCTCTGCTCCAGACTTGCAATTATAGACAACGGTAAAATAATAGCCGGCGGATCTCTTCTCGACCTGATTAATATGCTTGAGAAAAAAGAGACAATTAAAATTCAGAAAACAGCCCTGACTCTCAGTAAATTACCGATTATCTCTTCGATCGGAAAGTTGACCGAATTCGATTTTTATTATGAGATGATTCCGGACGAATCGTTTAATCAGCATTCAAAAATCTATACGGCTCTTGAGGACGCGGGGATACCCAATCAGTTTATTCAGATAAGCAGAGCCTCTCTTGAAGATGTGTTCTTAAATATTACAGGAAGGAGTTTGAGAGATTGAAAACTGTTTTGAGGCTTATAAAGAAAGATTTAATCCGTTTTTTTAATGACAGACCGGCTATGCTGCTCTCATTTATAGTACCTATGGCTTTAATAGTTGTATTCGGAAATATTTTCGGCGGCAGCGGGCCGAGAGGTAAAGTAAGTATGCTGTTTGTTAATGAGAGCAATTCCATCGTTGCAAAATTATTAGAGAATAAATTAGATTCAGCAAAATCACTGATACTTATTAAAAGGCATATAGACGAAAAGAGTAACGATACAATCCAAATCTCCGAGCAGAAGGCGATCGAATTGATCAGGAGCGGTAAATCCTCATCGGCCGCTCTTGTGCTGACAAAAGATTTTTTCAGCGATACCTCCTCTTCACTTAATTTTAAATTCTATTACGACCCCAAGAATGATATTGAATCCGCACTTATTCAGGGGACCGTTCAGCAGACAATAATGACCCAGATACCAAGAATTTTTCCGGTCCTCTTAAACCGTCAGGCTGTTAAATTCTTAGGATCGGATAGTACCGGACTTTTTATAAGAAATATCGGCAATGTTGTTCAGAAGTATTTTAATGTCCCGGTCGATTCCTTTATCCGGTCATCAACCCGTGTCGATTCATCATCTCTCTTTTCAAGTTCACAGGATACTTCGGGTTCTGCAAACATTATCGGCAATCTAATTAAATTTGATAATCAGCAGCTCGTCGGAAAAGAAATTACAAATCCCGGTCTAACAAGAACTGTAGGCGGGTGGGCTATAATGTTTCTCCTTTTTTCTATTACAGGCGCGGCAACATCATTGTTCGAGGAAAAGCAGGAGGGAACGTTGAAAAGACTATTATGTATGCCTGTTAAACGCTCTCAAATAATCTTGAGCAAATATATATATACAATCCTGTTCGGAACATTTCAGCTTCTTGTCCTTTTCTTTTTCTCCTGGATAGTATTCGGAGTCGATATTTTTTCAAATTTTACCAACCTGTTGATTGTCATAATTGCTTCTGCAGCAGCAGCAGTCTCTTTTGGAATGCTGGTAACTTCTGTTGCCAAGTCTATGAATCAGGCTAATGGAATCAGTATGCTTATTATACTAGTTATGTCAGCTGTCGGCGGTTCATGGTTCCCGACGTCATTTCTTCCCGACTGGATGCAAGCGATCTCCAAAATGACTATGACTTACTGGTCGGTAGAAGCATTTCTGCAGGTATTATGGAGGGATGGTTCGCTCCTCTCAATTTCTACAAATCTGATCATTCTTTTATCGATGGCTCTCTTGTTAAATGCTTACGCTCTCGCGCGATTCAGGAACTTGAACCTCACCTGATTAACGGGTGCTAGCCGGATTGTTTCTCAATTCTGATTATTGATTGCTAAAACCAATAATTATGATAATTTCCGCTTCGTTTTTGCTTAAATTTATAAATCCGGGCATGGTATGATATTTGTCCAATTAAATGATTCTATTGAAGGATTTCGATATTTTAACACGTTAATAAATTACAGTAATTAGAGAGAATAATATGGCAGAAGAAAAATTAAAATTGGAAGATCTGCTCGGAAATGTACAAAGAGTCGAGGAACTTGAGCGGATCGATTATGTTGCGATTATCGGCGGTGGTATTATGGGGCAGGGAATTGCCCAAACCATCGCATCTGCAGGGCTCGATGTTCTTATTGTTGAAGTGGACGAGGATCATATCAAAGCTTCCCAGGAACATCTCAAGCTTTCGATGGAAAGGGAAATATCCAGATGGTCGATGACTCAGAGTGAACTTAAATCGATATTGAGCAGAATTAAATGGACGGTCGAATTAAAAGATGTTGCCGATAGCGATGTGATAATTGAAGCTGTTGATGAGGATTATGATCTTAAGATAAAAATTTTCCAGGCACTCGATAAAATTGCCCGTCCTCATACAATCTTTATTTCGAATACTTCCACACTCAGCTTAACAAGAATTGCAGACGCGACAAACCGCAAGGACAGAATTATCGGAATGCATTTCCTTAATCCTGTTCCCAAAGTACCTCTGGTAGAATTGATTCGCGCTCTGGATACATCCGACAAAACAGTTGAGATAATCAAAAAATTTGCCGCTAAGATCGGAAAGAAAGCTATACCGGTTTATGAGTACCCGGGATTTATTACTACAAGAGCCATCGTTCCGCTGCTGAATGAAGCAATGCATATCCTGCTTGAGGGAATAGCAACTGCCGAGGATATCGATTTGGCAATGAAGCTCGGTTACAACTTTAAAAACGGCCCGCTGGAAATGGCTGACTCTATGGGCCTTGATGAAGTCCTTGCATGGATGCAGACATTATGGGATACTCTTGGAGAACCGAGATACCGTCCTAATCCACTTCTTCGGAAACTCGTACGTGAAAGAAAGCTCGGTAAAAAAACGGGCGAAGGTTTCTTTAAATATGATGCCGACGGCAAAATAATCAAATAAAATTTGAGGAATTTATGAAAGTTCTCGTTTTAAATTGCGGCAGTTCGTCTATTAAATATCAATTCATCGATACGACTACTCAAACCGCTCTGGCTAAAGGAATGGTTGAAAGAATCGGTATGTCTAGTGCCGTATTAACCCACCAGCCGCTTGATAAAGAAAAAATAAAAATTGTCGGGGAAATTCTCGATCATTCAATTGCCATTGAATATGTTGTTGCTGTCTTATTGAGTCCGAATCACGGAGTAATTAAGGATAAAAGCGAAATCGATGCTGTCGGTCATAGAGTTGTTCATGGCGGCGAAACATTTTCCGGCTCAGTTCTTATTACCGATCAGGTCATGAAAGCCCTTAAAGATAATATTGAACTCGCACCTCTCCATAATCCGCCTAATATTAAAGGTATTCAGGCGACCAAAGAGCACCTGCCTCTTACTCCGCAGGTTGGTGTATTCGATACTTCGTTCCATGTTAAAATGCCTCCGCACGCTTTTCTTTATGGAATACCTTACGAACTTTATAAGAAGTATAAAATCCGCAGATACGGTTTTCACGGAACCTCGCACCGGTATGTTTCGCAAAGAGCGGCTGATATGCTCGGTAAACCGTATGAAGGATTGAAAATTATTACCGCACATCTTGGAAACGGGTGCAGTATGGCAGCTGTTGATTGCGGGCATTCGGTCGATACCACAATGGGATTCACGCCGCTCGAAGGTTTAATTATGGGTACCCGCAGCGGTGATATGGACCCTTCCGTAATTCTTTATATTATGGCGAAGGAAGGACTCTCGTTATCGGAAGCCAATACGCTTTTGAACAAACACAGCGGCTTAATTGGTATTAGCGGCGAAAGCAGCGATATGCGCGAAATTGAAGAAGCTGTTGCCGAAGGAAATAAAAAAGCAAAATATGCTTTCGATGTTTTCACCTATAAGATTAAAAAATACGTCGGAAGTTATGCCGCGGCTATGGGCGGTCTCGATGCCCTCGTTTTTACAGGAGGCATCGGAGAGAACTCTATCAAGGTTAGAAATGATGTCTGCGCTAATCTTGAATTCCTCGGTATTAAAATAGATCCTTTGAAAAATGAAAATGTTAAGGGGGAAACCGACATCTCCGCCCCCGATTCTAAAGTAAAAGTATTGAGAATTCCGACAAATGAGGAACTTGTAATTGCTTTGGACACACAGCAGATTGTAGGTGAAGTGATGTCAGGACACAAAGCGGCAGGTTCTAAATAAGAGGTGTTTGCTTTTTACAAAGTGCCGGTTAATACCGGCATTTTGATTTTTTAACCATCGAAAAGTTTAAATTGTATTCGGGATATCTAAAAGAAAAGTAAAATGGATTTTAATCTATTCTTATTAACATTTATTCCGCTCTTCGTAGCAATCGATATTATCGGCACTACTCCGGTTTTTCTCGGATTTACTGAAGGTATCTCTAACTACCAGCGGAAAAAACTGATTATTGAAGCATGTCTAACTGCATTTATTGTTGCACTCGGTTTTTTATTCGCCGGTAAAGCGGTTCTGAGATTTCTAGGTATTACTATAAACGATTTCAGAATTGCAGGTGGACTCATTCTTCTAATCCTTAGCATTAACGATATTCTTTCCTCTTCCGAAAACAGGAGGAATCCTCACACTAACATCGGCATCGTCCCTCTCGGTATTCCGCTAATTATGGGTCCGGCGGCATTGACTACAATTATGATATTGAATGACAAGTACGGATTTTTGCCGACAATTACTGCAATGCTGGCAAATTTTATAATCATTGTATCGATTCTTACAAATGCTAAATGGCTTACAAAAGCTTTGGGTGAAGGTGGTTCGAAAGCTTTTGCTAAAATTGCATCTCTCTTCCTCGCTGCATATGGGGTTATGATGATAAGAGAGGGAATAGCAAATGTTATAAACCTTCTTTGAGGTTGAAATGGATCTTAATTTAAAAGGGAAAACTGTCCTTGTTACTTCCTCCAGTATGGGAATCGGGAAGGCAACTGCCGAACTTTTTATAAGGGAAGGTTGTAAAGTTGCCGTCTGTTCAAGGAATAAAGAAAATCTTATCAAAGCTGCTCAGGAAATAAAATCACAGACAGGTTCCGAACCGTTCTGGGTAGTCTGCGATATTAATAAACCGTCCGATATTGAAAATACTGTGAATACTATTAAAAAGAATTTAGGTGAGATAGATATTCTCGTCAATAATTGCGGTGGTCCTATACCTGGATTCTTTGAGGATCTTACGGACGAGAACTGGCAGGACGCTGTTGATCAAATCCTCTTAAGTGCTATCCGGTTTACACGCTTAGTTCTTCCCGGTATGAAATCGAAAAACTGGGGACGGATTATAAACATCACTTCTCTTTCGGTTAAACAGCCTGTAGATAATCTGATCCTTTCAAATTCTCTTAGAAGCGCTGTTACCGCCTGGGCTAAAACCCTTAGCAATCAGGTTGGCAAATTCAATATCACCGTAAATAACGTTGCGCCGGGTTATACACTTACTGCCCGTCTTTACGAGCTTGCTGTTAACAGGGCAAAACTTTCGGGCGATTCCCACGAACATGTTCTGGCCTCCATGGCTAATGATGTCCCGATGAAACGATTAGCCCGTCCTGATGAAATCGGATCCCTGGCTGTTTACCTTGCTTCGGAGCAGGCAGGATTTATTACCGGTTCCACTATTGCCGTTGATGGCGGCGTAATTCGATCTACTTATTAGAAATCGATCGGATATAATTATATTTAATAGAAATTTTAACTGAACCAGATTCTGAATTCACTGATTTTTTCCTCAAAACAGAGGACAGCATGAAGAAAGAAATAGAAGTTGTAATCCCTCCCGAGTTTATCAATAACTCTGATTATCTCCGTTTAACTTCTGCAAAAAAACTTGGCCTTAAACCGGAGGATTTAACCGCAGTTCAAACAATAAGAAGGTCGATTGACGCCAGAAGCAGGAATCCTGTTTATCGTGTTAAGGTGATTGTATTTAAAAATGAAAAACCCGATGACCTTTATCCGGAAATAAATTTTAAATCAGCCGATAACAGTAAGAAAGTTATAATTGTTGGATTCGGTCCGGCCGGAATGTTTGCTTCCTTAAGGTTGATTGAACTGGGGATAAAACCGGTTGTTATTGAAAGAGGCAAGGATGTAAGATCGAGGCGAAAAGACCTCCAGTCAATCCAGCAGGAGGGAATAGTCGATCCCGATTCGAATTATTGCTTCGGAGAAGGGGGAGCCGGTACTTACAGCGACGGCAAACTTTATACCCGATCTACTAAACGGGGCGATGTGAACAGAATACTTTCAATTCTTGTTCAGCACGAAGCACAGCGCGATATTCTGATAGACGCGCATCCCCATATCGGCTCTAATAAACTTCCTAAAGTCGTTGAGAATATCCGGAACACTATACTGAAATACAATGGCGAGATACGCTTCAACTCCAGAATTACAGATTTAATCCTTACCGGTAAACGGGTAACGGGAGTAATAATTAATGATTCAGAAGAAATTTATGGTGATGCGGTTATTCTGGCAACCGGTCACTCTGCAAGGGACATCTACTATATGCTCGATAAACACCGGATAAGAATTGAAGCTAAACCATTTGCGATGGGAGTCCGGATTGAACATCCGCAGGCATTGATCGATCAGATCCAGTATCATTCTAAAACTAGAAATGAAAACCTTCCCGCTTCGACTTACGGATTGGCATGCCAGGTGGACGGAAGGGGAGTATACTCATTCTGCATGTGCCCTGGCGGTATAATTATACCCGCATCAACCGCACCCGGGGAACTTGTATTGAATGGAATGAGTGTATCGCGGCGTGATTCACCTTTTGCAAATTCAGGACTCGTGGTTTCGGTTGATGAAAAAGACTGGACCGGTTTTAGTTCATCCGGAGTGTTTGCCGGACTTGAATTTCAAAAAGATTTAGAGAAGAGATCATTTGAAGCAGGCGGGAAAACACAGAGAGCTCCTGCTCAAAGAATTACAGATTTTGTTAATGGAAATATATCCGGCACTTTACCCAAAACATCATATATCCCGGGAATAGTGACTTCTCCTTTACACGAAATCTTACCAAATAACATCGTAGATGGACTAAGAAAATCAATTCTTCAATTCGATAAAAAGATGAAGGGATATTACACAGAAGAAGCTCAGATCTTAGCGGCTGAAACAAGGACAAGTTCACCGGTCCGGATTCCCCGGGACAACCATTCCCTGATGGATGTGGAAATTGAAGGTCTATTTCCTGTCGGTGAAGGGGCAGGATATGCCGGAGGAATTGTCTCGGCGGCAATAGATGGTGAAAGATCTGCCGATGCAGTTGCTTCTTTTATTAGAAAATAATCTCCACTTTTTGCGTCTATTCTTTTACACGTTCTACGTAACCGCCGGATCGAGTATCAATCTTCAACAAATCGCCTTCGTTTACAAATAGCGGCACATTTACAGTAGCCCCGGTTTCAAGTTTTGCGGGTTTTAATGTGTTGGTTGCTGTATCGCCTTTAACTCCCGGCTCTGTATAAACTACTCTTAGATTTATAAAAAGCGGAAGTTCAACCGCAACAATCTGGGTACCGTCCAGTAGAAGGTCGATATTTATATTCTCTTTAAGAAACTGCTGACCCTCACCGATCAGTTCCGGCGATATATTGATCTGCTCATACGATTCATTATGCATCAGTACAAAATCGGCACCGTCCCTGTAAAGGTACTGATATTGATGTCGTTCAACCCTCACATCATCAACAGCTTCTCCTGAACGGAATCTATTTTCAATTACTTTGCCGGTCTTCATATTCTTTAACCTGGTTCTTACAAATGCGCGCCAGTTACCAGGATTAACATGCTGGAATTCCACAATCGACCATAATTCATTATTCCATCTAATAACCATTCCCGTACGGAAATCGGAAGTTGTTGCCATTTAATTTCTCCATCAAATAAAATTTTGTGGGCTAAAATAATCAGATGCTACTCTAACTATCAATACTACGTGACTGTAAATCCTGCATTGGAAAGGAGATCTTTTGCTTTGGAATGAGCTGACTCTGTTTCGAATGAGATTCTGAATGTACCGCCTGAACCCTGTCTTACCTTAAGCAATTCGAGATCTTTTATATCAATACCGTTTTCGAAGAGGAGTGTTGTCAGTTTTGCAAGAACTCCGGGTTCGTCTTTTACATTTATGAAGAGGTCGAAAAGTGAATTGATAAATCCTTTTGTGTTTCTCGGAATCTCGTCCCTGCGAATCCTTGCATTTTCGAACCTGCCGGCAATTGATTCTGATTCTCCTGATGTGACCAGCTTTTTCAAAACGAGCAGATCGTTTATGAAATTATCGATTGCCATTTGAACATTTTTTTTATTATTTCTGAATACGGCATCCCAGATTTTATAATCGCTTGATGCAATTCTAGTCATGTCCCTGAAACCGCCCGCTGCAAAATCGAAGAAATTAATATCGTTCTCTTTAAGACTTGCTGAATTAATTAGAGAAACTGCCATCAGCTGCGGGAGATGACTAACGGATGCGACAACAATATCATGTACTTTCGGATTCAGGAACTTAATACGCGCGCCGAGAAGTTTGATTACCTGTATAAGCGGCTCGATTCCGCTGTTCGATTCATTCTCGCTTAAAATGTAGACCGAATTTTCAAAAAGGTAGGGATCTGAATTCTCAAATCCGCTCGACTCTTTGCCCGTCATCGGGTGGCCGCCTGCATAAATTCCTTTTGAGCCGGCCCGGTTCCAGATTTCCTGAAAAACCGATTTAACTCCGCACACATCCGTTATAACCTGACCCGGTTTGAGCAACGGGATTAAATTCTCGAATGACTTTAGGGATTCATCCACGGGCAGGCATAAAAAAATTATATCGCTTACGAGAGAATCTCTTATGTTTTGTAATCCGGAATCGATTACGTTTTCCTTAAGCGCTTTCCGGAGTACCTCAGGTTTATCAAAGCCGAGGATCTCATATTCCTGATTCGAATTTTTAAGAGATCTGGCAATTGATCCGCCGATTAATCCCAATCCTAAGATTGATACTCTTTGCAAAGCCAATTACAATTTCCTTCCTATCGCATTTGCAATGAGGCGGAGTTCGTCAACAAGTTTCGAAAATGTTTCGGGTAAAAGGGCCTGGGGCCCGTCCGAAAATGCGAATTCCGGATTGTCATGTATTTCAATCATCAGTCCGTCCGCACCTGCCGCAACGGCCGCGCGGGCCATCGGCGGAACCTGATCACGTAATCCCGTAGCGTGGGACGGGTCTGCAATAATCGGCAGGTGACTCTTTTTATGAACCACAGGAATTGCAGAAAGATCGAATGTGTTTCTTGTATACTGTTCAAATGTCCTGATCCCTCTCTCACATAAAAATACATTACTGTTACCGCTTGAGAGGATATACTCTGCGGACATCAGCCACTCTTCAATTGTAGCTGCAATGCCTCTTTTAAGCATAACAGGTTTGGAAACTTTGCCAAGTTCTTTTATCAGGGAGAAGTTCTGCATATTCCGGGCCCCAACCTGGAAAATATCCACGTATTGATCCATCAGTTCAATGTGATCGATCTGCATCACTTCGGTTATTACAAGAAGATTATATTCATTCGCTGCGGCGCGGATCATTTTCAATCCTTCCTCACCAAGGCCCTGGAATGAATAGGGGGAAGTACGCGGTTTGAATGCGCCCCCTCTCAGGATTTTTCCGCCTGCGGAAGCAACTTCCTTTGCCATCCGGAAAATCTGGTCCTCGCTTTCAATTGAACATGGACCGGCAATTAAAACAACCTGGTTGCCGCCGATTTCAACATCCTTAATCTTTATGACTGTATTTTCTTCATGGAAACTTCTGCTTGCCAGTTTATATGGTGTGGTGATCCTGTAGACTTCTGCAACGCCGTCCAGTATACTTACTTTCCGCGTATCGAAATTTGGTTGAACTCCAATTGCGCCTAATATAGTCCTTTCAACGCCGATCGACTTGTGAACCTGAAAACCATAATCCTCAAGATGTTTTACAACATTATCTACCTGCTGATCAGTCGCGTTTTTTTCAAGAATGATTACCAATTTTTACTCCGTAATTATTAATCGTGAAATTTTTTCTCTCCTGCACGGATTTCAATGGGAATAAAGTCCTCCTTTGTTGGAATAGCACATGAATACTCGGGGCTGTATGCGCAATACGGATTGTATGCCAGATTGAAATCGACTTCATAAATAAATTCCGGGTCAGGATGCTTTTCAAAATCAATGTACCTTCCAACCCCGTATGATTCTTTGTTTGTAGTTTGGTCTGTAAACCAGATCGAATAGTATTTCTGTCCTGTGCGTGACATCCCCTCATAAACATTGATATTGTATTTCTTCCCCCGGTAATCGAACTGGACATATCCGAAACGCACGGTTTTCCTCTCCTCACCTTTGGTACCGAAAATTATTACGGTGTCTTTCGGTTCATATTCGAATAACCTGCTTTTAAATCTGTATTCCGGGTCTACATCAAAATAATTCAATTCATGAAATTCAATTTTACTTTTGTAATTGAAGGGTGAATTGGGATCTTCTTTCATATAAGCATTTTTACCGTGCCTGTGTTCTTCTAAAGAGGCAAGATATTTTTCATCTTCGGGAGTTAAGCTTTTACCGCATCCGGAAATAATCAGCACCAGGAGTATTATACCTGTAGAAAAGAATACTTTTAAACCCGTAAAAATTAGAGGAGAATATTTTGACCGGTCAGTTTTTAATGATTTCATTCTGTTTTTCCAATTAACTTTTGTTATCATCAAGTTTTTTCTTTAACTCACTCAATTTATTTAGTGCTTCAAGCGGAGTAAGTTCGTTTATCGGTATATCCGAAATCTCTTTCCTTAATGAGTCATCTTTCATCTCAAAAAGACTTATCTGAAGGTTATCCTGATTTTTAAGTCGGGCAAGTTTAGCTTTCTTAACCTCGTACGGTGTTAATTCCTTGCTCTCAAGATTTGCCAGTACTTCCTTTGCTCTTGAAGTTACAAACTGAGGAAGACCTGCCATCTGGGCTACCTGGATTCCGTAACTGTGATCTGCTCCGCCCGGTGTAACTTTGTGAAGAAAAATAACCTTGTCGCCGTATTCTCTGACTTCAACTTTATAATTCTTTATACGCGGAAAAAGTTCCGCCATCTCATTCAGTTCGTGGTAGTGTGTAGCGAAAAGAGTTTTTGCGTTCAGATTCGGATTCTCGTGCAGGTATTCCGTAATAGACCAGGCAATGGAAATTCCGTCGAATGTACTTGTGCCGCGCCCGATTTCATCGAGAAGTATAAGACTCTTGCCAGTTGCGTTGTTGAGAATGTTCGCAGCCTCCTGCATCTCAACCAGAAAAGTACTTTCACCGGAGGAAATATTGTCGCTTGCGCCAACACGAGTAAAAATTCGATCTACAATTCCAATCTTCGCTTCTCTAGCCGGTACGAAAGAACCGATCTGGGCCATTAGAACAATAAGACCCACCTGCCTCAGATAGACCGATTTACCGGCCATATTTGGTCCGGTTAGTACGATTATCTGCTCTTCTGAAGAAGAGAGTTTAGAACTGTTGGGTGTGAACTTTTCGCCCGGCGGAAGAATTTTTTCAACTACAGGATGACGGCCGTCAACTATTTCAATTGAATCAGATTCATCCATAACGGGTTTAATGTACTTATTCTCATCGGCTGCTTCAGCGAGAGATTGATAACAATCCAGCATTGCCACCAGACCGGCATTCTCCTGGATTTCAGCCGACGCAGTTGCGGCTGAAGAGCGGACCTGATCATACAATTCAAATTCCAGTTTTGCGATTTTTTCTTCCGCGTTAAGTATTTTGTCTTCATACTCTTTTAATTCCGGAGTTATGTACCGTTCGCTGTTTACCAGCGTCTGTTTCCGGATGTAATCCTGCGGAACTTTGTCTTTATTAGCATGGCTTATTTCAATGTAGTAACCGAAGACTTTATTATAGCTTACTTTGAGTGAGGAGATCTTAGTTCTCTCGCGTTCAGTCTTCTGCAAGTTAGAAATCCAATCCTTCGCATTTGTCGAAAGACTTCTCAATTCATCAAGTTCCGGATTGTATCCCGTTCTTATAACTCCTCCGTCAGAAACCGAAAGGGGAGGTTCGTCGCTAATTGCTAATTCAATTTTCTCTACGAGCCAGTCGATCTGATGCAGCCTGCCGTTGATTTGTGAAAGAGTCTCCGATTTTGAAAGATCCAGAAGCTGCTTAATAAGCGGAATTTTTTTAAGGGAGGTTTTCAGATTGATCATTTCTCTCGGATTAGCTCTTCCGGTACAGATTTTGGAAGTGAGTCTTTCCAGGTCACCGATTTCTTTCAGTTCATTCCGGAGATTTTTCCTGAGTGTTTTTTCTTTATAAAATTCCTCAACAGATTCCTGCCTTTTTAAAACGGGTTCCAGTTTTATCAACGGTGCGGAGATCCATTTCTTTAGCATCCTTCCGCCCATCGCTGTCTCGGTCTTATCCAGAATGGATATTAATGTTCCTTCACGGTCACCGTCATTAATCGAAAAAGTAATCTCCAGATTTTTTTTAGTTGAAAAATCCAGAATCATATAGTCGGAAGGATTATATCTCGATATTTTATTTATATGAGGTAGATTTGCCTTCTGCGTATCACGCAAATAATTAAGAACAGCCCCTGCAGATGAAATTGCCTGGTTCATTCCTTCAATTCCGAATCCCTTAAGGGTTTTTGTATTGAAGTGGTTCATTAAAAGTTCTGAACCGTAATCATAATTGTAGATCCAGTCGTCTATCCTGGTTATCCTGGAATCGGGAGAAAATTTGTTTATCAGAGGTTCCAGATCATTTTTAAGTTTTTTAGGAATTAGTATTTCGGAAGGATTAATCGATCCGACCTGCTGATTCAATTCTTTGCGGTGCACCTGGAATGCCTGAAATTCTCCTGTCGATATATCGCTGAATGCTAGTCCAGCAATCTCATCCTCAATATAGACCGAAAGGAGATAATTATTTTTCTTATGGTCCAAAAGTTTATCGTTGAACGAGACGCCCGGAGTTACAACCTCTATGACATCGCGTTTCACAATTCCTTTAGCAAACTTCGGGTCTTCGAGCTGTTCGCAGACAGCTACACGGTATCCGGCACGTACAAGTTTTGGCAGGTAGCTGTCGATAGCGTGATGTGGAAACCCGGCCAGAGGAACATCCTCGGCAGCACCGTTAGCCCGCTTGGTAAGAGTGATTCCGAGAACTTTTGAGGCCACTTTTGCATCATCCTCGAATGTCTCGAAAAAATCTCCCATTCGGAATAATAGGATCGTATCCGGATAATTCTCTTTTATCCGTGCATATTGGGCCATTAATGGTGTTACTGACATATCCTTTTATGAAAATTCGGGTTAAAAATATACGAGAATAGGGAACGAATAACAATTTAAACTATCCCTTGCTGATTCAGTAATATTTAATCGGTTTTCAGATTTTTTCATAATTCATTACGGTTTATTGATAAAGAGGGATTAGTTATATTGTGCTGCAAATAAACCTGAAAATATCACATACGAGATGATAATGCCCGGTTCCAGAAAAAAACTGCACATATTAAATAACCTTCCGGTATTCGAATTCCATGTAGCGAAAGAGATGCGCCTGAAATTTGAAATGGAAGACGAATTCTTTTCGATCGCCGGGAATGTTGTGTTTATTAATAATGCAGCAGTAAGAAGATTTGTTAAGAAGATAAATGATAAACGGCCTGAAAACCTGAAAGTGAAAGTTGGAGAAGTAAACGGCGCAGGTCTTATAGATGAAATTTATCATTTCCTCTTCAGAATTTATGAGGCCCAGGTTAATCCGGGCGTTATTAAAAAGGCATTAGCTCATTTGAATGAATCGGTCGGCGAAGATAAAATAAGAAAACTCCTTTTCGATTTTGTTGAAGTATTCCCGCCTGTTGAAGTCTTCAGAGGGCAGTCGAGTGTTTATGATTACCTTAATTCCTTTACTGCTGATCGTTCAAACCTGGAAATTACTCTGGAGGAGATGATCCTCCTCTCCTTTGCCAATATTAATCCGGCTAACAAAGGGATACTTGAACTCTTCGACCGTAATTATCTGACCGAGAAAGAAACATACAATAAGAGTCTGGAACAACTCGATAACTTCTTTAAGAACGAGAAAAAATTCGGACCCGATAATCAGGACTTTTTTACTTTCCTTAAAACTCCGATACTTACTAACCCAGAAAGCATTGAAGCTCAGCTCGATTTTATCCGTGAGAAGTGGGGAATACTGCTGGACGAGAAATTTCTGACCAGGATTTTATCCGGCAAGGATCTTATTAAAGAGGAAATTATTCTGGGCTTCGGAGGCGGAGGTGCGCCGGTTTTTGCTCCGTTCTATAAACCTGGTACAGGTGAAGCCGATTTTCTTTCTCTCGGCAAATCGGGTTACCGATATGCGCTCGATGCCTGGAAAGATTACGATGAACACGAGAATTTTACAAAAGACATCGATTGGATGCCCCGAGTTGTAATGATTGCCAAGAATAGTTATGTATGGCTCGATCAGCTTTCCAAAAAATATAACCGTCACATAAAAACTCTCGATCAGATTCCTGATGAGGAGCTCGATCAGCTTGCATGGTGGGGATTCAACGGTTTGTGGCTAATCGGAATCTGGGAAAGGAGCAGCGCGTCCAAAAAGATTAAACATATACTTGGAAATATTGACGCGGTTGCGTCGGCTTATTCGCTCTACGATTACCAGATTGCCTGGGACCTGGGCGGAGAAGGTGCTTACCGCAATCTGAATGAACGAGCTATGAAAAGGGGTATCCGCCTCGCGAGCGATATGGTACCTAATCATACCGGAATTTTTTCTAAATGGGTCATCGAAAATCCAGACTATTTTATTCAGTCGCCTTATCCGCCGTTTCCTAATTACCGCTTCAGCGGTCCGGACCTTTCCGATGATCAGTCCGTTTCGATCAGAATCGAAGACGGTTACTGGAGCCGGAGCGATGCCGCTGTTGTATTCCAGAGAATTGATAACAGATCAGGTGAAGTCCGCTACATCTATCACGGGAACGACGGAACAAACATGCCCTGGAACGACACAGCGCAGCTTAACATGATACGTGCCGATGTCCGCGAAGCCGTAATTCAAAGGATATTCGAGGTTGCGCGTAAGTTTTCCATTATCCGTTTCGATGCTGCAATGACGCTCGCTAAAAAACATTTTTCCCGCCTCTGGTATCCTGTCCCCGGTAGAGGAGGGGATATTCCGTCGAGGTCCGACTATTCAATATCGCAGGATGAATTCGACCGGCTCTTTCCTCAGGAATTCTGGCGTGAGGTTGTTGACCGTATCAATTCCGAAATGCCCGAAACTCTCCTGCTGGCAGAAGCATTCTGGCTTATGGAAGGATACTTTGTTAGAACTCTTGGAATGCACCGTGTTTATAATTCTGCTTTCATGCATATGCTGATGAAAGAGGAGAATTCCAAATACAGGGATCTGATTTCCAATACACTCGAATTCGAACCGGAGATCCTCAAACGGTACGTCAATTTTATGAGCAATCCGGATGAGGAAACCGCGATTAAACAGTTCGGCACCGACGATAAATATTTCGGTATCTGCACTCTCATGGTTACTCTGCCCGGCCTGCCGATGTTTGCGCACGGACAGGTGGAAGGATTTACGGAAAAATACGGTATGGAATACCAGCGTGCTTATTACAACGAGACGCCAAATCAATGGCTTATCGACAGGCATATTCGCGAAATCTTTCCGCTTATGAAACGCCGTTACATTTTCAGCCAGGTTACAAATTTCTGGCTGTTCGATTTTTATGACGGTTACGGTCATCTTAATGAAAATGTTTTTGCTTATTCCAACAGCGAGTACGGCGAGAAAGGATTAATCTTTTATAACAATAAGTATCAGGGTACATCCGGCAGGATTTTCCGTTCATCACCTAAACTGGTTTCGTTTTTAAACGGTGTGAAGGAACCGCAAACAAAAACTGTTGGAGAAGCATTGGGAGTTAATCCGACGCTTCAGCATTATTATATCTTTCGCGAACATGTGTCTAATCTTGAGTATCTTAAATCCGGCCATGAGCTGGCGTTTGAAGGTTTCTATATCGAACTGGGTGGATTTAAATATCAGGTCTATCTCGATTTCCGGGAGGTCTATGATTCCTCGGGTGAGTACGAAAAATTAGCAGGGAGGTTAAAGGGAAGAGGAGTTGTATCTGTTGAAAGGTCTTTGAATGAAATGCGTCTTGAACCGGTTCATTCGGCAATCAAAAACTTTTTTGATGATGAATCATTAAGCCATTTCGTAAAGTCTTTTGTAATGAATGATGAGGTTGAAAAGGCTGAAGACCGGAAGGAGTATTCAGATAAAAAATTGAAAAAACTTTTAAAAGCCGTATCAATTCATTTCAACCTTGAAAAAGATAATAAACCGGTTCTTGAAAAGTTCGACAGGGATCTGGAAAGGGTAGGACTCCTCAATAGAATTATCGAGAAGGAATTTCCATCCGAAAACAATTATATGAATAACGGCCTGCATCATATTGTTACTGTTACCCGTGATCTTAACTATAATGAGAATTCACTCCTTCTTTTGATGTTCTTCTTAATTAATTCGATAAGAGATTTGTTTGATGCCCGGGGTGAGATCAATAACTCCAATTTCTTCGAAAGACTTCTTCTCGATATACCGGTTATGAAAGTACTCAGGCATTCCGGAAGGGGTGAGGAGGAATTGCAGTGGGAAGTACTTCTCCTGGATCTTCTTATTCAGTATAACGGTTTGATCGATTTCACAAATGCCGGTAACGAAAACCCTGAACTCGATTCGGAATATCTGCCTCTCGATAAGAACCGGATTAATATTAAAGGTTTGCGTGAATTACTGGATGAGGAAAAAGTAAAGATGTACATCAGTGTTAATGATTACGAAGGCAAACTTTATTACAATAAGGAAAGATTTGAAGAATTGCTGAAGTGGCTCTTTACACTTCATCTTATCAATTACGGACTTTTAACTGTTCCGGATGATGATCCCGTTGAAAATGAGGAACCGGGAATTAAAGAAATGATCCAGGAATCATTCCATAACTTCACTGGAATTCTGCAGTTGTCAGAGCAATCCGGTTATCAGCTCGATCGGTTGCTCTTAAGTATAAAACAGCTGGATTAGATTTTTAAATTACGGGGTCTTTCAGCTAATCCCGGCTTTTTCCTTTTCAATATCTTCAGCGAGCAGTTTATTTATTGACGCTGCTGCTCTTCTGCCTTCTCCCATTGCAAGTATTACTGTAGCCGCGCCCAGCACTATATCTCCGCCGGCAAAAATTCTATCGACAGATGTTTTCTGAGTCTCGTCAACAATAATGTTTCCCCATTTGTTAACATTCATCTGCGGAGTAGTCTGGCTGATAAGCGGGTTGCTTCCGTTTCCGATTGCGACTATTACCGTATCAACATCCAGAATAAATTCGCTGTCAGGAATTACGACCGGCCTTCTTCTTCCGGATTGATCAGGCTCGCCGAGTTCGTACCTCAGGCACTCCATCGCTTTAACGCGGCCTTTATCATCTCCTATGATCCGTTTCGCATTCTGAAGGAAGTAGAATTCTATTCCTTCCTCTTTTGCGTGTGCAACCTCTTCCTTACGTGCAGGCATCTCAACTTCAGTCCGGCGGTAAACCACATAAACATTTTTTGCGCCTAATCTCTTAGCCATTCTTGCAGCATCCATCGCAACATTGCCTCCGCCCAGCACGGCAACATTTTTGGATTCGTATATCGGCGTGTCCGAATGATCCTTATCGAAAGCACGCATTAAGTTAGCGCGTGTAAGGTATTCGTTAGCGGAGAAGACACCCACAAGACTTTCGCCGTCAATACCCATAAACATCGGAAGTCCTGCCCCTGTACCGACGAATATTGCGTTGTATCCGTCTTTGTCTATAAGGTCGGTCAGTTTTCTTGTTCTTCCAACAACAAAATTTGTTTTAAACTCAACTCCCATTTCGCGCAGGACTTCAATTTCCTTATCAATGATTTCGTTCGGCAACCGGAATTCAGGAATACCATATCTCAATACACCGCCGAGTTTGTGGAATGCTTCGAAGATGGTAACGTTATGGCCTTCGCGCCGGCAATCTGCTGCAACTACGAGTCCCGCGGGACCGCTTCCGACAACTGCAACCTTTTTACCGGTTTCAGGTTTTATTTCGGGTATTGCAATTTTTCCCGTCGATCTTTCCCAATCAGCTATAAATCTTTCAAGTCTGCCGATAGCCACCGATTTATCTACATCCTTCAAAGCTTTGCCCACAGCGCAATTCTGCTGGCATTGAGTTTCCTGTGGACAGACTCTTCCGCAAATAGCTGGGAGAAGACTTGCCTCTTTAATAACTGCTGCAGCGCTCTCAAAATCCGCATGCGCAATATGATCTATGAATCTGGGTATATCGATCCGTACCGGGCAGTCTTCCACACACGATTTTTTTACACACTGCAGGCATCGCATCGCTTCAATCCGTGCCTGTTCTATTGAATAACCGAGGGCTACTTCTTCAAGATTTGAACGCCGTTCATTTGGATCCTGTGCAGGCATCTCCTGAACAGGAATCTTAGTCCGCTCTTTCGGTTTCAGATCGTCAATCCGGCCCAGATATTCAACAATAAGTTTTTTAGCTTCTTCGGATAATTGTTCGGGAGTCTTGTGGTCCATTACTTCACCTCCCTCTGTCTGATTTCTTCGTCCAGATAACATGAATGTGCATCCTGTTCAATATTTTTATACGAATTCAATCTCGATATCATATTATCGAAATCAACCTGGTGCCCGTCGAATTCAGGCCCGTCAACGCAAACGAATTTTACTTCCTTCCCGATATTAACTCTGCATCCACCGCACATCCCCGTTCCGTCCACCATAATTGTATTAAGAGAAACCTGTGTAAAAACTCCGTAAGGTCTCGTTGTTTCGGAACAGAATTTCATCATAACAGGAGGGCCTATTGCAATTACCATATCGGGCTTCGGGGATCTTTCGCAAATCTCCTTAAGAGGTTCAGTCACAAGTGCTTTCCTGCCGTATGAGCCGTCATCAGTACAGACAATAAATTCGTCGGCAATCGATTTCATCTCATCTTCAAGGATTAATAATTCTTTGTTTCGCGCACCGATAATTGTAATTACGTGATTGCCTGCTTTTTTTAATGCCTGAGCAATCGGGTGGAGCGGTGCAACACCGATTCCTCCTCCAACGCAGACGACAGTTCCGAATTTTTCTATATGTGTCGGTTTTCCAAGTGGCCCCACAAGTGTTGGAATGTCGTCCCCTTCATTTAATCCGGAAAGTTGCAATGTAGTTTTACCGACAACCTGGTATATAATCGTGATAGAACCTTCTTCAATGCTTGCGTCGGCAATTGTTAAAGGAATCCGTTCTCCGTAATCATCATCTATTTGTAAAATAATAAACTGTCCGGCAGCGCGTTCTTCCGCAATAAGAGGGGCATGAAGTCTCATCAGAAAGACATCTTTTGAAAGCTGCTCCTTAAAAAGTATTTTTGCCATCATTTCTCCGTTTGTTGATCACTTCCACACCCGTATTGATGAGCACAGTGAAAGACTTTATAAAATTTTGAGACGCAAATTATTAAATATTTCTTACCTGCGGAAAATTTTTTGATCCGATCCTTCATTTTTTTTAATTAGCACAGGAGTATTGCTCTTATTTTAAAAGGAGCATTTATTAAAACCAATGAGCAATTTTTTTTAGCAGGTTAAAAATCATCCATATTTTTCACAATTATATGTGTTAATTCAGTTTTAACAAACCGGTATATGTGACACAAAAAACTTTTCGGGAGAATGACTGATATTTAGTCCAAAATTAATATCTTTGGTTTGTCGAAAATTTCAGTTTTTATTCCACACCTCATCTCGAAAACAAACCAAACAATTAAGTTAAGGAGTAATAGATGGTTATCGGAGTACCAAAGGAAATAATAGCAGGAGAAAATCGGGTTGCGTGTGTTCCGGATGTAGCGGCTAAATTGATTAAGAAAGGATTCAAAGTTCAGATCGAAAAAGATGCCGGAATGAGAGCCGGATTCCCGGACGAAAAATATATCCATGCCGGCGCTGAAATAGCAGCCGACTTAAAACAACTCTATGATTCGAGCGATATAATTTTGAAAGTACACCGTCCGGCAGAACATCCTGACTATAAAAAGAACGAGCTCGAACTGATGAAGAAAGGATCGCTTCTTATCTGTTTCCTCTATTCGCTTCATCAGCCGGAACTTGCTAAAAAGGGTGCAGAACTCGGTATCGATATAATTTCAGTAGATGCGATTCCAAGAACTACCATCGCGCAGAGAATGGACGCACTAAGTTCTCAGGCAAACCTCGCCGGATATAAAAGCGTTATACTCGCGGCAAATCATCTCAGGAAAATATTTCCGTTAATGATGACCGCTGCGGGAACCATTTCACCTGCTAAAGTAGTGATAATGGGTGCAGGCGTTGCCGGTTTATCTGCCCTCGGTACTGCAAAAAGATTAGGCGCCGTTGTAGAAGTCTCCGACGTACGTCCTGCTGTAAAAGAGGAGGTTCAGAGTCTCGGCGGTAAATTTATCGAGGTTCCGACAGATGAAACCATGCAGGACTCCGGCGGATACGCTAAAGAGCAGTCCGAAGAGTTTTTAAAGAAACAGAAAGCGCTGATCTTTAAGCATATTACTGAAGCCGATATTGTAATCACAACCGCATTGATTCCCGGCAGAAAAGCACCTGTACTCGTTACTGAAGAAATGGTAAAACATATGAGGCCCGGATCGGTTGTACTCGATATGGCAGTTGAATTCGGCGGCAACTGCGAAGTAAGCGAAAAGAATAAAACGGTTGTTAAACATAATGTAACGATTATCGGCGAACCTAATCTGCCGAGTCTTGTACCGTATCATGCGAGTGAAATGTACGCCAAGAATCTGCTCAGTCTGATAGAGTATTCTTCCAAAGAAGGGAATTTCATTGTTAATATGGACGATGAAATTTTCAAAGGCGCCGTAATCGTTAAAGACAGTCAGGTTGTTCACGAAAGAACTAAGGAATTATTGAAGTAACAATACTTTATCAGACTCGCTGAATTTATTGAGTTTGATTGAATACTGAATCGGAAATAAAAAAGAAAATAAATAGTAGGAGTAAATAATGGAAAGTATCGGATTAATAATGCTCTTTTATGTATTTGTGCTTGCGATTTTTGTCGGCTTCGAATTGATAACAAAAGTCCCGCCTACATTGCATACGCCGCTGATGTCCGGTTCGAATGCGATTTCGGGCATAACAATTGTCGGCGCAATTCTGAGCGCAGGCCTGGAGGAATTCACTATAAGCACCATACTCGGTCTGGTTGCTATGATCTTTGCTACTATCAATGTGGTCGGGGGATTCCTGGTTACAGATAGAATGCTTAAAATGTTCAAAAAGAAGTGAGTTGAAAAATGAGAATATTAATAGAGATTTCATATTTAATTGCATCAGTACTCTTCATCTTCGGAATAAAATATTTAAGTTCACCAAAGACTGCGCGTAAAGGAAATTTCCTTTCTGCTCTCGGCATGTTCATCGCCATCATAGTTACTCTCTTCGATCAGCATGTTCTTACATTCGAGTGGATTATAATTGGATTTATAATAGGCGGATTAATAGGAGTCTTAATGGCTACCAAAACGCCTATGACCGGTATGCCCCAGATGGTGGGACTATTAAACGGATTCGGCGGAGGCGCATCGTTACTTGTAGCGCTTTCGGAATATTATAAAATGAAAAACTTTCCAGCATGGACATTTAACGATGCAACCAATATAACCGTGGTGCTCAGTTTGATTATCGGTGCCGTTACGTTTAGCGGATCACTGATTGCATTCGGGAAATTGCAGGGAATAGTTACAGGCAAGGTTGTTAAATACCCGGGACAGCACCCGATAAATGTTCTTCTCTTTATCGGAGTGATTGCTGCAGGAGTCTTTTTCGTAATCGATCCGACATTAGAAACGTTGGTTCTCCTGATCGCTGCTGTATCACTTCTTCTTGGAGTACTTCTGGTACTTCCGATAGGTGGAGCAGATATGCCGGTAGCAATTTCTCTTCTTAATTCTTATTCAGGCCTGGCTGCATCGGCAACAGGATTTGTACTACAGAACAACCAGTTAATAATTGCCGGAGCTCTTGTGGGAGCTTCAGGAATAATTCTTACGCTTATTATGTGCAGAGGCATGAACAGATCACTTCTCAATGTTGTAATGGGCGGTTGGGAAAGCGCCGGCTCAACTGGCCCGGCAGTTGCAAGCGCATCATCGCCAAAGGGACAGGTTAAATCGGTCGATTCCGAAGAACTTGCTATGATCTTTGATGCCGCGGAAAATATTATTATCGTTCCCGGATACGGTATGGCCGTTGCACAGGCCCAGCATGCGGTTAGAGACCTTGTTAACATACTTGAGTCTAGAGGAAAGAAAGTCCGGTTTGCTATTCATCCGGTTGCCGGCAGAATGCCCGGTCATATGAATGTCCTATTGGCAGAAGCGCAGATCTCCTATGATAAGATGCTCTCAATGGAGGAGATAAACGACGACTTCCCGAATACCGACATCTCTCTTATAATCGGTGCTAACGATGTTGTTAATCCGGCCGCTCGAAACGATAAGAGCAGTCCGATTTACGGAATGCCGATCCTGAACGTCGATTATTCCAAAACCGTGGTTATAAACAAGCGTTCCATGAATGTTGGTTATGCCGGAATTGAAAACGAATTGTTCTTCTATCCTAATTCGCTTATGTATTTCGGCGATTCAAAAGATGCGGTTGCCAAACTTACACAGGAATTAAAAAATCTCTAATTTTATTTAAGATCGGAATTGAAATGCCATCTTTAACCGGATGGCATTTTTATTTTAAAGAGGGATTGAGATATAAAAACTTTGTACCGGTTGAGCCGTCCCTTCATTCTGTTTATGAATTTTTGAGACCCACTTTCCCACTGAATATCCGATCAACGCGCCGATGAATACATCCGAGACCCAGTGTTTATCCTCATATACTCTTGAATATGCTGTTAATATTGCCGGAACATAATAGAGAATTTTTAATGTACCGTTGCTCGTGTTTTCCGAGAGTATTGTTGAAAGTGAGAAACCGAGACTTGTATGGCCGGAAGGGAATGACCAGTCATCGTCGCTGAACAGAGTAAGAGGTGCAAAACTGAATGCGCCGTTATCATTGTAAGGCCGTGACCTGCCGAATGTTATCTTCATAAGCTGAGTTATCAATCCGGTGTAGAGTGCCGACTGAATAATTTCGAAAGCGACTTTTCTATTCAGATAGTCATCATTCACAATTCCCGAGAGGGTATTTATTCCGCTTATCAATGCAGTGTTATATGGTTCTCCCCAGATTCTGCCGAACTCTACTGCAAAATTTGTCTCCCCGGCCCGGTTAAGAATCACTTCATCCCGGATTGATTCATCAAACTGCATTAATAAAAATGAGGAAGCGGCTGCAAGTCCGATCATTCCCCAGTCACCCGATTCCCATTTCCCGGGCTGATTTATGAATTTTTCCGTTTCCCTTCCGAATTGCCTGAAATTCAACTCGTTTTGCGGGAAAACATCCTGATATGCAATTATAACAATGATAGAGAAAAGGAGAAAATTCTTTCTCTTGTGAAATAGTGCCGGCATTTTATCCCATCTTTTTACTTTAATTATTCTGAGATACAACAATTTTAATTCCTTCTGGGTCAAAATACATGTAACTTTATAAAAACTCCATAAGTCTAAAGTAGCAGATAAATTCATAAAGAGGGAGGAATGATATGAACAGCATGACCGGCAAATCGGTAACAAAAAAAGTATTCTGGATACTTTTAATTACACTTATAGGAACTGTCTTCGCGACGGATCTATTAGCTGATAATTTGAAATTGATAAAAGAGAAATCCTTTCAGGTAAAACCGGGTGAAAATCTTCTTGTTGATGCTTCCGGTGCTGATATTAAAATTGAAAGCTGGAATAAAGATGAAGTCTATGTAAAGATCTTCGGTAACCGTAAAGCCGAAGAAAAAATGGAATTTAAAATCGAAAGAACATCGGACGGTGTAGAAGTATACGCTAAGAAAGAGAGCTCCTGGTTCTTCAACTGGGGAGGTGGCTACAGTGTTAAAATTGAAGTTTATATGCCTGCCCGTTATAATAACAATATCGAAACTTCCGGCGGCGATATTTTAATTCAGAATGTTGAAGGTAAATTCAAACTTGATACATCAGGCGGCGATATCGATCTTAAAAATACTTCCGGTGAACTAAGATGCAAAACTTCCGGCGGTGATATTACTCTTTCGAATCATAACGGCTATGCTGACGTTTCAACTTCGGGCGGCGATATTAAAACCTACGGACATAAAGGCGACCTGCTTTCATCCACTTCCGGCGGTGATATACTCATTGAAGCCGGCAACGGAAAAATCTCAGCAAAAACTTCCGGCGGGGATATCGAAATAAAATATGACGGTAACAATCAAGGAATTTATGCTTCAACATCAGGCGGTGATATTAAACTCGCTCTGCCGGCAAACCTTAAAGCATCGGTCGATTTGGCTACTTCAGGGGGGGATATCGACTGCTATTTCAATAATTACAAAACTACAAAAGTCAGCCGTGGAAAACTGAAAGGGGAGTTTAACGACGGCGGCGAATCGATTGTCTGTAAAACCACGGGCGGCGATATAGTTGTCCGCGACAAATAAAAACCATCAGCAAGAGAATTATTATAAGGGAAGGATTACACATCCTTCCCTTTTATTTCCTATCAAACCTTCAAATCTTTATCAATTGTAAAAGAATCCTTTTTTAGCTACTTTTTGAACCGTAAAATCGATAATCAAATCAACGGGAACTTGAAATGAAAATGGATTGGAATAAGCATCTGGACAAAATGCTTAACATCACAATGAATGAAAATTACGGCGTTGTATACGGAAAAGGCGGCGATGAACACCCAGCTTTCTACGAGATCGTATTCAAAACCGGGAAACTGATCTCGGCATTTGAAGACGGACTTCTTCTCGAAGCTGTCCGCGATAAAAATAATTACAATATTTTCGTCCCTTACACATCAATCAAATGCGTAGAAATTTATTAAGCCTCATCTTTTTTGTAATTCTGTCAGGCCGGATAACTGTCGCAGCCGATTTCCAGATAAAAAGCCTCCGAGTTTATTCGTCAGCCGATCAGACCGAATTCCCGCTGATTGACATGAAAGATTCTACGCGGCAGACCATTACAATCGAGTTTGATCTCCAGTCAACCTACATCCCGAATTTAAATATTGTATTCAGATTCTGTAATTCCGGGTGGGTCCCTTATGATAATGTTTTTCTAATGAATCCCGGGTACAATACGGAATACAATCTCTGGTTTGAACGCCTCCCTTTAAGAATTAAAGGGGCACGGTATCACTATTCCGGAAATTTCCCTAATCGAAATGTCACTTTCCCTTTCTCCGGAAAGTGGATCTTTCAGATAGTCGATTCTCAGAATCCGGACAAGGTCTTTGCGACAGGCAGGTTTTATGTAGTCAATCCTGAAGTCCGTATCTATTCACAAATTAATAATGAAAGGGCTCAGTCATTTAATTCCGAAACTGCTGATTTGAACAGGACTTATATCATACGCAACACATTTGATCTTCCCGATTCACATTTCGCGGCTTATGTCAAATCTGTCGAAATAATTGAGAACAGGAAAATTGCTGATCCGGTGGTAATAAACCGGAATCAGTATTCACCGACACGTTTTTACGAATGGAACGGTGCGAACCGTTTTACTTTTATCGCGAGGGATCTTCTCCCGGGCAATGAGTACAGGCAGACTGATCTTCGTGATTATAACCGTTTCAATACTCAGAATGTAAATGCACAGTACGACGGAATTGAAACCTCCAATTTTTTTAAGAAAGGAAGAAGAGACCTCAACGGCGCTTCCTTCCTAACAGACTTCCGGAACGATTATGCCGAATACCTGAATGTAAATTTCCGCATCAGGCCTCCGGATAATATAACCGACCCTGTCTTTCTTGTCGGAAGTTTTAATAACTGGAAAGTTCTCCCGGAATATGAAATGTTCGATGACAACGGTCTTCTGAACCTGAGCATTGAACTGAAAAGGGGGATCTACGATTACCAGTTCGTAACGGCGGAGATTTATGAGAATAGAATAAACAATGTTGACTGGAATATTCTTGAGGGAAATTACTGGGATACATTAAACGAGTATCATGTTTTTGTCTTTTACGAAACTCCTGAAAAAGGAGGTTATGATAAAATAATCGGTTATAAAAAGATTAAATCCGGAGAGTTATGGAGAAACTGAAAGTAGGAGTAATTGGTACAGGGCATTTAGGAAAACTTCACACAAAATTATTCAGGGAGGTTGAAGGATCGGAATTCATCGGCATCTATGATAAAGATCCGGAAAAATCCGGTGCGGTTGCGGGCGAATTCCAGGTTAAAGCGTTTGAATCTCTGGACGACCTTATTTCGAAAGTTGATGCGGTCTCGATAGTCGCCACTACAAGCGCTCATTATGAACTTGCCAAGTACGCATTTGAAAAGGGCAAACATGTATTTGTCGAAAAGCCGATAACTGCCACAATTGCCGAAGGTGAGGAACTTGTTAAAATTGCGGATCAGAAGAACCTCTTTTTCCAGGTCGGCCACATTGAAAGATTCAATCCCGCGCTTATATCGCTTGAAAAATATGCGCTTAATCCGTTGTTTATCCAGACCGACAGGCTCTCGCAATTCAATCCGAGAGGAACTGATGTCGCGGTTGTACTCGATCTGATGATTCACGACATCGATATAATCCTGAGCCTCGTGAAAAGCGAAGTAGCCAACGTTAGCGCGAGCGGTGTCGCAGTTGTATCGGACACTATCGATATTGCCAACGCCCGTCTCGAATTTGAAAACGGAGCAGTAGCCAATGTTACAGCGAGCAGAATTTCGCAGAAGAAAATGCGGAAGATGAGAATGTTCCAGCGGGATACTTATATTACGCTCGATTTTATAACAGGCGTTTCGGAAGTCTATAGGCTCGTCTCGCCCGGCGATATTCCGGAGAATCCCTTTATTTCATTCGGCGAGATCGGAATAGGCGAAAAGAAGAAAGCAGTCGTTTACGAACAGCCGGAACAGAAGGAGATAAATGCTTTGAAGCACGAGCTCCAGCTATTTGTAAATTCGGTCCGGAATAAAACTAAACCGGCAGTAACAGGGGCTGACGGATTGAAAGCCCTTAAAGTAGCCGAAATGATTATTAAAAAAATTGAGGAGTCGATTGCACGTGCGCAGGTTAATTAGTCTTCTAATAATTTTTTCTTTCCTCAGCGGATGCAGCATTCTTAAAACAATGGAGAATATCTCGCGGCTGAAGTATAAAATACATTCGGCACTTGATTATAAAATTCTCGGCATCGATGTAAAAGGAAAAAAATCGATTAAGGATTTTAATTCGATAGAGATGCTCAAACTCACTTCCGGACTTCTTAAAGGGACTCTTCCGCTTACATTCACGCTTAACATTGAGGCGAAAAATCCGAATGACGGATCTGGCGGATACCCGCGAACCGATCTTACTCTTGAATCCTTCCCGTATAAATTATTTGTGAATGAGAAGGAGATTATCACGGGAAATATTAGTCAGCCGCTAAACGTTCCGGGTATCGGCGAATCGACATTAATAAAACTGAATATAGAATTCGACCTGGCAAAAAGTGTTAAAGAAAAAAGTCTGGATGATGTTTTATCGCTCCTCCTTAATCTGGGCGGACTCGGCGGCTCCACATCCAATTTAAAATTGCTTGTTAAACCGGTCGTTGGTACTCCTATCGGCAGTATCAATTACCCGAACGAAATTACAATTGTAGATAAAACTTTTAACTGAGGAATTCATGCCTAAGAAATACGCAATCGGAGTCGACCTGGGCGGGACATCAATAAAAGCCGGACTCGTTGATGAAAAAGGGAAGATAATAGAAAAGATATCGATCGACAGCATGGCCCACAACGGACCCGAAGCTGTGGTCGAACAAATTATAAAAGGCGTTAAGCAGATTTTAAAGAAACGGAACCATAAAATTCTCGGAATCGGAATCGGATCGCCCGGAACAATCCGCACTAAGAAGGGAACGGTTGAGAATCCGCCCAACTTTCCGGGCTGGGAAAAAGTGCACCTCGGTAATATCATTAAAAAGGAATTCAAGGTTGAAGTCTTTGTCGAGAACGATGCAAACGCCGCGGCCATCGGTGAACTGATTTACGGGGCGGGGAAAAGATTTAATAACTTTATTATGATTACTCTCGGTACCGGAGTAGGCGGCGGAATTATAATCGATAAAAAAATCTACCGCGGCGAAGTAGGCGGCGCCGGAGAGCTCGGGCACGTAACAATCGATTATAACGGCGTACCGTGCAAATGCGGTTCATTCGGATGCGTGGAAGCTTATATCGGCAACAGCTACCTGATAGAACGGGTTAAAACCGAACTTCAGCAGAATAAACAGTCGCAGATTCATAAACTTGCCGGCAACAATCTCGATTATCTAACGCCTAAAATTATACACGACGCTGCGGAAGCGGGCGATAAATTTGCGCAGTCGGTAATTGTAGATACCGGTAAAAGACTCGGGTACGGCCTGAGCAACGCGGTAAACATTCTCGACATAACCACAATCATTATCGGCGGCGGTGTTGCGGGCTTCGGCGAGCTGCTCTTCTCGTCCGTATCAGAAACTCTTAAAAGCAGGGTGATGAAACCGTTCCAGAGCAGAATTGTTGTTCTACCCGCGCGGCTTAAAAATGAGGCGGGCATTAAAGGCGCGTCGGCTCTTGTATTCTATAAATCCTGAATAATTCAGCATAAACCGTGATCGATGAGATTATTTATAACGATATTATTTCTCCCGGTTCTCCTTTTTGCACAGCAGAAGGATTCAACCGTCTCAAAGGTCTTAAGCGACTCACTCGGAATTACATCCGCTGATTCACTCTCTTCGGATTCAACCCGCACTAAAAAAAACAGCGACGTGGATGCAGTCGTTTCAGCATCCTCTCTGGATTCGCTGATCTATAATGTCAGGAATAAAAAAATGTTCCTCTACGGTTCCGGCGACCTTAAATACAAACAGACCGATCTTAAGAGCGGGAAAATATTCGTCGACTATGATAGAAACGAAATAGAAGCTTTCGGTATAACCGATACTTCAGATACCGCCAAAGTAAAATTGAAACAGACTCCCGTCCTTACTGAAGGGAGTGATGTTTACGAAGGTTCGAGAATCAAATATAATTTTAAAACGCAGCAGGGATTTATCTCGTTAGCAAAGAACAAGGAACAGACATCCCGCTACGAAGGGGAAAAAGTAAAGAAGATTGATAAAGATACCTACTTCATCGAGAGCGGAATTTTTACAACCTGCGAAGAAGACACTCCCCATACCTATTTCTCCGCGAGTGAAATGAAAGTTATTCAGCGGGATAAAATAATTGCCAAGTGGATCTTCATGCATATCGGCGGAGTCCCTTTCCCCATACCGCTTCCGTTCGCCGTAATTCCGAATGAATCGGGAAGACGGTCCGGAATAATTATCCCTACATTCGGACAGGAATTCAGGCGCGGGCAGTACTTCAGGAATTTCGGATACTTCTTTGCTCTAAGCGATTATTTCGACCTCGCTCTTACAGGCGATTACTTTACAAAAGGGGGCTACGGACTCAGGAGCCGGCTCAGATACGCCAAGCGTTACGATTTTTCCGGATCATTCAATGCCGGTTACTCAAAAATTATTTTCGGCGAAGAGACCGATCCGGGCAGACAGGAACAGACCGACTGGAATTTTTCACTCTATCATAACCAGCAGATCGATCCAACATCACGGCTCGATGTTAATCTTCAATTTCAGTCATCCAACTTTTTCAGGAATAACAGCATCAACTACAACGACCTTTTATCCCAGGATATTATTTCTAACGCCACATACAGCAAGAGATGGGACGAATCCGGTAACAGTCTCTCTATCAATTACAGCAGGACTCAGAACCTCTCTACCGGAAACATCTACGAATCGCTTCCGAATATTTATTTCTCGAAAAACATTACATATCCATTCAAGAGAGAGGGAGCCGAAGCAATCGGAGATCAGAAGTGGTATGAGCTAATCGCCTATACTTATTCCGGACAGTTCAGGAATGAAAGAAGAAAGACGGAAGGGAACCTGAAGATACGCGGCGGGGTTCAGCACGACCTTTCTTTCAACGCTTCTCCCAAAATCGGTTACTTTAATGTATCGCCGAGGATAGGATACCAGGAGAAATGGTACAACAAAAGAACTAAAATTGAGAACAGGGTAATAGAGGATATTGATCCGGTCACTGGAAAAGTGAATAAGCGCGATACGCTCGTTGTGTCCGATCTTAAAGAACTTAATTTTGTCCGGACTTTCGATATGAGCGTCTCAGCGTCAACCAAACTTTACGGCATTATGCAGCCGAATATGCTTGGGATAGAATCCTTCCGTCATACATTGATGCCTTCCATCTCATATTCATACCAGCCGGACTTTGCGGATAACACATGGGGATATTACGATTCGTATACAAAGTCGAACGGTGAAGTTGTTTATTACGATAAATACCAGAACGAAATTTTCGGCGGCGCAATGGCCGGTCAAAGACAGAGTCTCAGCTTCTCGCTCGGCAACGTATTTGAAATTAAGACGATGAAGGACCCGAACGATACAACTAAGAATGCGGAGGCGAATAAGATTCAGCTCCTCAATCTCAACGCGAGCATCGGTTATAATTTTGCCGCCGACAGTATGAAATTATCCGACCTCTCTCTAAGCTACAGAACGCAGATAGGGCAGATACTCAGTTTCGACGGAAGCTCCACTTTTACATTTTACGATTACGAAGGGAATTTCAGGGTAAACCGTTTTCTCGCGTCGGCGGGGAAGGGATTATTCAGGCTTACCAATTTTAATTTTTCTATTTCAACAAATCTGATCGGCGAGGCGGACCAAAACAGAAACAGCGCTCCCAAGCGGCCCGGCGAGGATTACGGAGCGTTCCAGAAAGCCGATTATATTACGCTCTATGACGAGAATGAATCGCCCGACCTCTCAATACCCTGGAATCTGAACCTGAGCTATAATTATAACCTTGTAAAGACAACGCCGAACCAGTCGATTGCATTTTCGAATCTAAGCGCGGACCTCGGATTCAGTCTTACGAAGAACTGGAAGTTCACAGTAAGAGGCAGTTACGATTTCGAGCAGAAGCAGATTATTACGCCGCAGATTTCTATCTACCGCGACCTTCACTGCTGGGAGATGAATTTTACATGGAACCCGATCGGTACATACCGCGGATTCATGTTCGAGATACGGATGAAAGCCCCCGAGCTTCAGGATATTAAAGTGAGCAAATCGAGAGGATTGTACTCCGGCAGAAGGTGATGATAAGCATTTAATTCCGATGAATGAAACGATCTCCTTTACGGATTTGTTTTGTAAGAAAAAGAAAGAATGATTTGAGAAATAAAGTAGTAATTATCGGCGGTGGTTTCGGCGGACTTAGTGCCGCCAAAGCACTGAAGAATGCCGATGTTGAAATAACACTCATCGATAAAACCAATCATCATTTATTCCAGCCGTTACTTTATCAGGTTGCTACGGCGGCATTATCGCCGGCTGATATTGCTGCGCCTATCAGGTCGATACTGCGCTATCAGAAAAACGCTAAAGTGATTATGGGCGAAGTAAAAGGGATTGATACTGTCAACCGCAAAGTAATCCTGGATGATGATCAGTTCGAATTCGATTATCTGATTGCTGCCATAGGATCGAGGCATTCTTACTTCGGTAAGGATGAATGGGAGAATTATGCTCCCGGATTAAAAACTATGGACGACGCCCTTCAAATACGCGAAAGTATTCTTCTCGCCTTCGAAAAGGCGGAGCGCCTTAATGACCCGGACCTGATAGAAAAATATTTGACGTTTGTTATTGTCGGCGGCGGACCTACCGGTGTAGAACTTGCCGGCGCCATCTCCGAAATTGCGCGCAATACAATGCTGAAAGATTTTAGAAATATCGATACCTCCAGGACAAATGTTATTCTTGTGGAAGCGGCCGGACGGCTTCTGAGCCAGTTTGATCCGGATTTGAGCAGAAAAGCTAAAGAGGATATTGAAAAACTCGGAGTTAAAGTTGTTTTGAACAGTTCCGTTACAATGATAAATGAAAACGGCGTCTTCCTGAATGATGAATTGATACAGACTAATAATGTTATCTGGGCGGCGGGGAATAGCGTATCGGGAATTCTGAAAGAGCTTTATGCGGAATACGACAGGGCCGGACGGGTTATTGTTGAAGATGACTGCAGCATTAAAAACCATCCGGAAATATTTGTTATTGGTGATGCCGCTTTGTTTAAAGAGAATGAAAAGATTCTGCCGGCAATTGCGCCGGTCGCAATTCAGCAGGGAAAGTTCGTCGCTAAGATCATCGCTAAAGGAATCGGTAAAGAAGCGCGGCCGCGCTTCAAGTATTTTGATAAAGGGATTATGGCAACAATCGGAAAAGCTAAAGCTGTTATGCAGATAAGCGGATTTAAAACTTCCGGATTGTTCGCGTGGCTTTCGTGGGTCTTTATTCACATCCTCTACCTGATCAGCTTCCGGAACCGTTATAAAGTCCTGGTAGAATGGATCTGGCTCTATATTACTAACCGGAATGGCATTAGACTGATAACCCGGAAACATGAACTATAATTAAATTGATTGACCGGACGGTCTAAAACTCTATGCGGGTGCAGACATTAATAAATTTTAAAACTAGAAATTAGTCTTCCCGCTTCCTTCGTATGTTAAGCGGTTTCTCCAACGAATCGATCGCTTCTATTATCTCATCAACTTTCTTTTGAAGCATTGCCTGGGAATCGTGAATCCCTTTATTGTAGAAGTAGGGACCTATCACGTCCGCAATAAAGTTGAGCAGGAACTCGGCTTCGAACCGGCCGAGCTCCTGGTCTAATTTGTCCGCAAAGTACTCCTGTATCTTCGAAACTAATTCCTCTTTTTCCTGCTTCGTAAAACTGATGATTGACATAAATTGATCCTGCCCGGTAAACTTTTATTTGATATCCATTAAGAGCTTCTGATTCAATAATCCTTCTATCGGCAGGTCGCCGAAATTTATTCCCCTTGCATACTCAATGGCTTTTGCAGCAGGGAAATCTTTGTACTTAATTAAATAAGCAGCAAAGATATGGCTCGCGCGCCAGGCAACCGTGCAGTGAATTAATGCTTTCCCTTTTACACTTTCTAAAGCTTTGGCGAAATTCTCCAGCGCTTCCGGTGTGTATGGTGTCTCCGTCCCGCCTATAGGAATGTGGATATATTTCATGCAGAGAGTTTCAACAAGTTCTTTTTCATTGAAAGGGACATAATTTTTGTTATCCATCTCTCTCTGTGTTCTCAAATTGATTACTGTGGTAACGCCGTTCTCCTTGAGCCGGACAAATGCCGCGCTGTCGGGCTGACCGCTTATAAATAGATTGCCTGTTTCTACTACTGTCCCCTGGAATCCGCTTAAGTCGAGTTTTTGGGGAAATGTAAACTCACCCTGGGCTGAATTAAGTACCGGGATAAAAAGAATTAACAGATATGAAATTAATCTATATAACATTGCTGTATCCTTTCTTATTAACTGCTAACTGAATATAACGGCGTGGCCGATAAGCGGCGCCCCAGAAAAGGAATGCCGAATAGTGCAACAAATTATTATTTATTAAAAATTTTATTTAACAGAACAACTTTGCACAAGAAACATTACACGGAACTACAAAGCCAATCATTATAAAATTGCCAAATGCGAAAACGGCGTCCGCTTGATTGGCGGGTTATATGCACTTATAGGTTTTTTAATCTTTCAATTTCTTTTTTGATTTCTTCAATCACTTCTTTGTTTAAGATTTCCTTTTTATTACCTACTTTGGCTGAAAAAATAATAAATACCTTCCCACCGTATTCTTCTTCAAATTCTTCGAAATTTGCACTCATTCGATCTGAAATAGAATAATTCCCGAAATTGGATCGGGCAGTAGTTGGTTTAATTTGAATTCCAAAAGCATATTCCCCGACTTTTCCTACATAATCAATATCGCCCGAATGATCTAAATCAGAATCAGATTCTTCAAATTCGACATCTGGAAATAATTTTGCAAGATTATCATTGATGACAGATTTTTCTAATAAAAATCCATTATAGGTTCTAACAAGTGTAACTTCGTAAATATAATCAATGCAGTCTTGAAGAGTAATTTTTTTAAATGCTTCACTCCATTCAGGTATTACAACCTCTGTTATTTTTTCATATAATCGTTCACCAAGTTCATCTAATGATTCCTTAGTAACTTTTATTGGTTTTTTAGTTTTTGTGAATGCCTTCTCGAAGTAGAATTTTTCCCATTCTTCAAATGCTGTCGGTTGGCACTCTCTGATCATTTCCATTACAGCACCAACTTTCTTGGGTCGGGTTAAATGATAAGTATTACTTGTAAAATTCAATACTTTTTCTTTTTTACCAAAAGCTTTTGCTAATTTGTCAGAAGAATTATCAGGCATATTCACTCCTTTTGTAGGTCGATAAATTTATTGAGGAATTTGTAATTATATGATATGTCAATATCTACAAGTTTATTTTTTATAAGATGTGTATTAAGAAATGTTTTATTCTTTAGATATACATAACACAGTAATCTGTTTTCAGAATCGTATTTTAGCTCATCATACTTCAAAAATACTTTTTGACCTTTTGCTTTTTTCAAAAGGAATTCTTTTGCATCTCCATTCGCTTCTTTTTTAGTTTTGATACCAATTAATCTAATTATTAGATCATTATTTAGTCTTATTAATTCCGGACTAATTATTTCTTTAACAGAATAATACTCTTCCCTCTTGCTACCATTATTATCGAGCTTTGAACCAAACTGAAGTTTCTTAACGTCAATTTTTTTATCAAATTTATGAGGGTCTATGAATTTGTATGGGTGATTTTTAATTTCTTTTTTGAAATCAATTTGAATATTTCCTTGGTTGATAAACTCATACGAATGATCTTCAAACATTTTGTTTTCGTCATAGGACAATTTTTCTTTGATATTAGGGATAAACTCTGAGTTGATTTCATAACCCACAGAATTTCGGTTTAAGTTCTTAGCTGCTAAAGAAGTAGTTCCGCTACCAAGAAATGGATCAAGAATTGTATCTCCAACAAAGGAAAACATTTTAATAAGTCGTTTTGGAAGTTCTTCTGGGAACATTGCAATATGGCTATCTTGTTTTGCACCGCCAAAATTCCAATGACCTTGAAAATATAAATTCCATTCTTCAGTGGTCATCTTAGAAAGTTCTTTATTTTCTTTAGACACTTTTGGCGCAATGCCAATCTTTTTAAAAATGAGAATAAATTCGTAATCTAACTTTAGAATTCCATTGCGCGGATAAGGGAAGGAACCCATAACAGTTGCACCACCAGTTGTATTTGTGGTTGTAACCTTTTGCCAAATAATAGCTCCCATATAATCAAAACCGATTGTCTCACAGAATTTTATAATTTCAGTTCTTATAGGGATTACTTTGTATCGTCCATAGTAAACGGATCGTGCAAATTGGTCGCCAATATTGATACATAAACGGCATCCCTTATGAAGAACACGATAAGATTCTTTCCAGACAAGATTCAGATTGTTTATATAACTCTCATAGCTGTCATTAAACCCAATTTGATCGTTGGATCCGTAGTCTTTTAATTGCCAATAAGGTGGAGATGTGATTACTAAATGAACAGATTCATCAATTAGTTCGCCCATCGCCCTAGAATCGCCATTTATTATCAAGTGATTAGTTTTCATTTTATCTCAATAAGTTTCTAAATATTGTTCATAAAATACCAAAACTTGGACACAAAGTCTAGAATTTAATCTGTGCATATAACGGCGTTGTTTTTAAGCCGCCGCCCAACACAGCATGCAGCCTTGGAAAACAAACGCCAATAATTTGTTAATTACTTCGTTTACTTAACTACATTCAAAAAGCTACTTACTTTTGCAACCAAATATTTTAATTACACAAATACCGCAACGTTTAAAGCGGTCGGCCTTGAAGAACGGGTTAGGCATTAATTAATTCCATCTTGAATTTTTCACGATAACTGTTTATTAGGTTCACTTCTGTAACAGATAACTTTTTATGATAGTGTTCCCATACTTGTGGTCTTTCAATTGGCATTTTGAAAACATTACTTTCTTTAACTAGAGTATCCAGAATTTCTTCTATATCTGTGATGTGCTTTTGATTCGAATCAACTCTGTCGCCTTCATAATATTCTAGTGGAACTACAAAATGACCATTACCAAAACAAATGAATTCAAAAAGTATGTTAATCTGCGAAGTAAAATATTCTATTTCTTCAAATCTAATTTTCGTTTCTTCATTTTCGGATGGGCGAGGGATTCCTTCGAAATTCAAATGCGCAACGGCGTTATGTCGAAGCAATCTTACTTTCTCTGATAATTCAGAAACATTTTTACTATAGTTATTTTTTTTGATCTCAGAAATGAATAGAAGTCTATCTTCATCTAGTTTTAAATTACCTATGATTTCATTCTTAATCTGATTCAATGTTTTCCCCTTGTCAAAAGTATTATCGACATCTATCTTCCATAAGCTAAGCAAGCATGATTCATAGAGAGATTGACGTAGAATTTGCCAAAAATGATCCTTTGTCAAATATGAACCAAAAAACTTGAAATTAAACTTCACAATTTTATTGAGGACGAATAATGTTGAATTTAGTTTTACAATTTCCCACCAAATCGATTCAATATCTTTAGTATAGATAGGATGATATTCTATCTTGAGTAAATCTTCCGGTTTTTGTAAAAATTTTTCCATTTTCACCTAGATGCCTAACATATATTTATCAAGAATGACTTCCATCCCTAATTTGGATGAAATGCCGAAAATTTTTCGTGATAAATTCCAAATGCTCTGTCGTTTATCACGACTTAATTAATTGAAATACTTCAAAAAACAAAGAAAACTTACCTGATAACATACATTTGTAAATGTTTTTATCACGATTTATTTTTCTTGATAATAATCTAATCTAATGGACTCCTCACTCCGTGCAGATTCTCAATTATATGTGTATATATCATCGTAGTCCGGAGTGATTTATGCCCTAATAATTCCTGAATTGTCCTAATGTCGTATCCCGAAGCTAGGAGATGTGTTGCAAAACTGTGCCTGAAAGAATGTGCAGTAGCAGGTTTATGAATCCCAGCTTTTCGTATTGCTTTTTTTATCTCCTTCTGAATGGTCGAATCATGAACATGATACCTGAATTTGTATCCTATCTCTTTGGTGTAAACAAACTTATTTGCAGGAAATAAATATTGCCAGCTAAAATCCTTGGAAGCGTTTGGATATTTTTTGTCCAATGCATCGGGTAAAATTGTTTTTCCATTTCCATTCTTTAAATCTTCTTCATGTAAAAGTTTAACTTGTTCTACTTTTTCTTTGAGTTCGGGTATTATTGATTCAGCAAGCAAGGTCGTCCTGTCTTTCCCTCCTTTCGATTGTCTGATTGTAAGACTCTTAAAACCAAAATCAATATCCTTAATCCTTAGGCTTAATGCTTCGTTTAATCTTAATCCGCCTCCGTATAAAAGGGAACAGATAAGCTTTATATCACCACTTGTATTTGAAATTACATTTTTAGCTTCTTCTTTTGTAAAAACTACAGGGAGCTTTGGTTTTATTGAAGAACGTGTTATATCTTCAAGCCATCCGATCTCTTTACCTATTACATTCTTATATAAATAAACAATCGCACATAATGCCTGTCCCTGCGTGGATGCTGAAACTTTTCTAGAAACTGCTAACCAGCTGAGAAATTTTTCGATGTGGGTTTTATCTAATTCGTTAGGATGGCGTTTATTGTTGAAAAGGATAAATTCTTTTATCCACTTTAAATATGCTTCTTCAGTTTTTCTGCTGTACCTTTTTGACCTTAATGATAATCTAACCTGGTCAAGAAGCTTCGGCTTTCCCCTCGTTAACTCCATTAAGCGTCCGGCTTAATTACGAATGCAAATTATAATTTCAATTTAAAAATAGCAATAAAAATAGTTCGGGGTTCTTAGTACTTGGTTCCCCGCAAAATTTATCCGCCTCTGGCGGAAGCGCAGGGCAGGCTTGGTTTGTAGTGCTTAGTTCGTAGTTCTTGTTAATCTGTTTAATTGTTGAATTGGTGCAGAATAAAATGATAAACAGAATCTGTGTGTTATAGAAATCTGTCATGCTGAAACCTGTCCTGTAATAAATCAGGATTAATTCAGCATCTGAGCTTAAGAAATGATTATACAACCGGATTCCGGGTCAAGCCTGCATACCGCAGGCAGGCCCGGAATGACAAGCGCCCTGTCATCCTGATGAAAATCAGGATCTACACGTCACGGGACTCTTTTACGTTCAGATTCCGGGTCAAACCCGGAATGACATTATCCTAAATAAGCCTCATATCCTCCAGGAAGGGGAGCTTCTCCCTTGTCTCCTTAACCATTTCAAAATCGAGATCAACCACGCTTATCTTTTCCTCTTCGCCTGCAGTAATAAGTTCTTTACCGAGCGGATCGTATACTGAACTGTAGCCGTTATACTTTAAGCCGGGGTCGCTTCCAACTCTGTTTACGCCGGTCATAAAACACTGGTTCTCAATCGCGCGGGCTTTAAGGAGCGTCCTCCAGTGGTCGATCCTCGCGACCGGCCAGTTGGAAATATTAACAATCATATCAACGCGCTCCTTGCCGTATAACCTGTAGAGCTCCGGGAATCTGAGATCGTAGCAGACCGTCAGGCCGATCCTGTGAGTACCGATCTTAGTAATTACAATTTCCTTCCCGGCTCTGTAATTATCGCTTTCCCCGGCGTATGTGAATGGATGAATCTTCCTGTATCTCGCGGCTATCAGTCCGTCCGCATCTAAATGAACGAGCGAATTATAAATCCCTTCTTCGCTCTTCTCAATAATTCCTGCAAAGATGTTTAATTTCATTTTGCGTGAGAGGTCCATAAAAAACAGGGTTGAGACGCCGTCGAGGTCCTCCGCGAATTTTACGGAGTTCATTGTAAATCCGGTAAGCGTCATTTCGGGGAAGATCAGCAGTTCCGGCTTTTCATTTAGCTGACCGGTAAGCTTTTCGATCTTCAAAATATTCTTTTCGGGATTCTCCCATTCGGGGTCGTATTGAACCAGTCCGGCCTTCATGCTTCACTCCGTCAATTAAGATTGATCTTTTGCAAGAAAAATTTTTTTTGCGGAAAGAATTTAATAATTTTCCGGCAATTCAATCATCCTTCAGGGATTTAATGCTAAATTATATCTGGTTCACACTGCTGCTGCTCGGTATAGTTACGGCGGTAACGGTCGATCTCTCCGATAAAGCGACCAATAAATACAGAAACGGCGAACAGCTCTATGTGCTCATTAAATTCGACCAGCCCAGAATCGATTCATCCAAATCGGTCAACGCTACTCTGATGGTAAGCAGCACCGTATTCAACGACTTTTATAACGTAAAGGAGCCGGCAGATATTTTTCAGAATTTACGACTAAAGTATAATCCCGGCGAAAAGAATTTCACTTCATTTTTCGAAGCGGGCGACGGGACTCCTTCCATCTGGAAAGAGATGGCTAAGGTAGGAGGAAAGGAGAACGACCTATCGGGAAAAGTTGTGCTGCGTCAGAAACTCGATTCACTCCTTTACACCGGTTCATTCTACCCCGAGGAGATTTCATTCTCGCGTATGAGGGAGGTAACCAACGCGGCTATCGATTACGCTTCCAACGCTGTTAAGATCGCCCTCGGACTGATCGGTATTATGGCCCTCTGGCTCGGCATAATGAAAATTGCGGAACAGTCGGGACTTATCTCAATAATCGCGAGGGGATTAAGGCCGGTAACAAAATTTTTATTTCCGGATGTCCCCCAGGATCATCCCGCGATGGGATCGATGATTATGAATATATCGGCTAACATGCTCGGACTCGGCAACGCTGCCACACCGTTCGGTTTAAAAGCGATGGAGGAACTCGATTCGCTCAATCCGGAGAAAGGAACCGCGACCAACGCTATGTGCACTTTCCTCGCGATCAATACTGCGGGGCTTACACTCATTCCGGCTACAGCTATTGCAGTAAGAGCCTCTGCGGGAAGCAGCGATCCTGCGATAATAATCGGCACTTCATTCTTCGGCGCCGCGTGCGCGACGTTCACAGGAATTCTCGCCGCAAAGATCCTGGAGAAATTCTCCATACCCGGTTATAATTTCAAAGAATGGTTCAGGTCGAATATAAAATTCATAGGCGGATTTTTTATCGCAGCCGCCGCAATTCTGCTCGCCATAGTAACCGGATTCTTTTCGATGGTTGATACGGATATCATCAAATCGATCGTTCAGGGGATCTCTTTTTTAGCAATACCTTTAATAATAATTTCGTTCGTCTTTTACGGCGCGTTAAAGAAAGTAAAATTGTACGAAGTATTTGTAGAAGGAGCCAAGGAAGGATTCAATGTCGCGGTAAGGATTATTCCATACCTAGTTGCGATGCTTGTTGCAATCGGAATTTTCAGAGCCGGGGGAGCGATGGACCTTCTTATACTCATCATCTCACCTGTAACGAATCTGATCGGAATGCCCGCCGAGGCATTGCCGATGGCTTTGATGCGTCCTCTGTCCGGAAGCGGATCGCTCGGAATTATGTCCGAAATTATTTCCGTCCACGGCGCGGACTCTTTCATCGGAATACTCGTATCAACTATTATGGGAAGTACCGAAACAACTTTTTATGTGCTCGCTCTCTATTTCGGGACTGTTAATATTAAGAGGACGCGGCACGCAGTTGCAGCCGGTGTACTTGCCGATATCGCCGGAATTCTCGGAGCCCTTTTTATTGTGGGAGTATTATTCGGTTAATCTATGAAAGTATTTATAACGCAGGAACTGCCCGGAAACGTTGAGGAAATTCTGAGAAGAAAAGGATTTGAAGTTGACGTCTACCGGAAAAATAAAATTATTCCGAAAAAGGAATTGATTGAAAGGGCCAAGTCCGCAGATGCGCTGATCTGCCTCCTCACAAACAGTATTGATAAGGAAGTAATCGACAGTTTTAGGAAGTGCAGGATAATCGCGAATGTTGCCGTCGGTTTCAACAATATCGATGTCGGCTATGCAAAGTCGAAAGGAATTGTCGTAACAAATACTCCGGGAATTTTAGACGACGCTACAGCGGATCTTACGTTAGCGCTGATACTCGCATGCGCCAGGAGATTGAGGGAAGGGGATATTTATACGAGGGAAGGGAAGTTTAAAGCGTGGATGCCGCAGTTACTCCTCGGTATTGAGATGGCCGGAAAGACGGTGGGAATTATCGGTGCCGGCAGAATAGGCCTGGAGGTTGCAAACCGTCTCATACCTTTCAAGACAAAAATTATCTACTATAACCGGAACCGTAAAACCGGATTTGAAAAAAAGACAGGTGCAAAAAGAGTATCGCTCAATTCACTTCTTAAAAAATCCGATTTCATTTCTGTTCATCTTCCATTGAATAAAGAGACATTTCAAATACTGAATAAAAAGAATCTGAATCTGATGAAAAAGACCGCTGTAATCGTGAATACATCCCGCGGAGAAGTGATTGAGGAAAAAGCTCTAATCGATCTTTTGAGGAGGAAAAAAATATTTGCAGCCGGACTCGATGTATACGAAAACGAGCCCCGGTTGAATCCGGAACTCTTCGGGCTTGATAACGCTATTCTTCTGCCGCATATCGGAAGCGCTACCGTTGAAACCCGTAGTAAAATGGCCCTTTTAGCCGCCAAAAATGTGATAAATCTGTTATCGGGCAAAAGACCGGTCACACCGGTTCAGATTTAAATGAATTGTAGAAAGAATTTTTAATAACTATTTTTACATAAAATAAATTAGACAACACTATGCGAATTGGAATCCCAAAAGAAACAGCCAGAGAAGAGAAAAGAGTATCGATTGTTCCAGCGGGAGTCGACGCTCTTGTAAAAGCAGGACATACTGTTTTTCTAGAAACAGGTGCAGGATTCGAGAGTCATTTTACTGATGAAGAATACCGGAATGTAGGCGCGAATATTGTCTATACCGCCGAAGAGGTATATCAGCGTTCCGAGATGGTGGTTAAAATCGCTCCGCTTACGGATAATGAAGTGGATCTTCTTCAGGATGAACAGATTCTTTTTTCATTCCTTCATCTGGCAGTAGGCAAAAAAAATGTAATTGAAAAACTCCTTCAGAAAAAAGTGACGGCTATTGCCTATGAGCTTATTGAAAAGGAGGATCAGCTCCCGGTGCTTCAATCGATGAGTGAAATAGCCGGTCAGCTGGCAGTTCAGGTCGGTGAGAAATATCTCGGAAGCGATTCGCCGATCGGACGCGGAATACTGATGGGCGGAATAGCGGGAGTGGCTCCGGCCGCGGTTGTTATTCTTGGCGCAGGCGTCGTCGGATTTAATGCTGCGCGCGCCGCTTATACAAGAGGCGCTCACGTGATCGTTATTGATAACGACATGAGAAGATTGAGAAGAATCAATACAGATATTTCTAAAAATATCAGCACCGTTGCGGCCAATCCGTTTACAATTGCGCGCGGCTGCAAGTTTGCCGATCTTTTCATCGGCGCTATTCAGATCAAAGCCGAGAAGACTCCTCATCTAGTTACAGAACAGATGGTAAAGACAATGAAAAAGGGGGCGGTTATTGTTGATGTCTCTATCGATCAGGGCGGATGCATCGAGACCAGCCGTCCTACAACAATCTCCGATCCGGTATTCAACATGCATAATGTAATTCATTACTGTGTTCCGAATATGCCGGCTCTGGTCTGCCGTACCGCAAGTTACGGATTGACAAATGCGGCGCTCGAATATGTGGATGAGATTGCCGGACACGGTTTATCGCAGGCACTCCTGGGCGATACGGGACTTGCCAAAGGAGTTTGTACTTACAACGGTTTCTGTACAAATGAAAGTATCGCGGAAGCATTCAATATAGAATATAGACGGCTCCATATTTTTTCAAAAAATTAAGAAGAGATTTAAAAGATGACACTTGATCAGATCAAAATCGATAAGCCGGTTAGTGGACCATGGGTGAAGAAATATAATTCTAAACTTGTTTCGGCTGAAGAAGCGGTTAAAGTAATTAAATCGAATGATAAGGTTGTTGTGCAGCCCGGATGCGCCGCGCCGCTTGATTTAATTAATGCAATGGTACTGCGTAAAGAAGAACTGAGTAATGTAGAGATTTATCACATCCTTGTAGTTGGCGACCTTCCGTATGTAAAACCGGGTATGGAAAAGCATTTTCGTCATAAAGCTTTTTTTATCGGGGGCAATACACGAAGTGCTGTAAATGAAGGCCGTGCAGAGTTTATTCCGATCTTCCTTTCCGAAGTTACTATGCTTTTTAAGAGAGGAGTTTTACAGGCGGATGTTGCTTTGATTCATGTATCACCGCCCGATGAACACGGATTCTGCAGTTACGGAATTGATGTGGGAAATATTAAAACCCCGGCGGAGAAATCGAAGTGCATTATTGCTATGGTTAACAAGCAGATGCCGCGCGGACTCGGAAACAGTTTTATTCATATCAATAAGATTGATTATATAGTTGAAGCGGACAAACCGCTTCTCGAACTCCCTCAAATTGACCCTGATGCAACTCCTGAAATGTTAAAAATTTACGACCAGATCGGAAGTCATATTGCCGGAATGATTGAAGACGGTTCAACTCTTCAAATGGGAATCGGTGCTATTCCGGATGCAGTACTGAAATATCTTCATGATAAAAACGATCTCGGTGTTCATACGGAGATGTTCAGCGACGGACTTATCGAACTCGTTCAGGAAGGTGTTGTAAACGGTGAAAAGAAGACTCTGCACCAGGGTAAAATAATTGCGGGATTTGTGCTCGGTACTAAACGCTCTTATGATTTTATTGACAACAATCCGATTTTTGAGTTCCATCCCCAGGAATATGTAAATGATCCTTTCCTTATCTCAAAGAATAATAAGATGGTTGCCATTAACTCCGCGATCGAAATCGATTTAACAGGCCAGGTTTGTTCGGATTCAATCGGAACCAGATTCTACAGCGGCATCGGCGGGCAGGTCGATTTTGTGAGAGGCGCGGCTCATTCAGAAGGAGGCAAACCGATTATAGCTCTCCCTTCGGCAACAAAGGATCTGAAATTTTCGAAAATCGTTCCGACTCTCAAACCGGGTGCCGGTGTTGTAACCTCGCGCGGCGATGTCCATTATGTAGTCACGGAATACGGAGTAGCTGACCTGTTCGGTAAAACGATTCAGGAAAGGGTAAGATCGCTGATTGCAGTTTCTCATCCCGTGTTCAGAGATCAATTAACAGAATACGCAAAAAAAGTTTATTACATTTAGAAGAGTTTCTATGGTAGCGGTTATCGGAGATATACACGGCTGCTTCTATACTCTCGAAGAGCTGTATAAAAAAATAGTTAAGGGTTATCCCGGAATTAGTATTTATACTGTCGGCGACCTTGTGGACCGCGGTAATCACAGTTTCGAGGTTGTAAAATTTATTATTGATAATAAAATTATCTTTGCGCCGGGTAATCACGATTATATGTTTTTGCATTTTTTTAAAGATCCCTCCAGCGTCTTTGCCCGTTCCTGGTTTTTCAATGGCAACGAGACAACGCTGGAATCCTATGAAAACCATCAGGATGAAATGTTCCATCATCTTGAATTTATCAAGAGTGCTCCCCTCTATTATAATCTGAAAGATTGTTTTATCTGTCATGCCGGCATTTCGGTCCTATATGAAAATCTGCTTCCCAAAGATTTCAGGAATAATTTAGATTCACTCGATTCATTTATAAGGAATGATTTAAAGACCGACAGGGGAATAATGTGGACTAGGGACGCTTTATTGAACCTGGGTAAACTTCAGATAGTCGGACACACAAAGCAGCAGGATATCACTCTGGTTGAAGAATCGAATGCGTTATATCTGGATACAGGAGCATGTGTAGGCAATAAGTTATCCGCCGTAATTGTTCACGAAAGCAACATCATAGAGACAATTGAAGAAAAAACACACTTAAATGATATCATTTAAAAATGCACCTAGAATTTTTTTTTAAGGATTGCATTAAAGTAAATTTTTAGTAATTTTTGAGTCGCAAAAATTAAAGGAGGTTCGATCGATTACTTTTTACTTTAGTTAATGCGAATAATTAAAAGGTCTACTATCTTTTCCGTGCCAGAAAATACTTCGAAGTTGGGAATCAAATTATTTTTGCTTCCCTTTTTTGTTGCTGCAGTTATTTTCTCTTTCGGATTCACCCATCAGGGAAATACCAGGGAAGGTAAACAGTTTTTCTTCGATTCCTCTCTATCCCTTTTGATGGAGATGAACCGCCTTGAACAGCAATTAGAGCTTCCTTTCCATAAGAATTCTGAAAGCTTACCGGATCAATCTCCTGTTTCCGGTCATTATTTCTCCAGTCCCGATACCACAATTAAAAAAGATTCAATACTCACGCCGGATTCACTCGTTGTTAAACTTTCAAAGAGCGATTCAATTAAATTACTAGCCCGCCAGGATTCTCTCAGAATAGTTGATTCACTTATGCAGGATTCAACTGCAAGGCTGCAGCATTTCCGTTATGTCCGGCAGGATCAATATACTACCCGTTTCCGCGAAAGGAAGGAATCGTCACTTTTATTAAGACCTTCTCAGGGGACAATTACCAGACTTGCCCAGCTGGATCCGACGGGTACAAAAGTTATTATTAAAGAGGAGATCGGCGGTAATGTGCTTCGCCCTATTCTTGAACTTCCGCTGGAAGAATATATAGAGTTGAGGCTGGAAGCGATCAACCGGAAATTATGGGAAGACAAGGGATACGAATACAAACTCAAAGAAGATAAAAAAGATCTCAGTCAGCTCCTTACAGATATTACTAACATAGAAATCCCTCTTCCTAGCGCGTCGTTCCTTAGTATTTTCGGTCCGCCTAAGATTAATCTGAAAATTGCCGGCGCTGTTGATATTCACGGCGCATGGCGTAATGAAACCACTACGGGTATTACTACATCGGCTCTCGGGAATACACGTAACGAACCCGATTTCAAACAGCAGGTCCAGATAAATTTAAGCGGTACTATCGGGGATAAACTTACAATCTCCGCTGACTGGAATACAGAAAGACAGTTCCAGTACGAGAATCAGCTGAAAATAAAATATACCGGTTACGATGATGAAATAATTCAGAGTATCGAAGCCGGAAACGTTTCGCTTCAGACATCTCCTTTAATCGGGGGAAGCGAAGCATTGTTCGGCGTTAAAGCCATGATGAAGATGGGCCCTTTCAGCTTAACGGCCCTCGCTTCCCAGAAGAAAGGTGAAGTTCAGGAAGTATCGATAAGCGGCGGCGCTAAAGCGCAGAAATTTGAAATCCGGGCATACGACTATTCACCGAATCATTTCTTCCTCCATCCTGTGTACGCGGATCCGAATCTTGCCATATTCAAAAATTATTTCAGCAATCCGGTTCCGCAGATCGTCGACTCATTACGTGTTAAAGATATTCAGGTTTGGAAAACTATTACCGGTCTGGTAAATCCGAATGAACGTAAAGCCAACGCATATATTGATCTTCGTAAAAGGAACAGGAACCAGTTATATAACGATCTGAGGGACAGCACGCTTCAATCGGTTCCCGGAACCAGGGAGATCGACAGACGGTTCCTCCTTCTGCAGCAGGGCATCGATTACGAGATTCATGCCGAGACAGGATTTATAAGTTTCAAAACTCAAATTCAGGACCAGGATGCTGTAGCCGCAGCGTTCCGGCTTGAAGGGCCTACTTCCTCACCCGATGATGATATCTACTACGGAGAATTCATTCAGGATGTTGGTGCCGATTCAACAGCTAGAATTGTTCTAAGATTGATCAAACCGCCGAACCTTCAACCGCAGTTCAGAGATGCATGGAAACTCCAGCTTAGAAATATTTATCCCGTTGGCGGTAGAGATATTAAGGACGAAGGATTTTTATTCGATATAAAATATCAGATCGAAGGCGGTGAACCGCAGAACGAAATTGCAGGCAATAAACTTCTCCAGGTCTTCGGCCTCGATAAGACGGATAAAAGCGGAACATCAACTCAACCGGACGCAACTTTCGATTATTTCCCCAACAGGACAGTTTTTCCGAGTACGGGAGAAATTGTATTCCCGGTACTTCAGCCGTTCGGAGATGATTTCCCCGCGCAGCTCGGACCGGAACTCAGATACGACGCGATCTATGATACAACCGTTACTTTTGCGAAGCAGGACAGGGCAAAAGATAAATTTATTCTATCAGGCGAGTATTCCGCATCAGTCTCATCGGTTTATAATCTCGGATTTAATGTTGTTGAAAATTCCGTAAGAGTTATGCTCGGCGGAAATGAATTGAAAGAGGGAATCGATTATACTGTCGATTATAATCTCGGCCAGATTATAATCCGTAAGGATGAAGCGCTTGTACCGGGCGCGGACCTTAGAATTACTTTTGAACAGAACGATCTTTTCCAGCTTGCCTCCAAAACTCTGCTCGGTCTGCGCGGCCTTCTCGATATAAGCCGGGAAACCACGCTCGGTTTCTCTTACCTTAATTTGAATCAGCAGACACTGAGCGACAAGGTCCGGATAGGCGAGGAACCTCTTAACAACTCGATACTAGGTGTGGACTTCAATACAAGATTAAATCTTCCTTTTGTTACTAAAGCACTGGATCAGGTGATCTCCACGAGCGCACCTTCCATGTTTACTTTGAATGCGGAATACGCTTATATGAGTCCCGATCCTAATACAAAGAAAAGTACTATCTCGAGCGATAACGGTAGAAGTATTGCTTATGTAGATGATTTTGAAGGGGCAAAAAGAATTATTCCTTTGGGTATGCCGTATAATTCATGGCGGGATTTAAGCGTTCCAACAAAACTGCCTTTCATAGGCGGCCTCTCACTGAATGTTCAGATGAATTATAAAGCTAAATCCTACTGGTATAATGTGACCCCGTCGGATGTAACCGTTAAACAGATTTACGGAGACCGTAAGCAGGCATCACCGGAGGATCAGTTCATTACCGTCCTCGATTATAAATATCTCCCGGCCGAAAAGGGAACATATAACTGGTCTCCGGATCTTGCCGATAAGTCGAGGAACTGGGGAGGTATGATGAAAGTTCTTTCTTCAACGGCTAATAATCTTATTGAAGAGAATATTGAGTTCATCGAATTCTGGGTTCAGATTGTAAGAGCTCCTTCGAATCTTAAACTGAATATTGATCTTGGACAGATTAGTGAAGATGTTATCCCGAACAACCGGCTCGATACAGAGGATAAGAATCTGAATGACCTTGTTGACGAGGGTGAGGATACGGGTATAGACGGATTAAACGATTTTGAGGAACCGGGCTATAATTCTGTTACAAATCCCGATCCGAGCGGTGATAATTATACATTCCAGCTTACATCCAATGCTGATTATTCGCGTGTTAACGGAACGGAGAGGAACGCTCAATCGATTGATCAGGGCCGCCTTCCGGATTCTGAAGACCTTAACCGTAATTTTACTCTCGATCTGGTGAACAGTTATTTCAGGTATGAAGTACCGATTGATACTAACAGGTCCGTAAACCAGTTTATTCAGGGGGCCGGCGATAACGGCTGGTATCTGTTCAAGATTCCTTTAAAGGATTTTATTTTGAAGGAAGGAAGTCCGAGCTTTTCAGTAGTTGAGTTTATAAGGTTCTGGTTCTCAGGAGCCGAACAGGATGTTCATCTGCGCTTCGCCGAAATGAATCTTGTTGGAAATCAATGGCAGAAAGTTCTGGATAACAGAGTTACCATCGATGACGAAGTTCTTACTGTATCAACAATCAGCATTGAGGAAAATCCGGAGTATGATTCTCCCCCGGGAGTATTCAGGGAAAGAGACCGTTCCAAGCCCGATTACGAAATTTTCAAAAATGAACAGGCGCTGAATCTGCTTCTTAAAAATCTTGAAGACGGCGACAAACGTGAGATTGTCCGTTACCTCTACAGGCCGCTCGACGTATTTAATTATAAGGAAATGAAATTATTTATTCACGGGGATAAGGATAGTTTAAGTCAGAATTCCGTTTCGTATTACAATGATCCTTCCGATTATTCATCGGAAGTCTATATGCGCTTCGGTTCCGACTCTCTTAATTATTATGAGTACCGTCAGCCTGTTAGAGGCGGCTGGAACGAAGTAAGTCTTATCTTTTCCGAATTGACTGCAATTAAACAAAGACGTGATACTACAAATATTAAAACTGTCTACCGCGTACCGGTTGAAGGAAAAGAAGGACATCTCTACGGTGTTCTCGGAAATCCGACGCTTACCAGAATTACATTTTTTACAATCGGAATTCTTAATCCTTCCGGAAAAGGTACAGTAGGAAGGCGGGTCTCCGGAAGCGTTTGGATAAACGAATTACGCGTCCTCGAAGCCGACGATACTCCCGGCTGGGCATACAGCGCCTCATCGTCATTAACACTTGCGGATCTTGCAAAGGTTACTTTCAATATCAATCAGACCAATCCGTACTTCCACAAACTTGCGGACCGGTTCGGAACCAGGCAGGATAATCTGAGCTGGGGACTTGCGGCAGATATCGATGTTCTTAAACTGCTGCCATTTAATATGCCGGGCAGTAATTTGAGAGTTACATATAACCGGCAGGAACAATCTACCAATCCGGTTTTCGTTCCGGGAACAGATATTAAAGTTGAGGAAGCACAGAATGAATTGCGTAAATCTCTTATAGACCAGAATGTTGCCGAAGAAGACATTAACAGCGCAGTCGAAAACCTGAAGAGAGAGAGCCAGACAATTGCTGTAACGGAAACATTTACAATCTCCAATATCCGGTTAAAGATTCCTACCGATAAATGGTATATAGATGATATAATCAATAATCTCAGTTTTGGTTTCAACTATAATAAAACTGCAGGCAGGTCTCCAACTGTGGAATCATCAAACAGCTGGATCTGGAACGCGAATGCGAATTATTCAGTGGCATTCAGCCGCGACCTCTACTTCAAACCGCTCGACATCCCGATTATAGGGGATTTAATCGGGATATTTACCGATTACAAAGATGTTAAAGTTTATTTTGCTCCTCAGACATTAAGCGCTTCTATGACGGCGAGCAGGAAGAGAAGCTTTACACAAAACCGGCTTCTTGCAACCAAACCGAATATTACCAGGGATTTTACATCTACGAGAGGCGCTGGATTCACATGGGCATTTACCGAAGGCGGATTCCTGAATCTTACATTGACTTACAATTTCGACATCTCTTCAACGCTCGCCTTCCTTCTTGTCCAGGATGAAAATGAAAGGTCTGAAAGCGAGATCTGGCGGGATATTTTTGGCGGCACTTTCTTCGGAAGAGATTTCAATTACAAACAGAATTTTGACCTTAGAGCGAACCCAAAACTTCCTTCTATCTGGGATCTCAGTCGGTATATAAACCTGACTGCATCCTACGGTGTTTCCTATAACTGGCAGAATAATTTCCAGCAGGCAGAACTTGGCAGAAGCGCCGGGTATTCGAACAGAATCTCCGCGGGTTTTAATATCAGACTGAAATCTATTTTTGCTCCTCTGTTTCAGGAAGCAACACCTGTTCAGCAGACACCGCAAAGGCAGGAGGGCGGAAGAGGCGGAAGAAGGAGTCAGCAGAGATCTACTCCTGCTCAGGTTGCACAGCCTGATGTAAAAAAAGAGTTAACCGATTCAATCAATGTAGCTGTTGATTCTGTTGCCGTGAAGGATTCTTTGTTAACTGAAGAAGAAGAGATGGAAGAAGTTGATACACCGGGCACTCTTGATAAGAGTCTCGAACTTCTGAAACTGGCTGTAAAATGGCTTCTCCTCGATTATGACCAGATATCGATCAACTTTTCGCAGAACAGTTCTTATTCCGGCGGAGGACTTGCAGGCGAAGGAACCGGATTCAATAATTTCTGGGGAGTTAAGCAATCTGCTTCCAAAGGTCCGTCAAGATTATTTATGCTCGGACTTTCGAATGATATCGGCAAAAGAGCTCCGATGGGTAATCTATCGGACAGTTATTCTCATAACAATAATCTTGATTTTAAAACATCCCGTCCATTGTGGGAAGGCGCTCAACTCGATCTAAACTGGAAAATCGGCTGGGGCTTGAATAAAAATACGTCGCTTCAGACCGACCCTGAAGGAAATGTAACAATAAATAATCTTGTATCTACGGGTACAATCGACCGTTCATTCTTAACATTGCCACCTACACTTATCTTCTCATTCCTGGGTAACGGTATGAAGAAGGTGAGTGAACTCTACGATAAGAATTCGGATAATCCAAACGCGAGCTTATCCAAAGCATTCCAGGAAGGATTTGAGACCATCTCGATACTTTCCAAAATTCCGGTATTATCGCAGCTTGCGAAATATATTCCGCGGCCGAACTGGAGTTTCAGCTGGTCCGGTCTTGAACGTTATGAATTCCTCAGCTTTGCTAAGAAAGTTTCTATTCAGCACACTTATGTTTCCAACTACAGCGAAGGCTGGAAAATCAATCCTGACGGACTCCAGGAAGTTCAATCGCAGAAAATTGATTACGGGTTCCAGCCGCTTATCGGTCTTAATATGCAGTTCGACGATTTTCTCGGAGGTAACTTCCAAAGCACGGTCAGGTTCTCATCCAAATCAACATACAGTCTCGGTGCTTCTACCAGAAATATTACGGAAGCGTTTACACGCGACATAAACATATCCGCCAGCTACAGCAAATCAGGCTTCGAACTTCCCCTTTTCGGTATCTCATTAAAGAACGATCTCGAAATTTCATTCTCTTATACCAGCGGAAAAACTTCCAGTCTTATCTATGAAATGGACGATTTCAAAGAGGAAGGAAAACCTCAGGAAGGTAAAACCAATACTACTATTGAACCCAAAATTAAATACGTTATGAGTTCAAGAGTTACACTTTCAATATTTTACCGAAGAACAAGTATAGAACCAGAAGGTGCTTCCAGAATTCCCCCTACGGTTACAAATGAAGCGGGAATTGATGTTCATATAGCCATTCAGTAAAATTGATTACTAATTTTTGGATAATATGAAAAAAAATAAGATTCTCTGGGTAGATGATGAAATCGATTTGCTTCGCGCTCATATCATCTTTCTTAATGAAAAAGGGTATGATGTTCAAACAGTTACTAACGGTGAAGACGCAATTAACAAAGTAAGAAATGAACAATTCGACCTGATATTCCTAGACGAAATGATGCCCGGCATAGGCGGACTTGAAACTCTATCCCGCATAAAAGAAATCTCATCAAATCTCCCGGTTGTTATGATTACAAAAAATGAAGCCGAGTCTTTGATGAATGATGCTATCGGAAGTAAAATAAGCGATTACCTTATTAAACCCGTCGTCCCGTCTCAGGTTCTTCTTGTCTGCAAAAAAATTCTTGAAAGCAAAAAAATATCCGTTGAATATGCCGCAAAAGATTATCTGAACGACTTCAATGAAATCTCCCGCCGGCTTCTGATGAATCCAGATTTTAACGACTGGATTGAAATTTATCTGAAGCTTGTAAGCTGGGATATGGAACTGGATACGCACCCCGAGATAAATCTGCGCCAGACTCTAAGCGAACAGCGGAAGGAATGCAATCAGGAATTCTCGAAGTATGTTGAAAAAGAGTATAAGAACTGGGTTAATACCAATGATAAAGATTCTGCGCCTCTTCTTACACCCGGTATAACAGAGAAATATGTTTTGCCACATCTTGCCAAATCCGGCGGACCGCTTTTTTACATTGTAATCGATTGCCTCCGTCTCGATCAATGGCTACTAATGGAAAAACACCTGATTGATCTTTTTACGATTCAGAAAGAATATTATTACTCAATACTTCCGACAGCGACACCGTATTCAAGAAATGCTCTATTTGCAGGGCTTTATCCGTCCGAGATTGAAAAGCATTACCCAGATTTGTGGAGTTCGACGGAGGATGACGAAAACAGCATGAACAAGTACGAGAAGGATCTTTTGCAGCTCCTTCTCAACCGTAAAAAAATTCAACTCAACAATGAAATGAAGTATGTTAAAATAATTGATCCGGAAGTTGGAAGATCATTTGAACAGAATATCCTATCGTATAAGAAGACTCATTTCCTGGCGGTCGTCGTAAATTTTCTCGATATGATCGCACACGGCAGATCCGATTCACAGATTCTAAAAGAAATTGCTCCGGATGAATCTGCTTTCCGTTCTCTTACTAACAGCTGGTTCCAGCATTCTTATCTCCTCAATACTTTCAGAACAATAGCTTCCATTCCGAAAGCGAAGGTGATAGTAACGACTGATCACGGAAGCATAAGGGCTATGAGAGGTGCTAAAGTATTGGGGGACAGGGAGGCGTCATCAAATCTCAGATTTAAATTCGGACGGAATTTAAAGGTTGATGACAAGAACGCAATCTTTATTAAACAGCCGGCTGATTATAAATTGCCCAAACACAGCGTTGCGATTAGTTATATAATTGCAAAAGAGGATTATTATTTCGTCTATCCGACCGATTATCATAAGTACCTGAGTTATTACAAGGACAGTTTTCAGCATGGCGGAATTTCGATGGAGGAGATGATATTGCCTGTGATTACAATGGAGAGTAAAGTGTGATTATACTTCCGTTCAGCCGGATAGTTGAGAGTGAATCTGAGACCGAAGAAATCGCCGCCGGATTTTCTGAAATGATTTCGGAAGGGGATCTCGTTCTGCTTAACGGCGACCTCGGAAGCGGTAAAACTTTTTTTGTAAAATGCCTCTGTTCTAATTATGGTATTCAAAATGTAACCAGTCCAAGCTTTGCTATTGTTAACGAGTATTCGGGATTAAAAAAAATATTTCATTTCGATTTTTACAGAATAAAAAAACTGAACGAGTTGTACGATATCGGTATTGAGGATTATCTTAAAGATGATAAAGCAATAGCGCTGATTGAATGGGCCGAATTATGGAACGAAATAATACCTAATAAACACTACGAAGTAAGAATTGAAATGTTTAACGAACAGAAACGTAAAATATCGATCACAAAACAATGAAGACTAATTTCCCGATTCTGGGTATCGAAACTTCCGGAGAACTTTGCAGCGTTGCCCTGATGGTTAACGATTCGGAATATTATGAAGTTAATATTCTGAAAAAGCATATCCATTCCAGGAAATTAATTGATATGATCGATTCGGTTTTAAAAGAATCAGGGACTGATATCAAAAAAATCTCGTCTATCGCAGTATCTATGGGGCCGGGTTCATTCACTGGATTAAGAATCGGTCTAACAGCTGCCAAAGGTCTGGCATTCGGTTCGCAGCTGCCTGTCATTCCGGTATCTACATTCAATGCAATGGCAGTTGTAATATCGGGATTCTTAAAACCGGAAACTGAATTTGCGGTAATGCGTAATGCCAGTATTGAGGATCTCTACTTCTCTGAATTTGTGTCGGAAGGAATATCATTCCGTACTTTAAAAGAGACCTGTCTGGTAAACAAAAAAGATCTCGAACAATTATTGTCGGGAAAAGATTTGATTTTTGGGGATTTGACAGAAAATTTTCCGGTTAAAAGATTCCGCGGTCCGGAAGCGGTTGATATTTGCAGATACGCTTATTTATTTGGGAAGGATTTATTAACTTTTGACTACGATTATCTGGAACCATATTATTTGAAACAATTTATTGCCAGGGTTAAAAAATGAAACGGCTATCTATATTTTTTCTGTTTTTATTAACAGCTAATATTAATGCTCAGTCGAATTCACCAAAGATTGTTTCCCTTAAACCGGAACACAATTTCGGGGAAATTCTGGAAGGTCAGGTTGTAAGTCATACCTTTGAGATTCAGAATGCAGGCGGGGCGGATTTAAAAATCGACAAGGTGCAGGCTTCCTGCGGATGCACTGCGGTGCAGCCGGCTAAAAAAATTCTTAAGCCGGGTGAAAAAACAACTATTAAAGTTGAATTCGATTCGAGTGACCGGATGGGTATTCAGCAGAAATATGTTTATGTATTCTCCAATGATCCGATTACTCCTCAGCTCAGACTTGCATTTTCGGCACTAATTGTTGAAAAAATTGCGAATCCGACCGGCAAGGTTCCGAAGATGAAACTGGATAAAAATCAGATAGATTTCGGCAACGTTGAAGAGGGGAAAATCGTTCTGGCAAAAGTTCTTTTCCAGAATAACGGAAGCGGTGTTCTTACAATCAATGATATAAAATCGACCTGCGATTGTGCTGCCGCTTTATTAAGCAGTAAAAAACTGGAACCCGGAGAAACCGGTACATTACGGATTGAACTGGATACGGCTAATCGTTCTGGCAAGCTTACCAGAACAATTACATTGTTAACCAATGATCCTTCCGAACCCCGGCAGGTAATCACCTTATTTGCTAACATAGAAAAGAAAAAAACATAATGGGCTGGTTTAAAAGGAAAAAAGAAAATATATCGCCGGACAGTAAAAAATCAGATATTCCGGATGGGCAGTGGGCTAAGTGTGAGGATTGCAGTGAAATTATTCACAACAAACAGCTTGAAGTAAATTCGTGGGTCTGTCCTAAGTGTAATTATCATTTCAGAATTGGAAGCGATCAGTATATTTCATTCCTTTTTGATAAAGGTTCATTTAAAGAATATGATAAAAAGATGAAATCGGGTGATCCCCTTGAATTTACTGATACAAAAAAATATTCAGAAAGAATTAATCTTACAATAAAGAAATCCGGTTTGAACGATGCTGTGAAAACAGGAACCGGGAAAATTGAGAATAAAAAGGTTGCTTTTGCGTGTATGGATTTCGGATTTATCGGCGGCAGTATGGGATCGGTAGTAGGAGAGAAGATTGCAAGAATTATTGACGTGGCTTATCAGGATAAATGCCCTCTGATAATTATCAGTCAGAGCGGCGGCGCCAGAATGATGGAGGGAGCTTTTTCGTTGATGCAAATGGCTAAGACGAGCGCGCGCCTGGCAAGACTGGCAGATGCAAAAATTCCTTTCATCTCCATTCTTACAGATCCTACAACAGGAGGAGTTACAGCCAGTTATTCGATGCTGGGCGATGTTATCATAGCCGAACCGAAAGCATTGATCGGATTTGCCGGTCCAAGAGTTATCAAACAAACAATCGGTAAAGACCTTCCGCAAGGATTTCAGAGATCCGAGTTTCTGCTCGAAAACGGTTTTGTCGATTTTATTGTGAATAGAAAACAGATGAGGGAGAAAGTCTCTCAACTTATAGAATATTTGACCTGATCAGATCCTTAATTTCCTTGCCAGATTTGACAGAACGTCCAGAGCGTAATTCACCTCTTCAATTGTATTTTCATTCGAGAAAGAGAATCTGATCGTTCCTTTAGCATCAGCTTCGGATTTCCCGCTCGCTAATATTACATGAGAAGGCTTCAATGTACCTGAAGTACAGGCAGCGCCGTTTGATGCGGCAACACCGTTAATATCCAGAAACATCAGTATCGCTTCCGCATCAATTCTGTAATAACCGGCACTGAATGTGATGCTTAAAATATAGGGATGAGCATCTTCGCCCCCGTTCAGAATTATTCCGTCTTTGTCGATGTTGGAAAGACCCTTAATAAACTCGCTTCTAATTCCGGTTACATGTTCAAAATTCTGTTTCATTTCATTTTGAGCTAATCGCACAGCTTCGGCAAATCCAAGAATTGACGCAACATTCTCCGTCCCACCTCTTCTATTCCTTTCCTGCGAACCACCTGTAATTAATGGAGTAATCGGAGTACCGCTTTTTATATATGTGAAGCCGGCTCCTTTAGGTCCGTATATTTTGTGTGAAGAAGCTGATAATGAATCAACTCCTAAGTTCCGGACATCAATAGGAATCTTTGCAAAGCTTTGGACGGCATCTGTATGAAAATACACATTTTCACTTTTGCATAAAGGGGACAGAGATTTAATATCGTTAATTGAACCGGATTCATTATTGATGTGTATTAATGAAACAAAAGAAGTTTTTTCGTCTAAACTTTTCTTAAGAGTTTCTAATTCAACTCTTGTTTCAGCATTAACTGGCAGGAAACAGGAATTAAGACCGTATGCGGATAATTTTTCAGCAGAGTCGATAATGCTATGATGATCGGCTTTAGAGACTATTAATTTGTTCCGTCGGCTTTCTTTTAATTCGGCAATCGGAATCCCATAAATCACAAAATTGTTAGATTCGGTTCCGCCGCTTGTAAAATAGATTTCACTGGAATCGGCACCAATAAAATTCGCAATCGTTTCTCTTGCATCTTCAATTAATACCCGGGCTCTCCTCCCGAATGAATGCGCCGAAGAGGGATTCCCGAAATCTTCAGCGAGGTTTTTTTTTATAATCTCTATAACTCTGGGATGCGGTCTTGTAGTGGCGGCGTTGTCAAAATATACATTCATTAATTGTTCAACCTTTCCCGTTACCTCAGACTTACATCGCCGAAATGAATCTTTTCCAACTTATCGGCAACCTTCAAAATTAGAAATCCATCTTCGTCTATATCATTAAATATTCCGGTTCGGATTTTATCCTCTTCAATTATCTTGATCCGCTCGCCGATAAGTTTGCATCTGTTGCGCCAGTCATTAAGAATTTTTTCCGGGTCTTTTTTCCAGATGTCAACAATATCTTCAAACAGATTTAACACTTCGCTTAAAACCCTTTCTCTGCTTACTATCGATTTAAATTCTTTTCTAATTGAAGTCGGTTGTATATCAAATTTACCGGGGAAGTTAGGTTGATTTACGTTAATCCCGACTCCAACAACCACTTTATTTATCTTATTCCCCTTGGAAGTGGACTCAAGTAAAATTCCCGAGATTTTTTTCTTGTCCACCAGAACATCATTAGGCCATTTCAATTCAACATTTAACTGAAATAGATTTTCAAGAGCCTGAGCAACTGCCAGCGATGAACCGAGATTAATCAGATTTATCTTCTTCTCTTTAAAATCCTCTTTCAACAGTATTGAAAAAGTTAAATTCTGTCCGGAATTACTTATCCAAATTCTTTCTTTGCGTCCTCTCCCTTTTGTTTGATGTTCGGCCAATAATACTGTACCGTTCTGGCCGAATTCTTTGCTGGACAATAAGGTGGAGTTTGTTGATTCAACTTCGTCGCTGTAAATAAAATTCCTACCGATAAATTCGGTGTCTAGCTTAATATCAAATTCTTCAATATTGAACACGCTTTCCTCCGGTGCTTATGAATTTAAGTCGCTACATCTGCCAAAAATTCTACAATACATTGACATCCTGACAAAATTATATGTCTGCAAAATTTCTTTGTAAATCTTGGATGTCTCTAAGTTGTTATAATGTAATGAGTTAAATAAAATTAAATTTCTTGGCATAAGGATTGTAAAAGTTATAGAAAACATTCAAAAGTAAAAACAATATCAGGAGGTTAAAATGACACTTATCAAATTTGAACCATTAAGAGAATTCGAAAGTATTCACGACAGAATCCAGAGATACTTCGATGATTTCTCAAATTTCGGATTTCAATTTTCCGACAATTTTAATCCGAGAATAGATGTTTCAGAAGATGAGAAGACATACAACGTAATTGCTGAAATCCCCGGAATTAAAAAAGAGAATCTGAAAATCACATTACAAGATAACATTTTGACAATTGAAGGGGAAAAGAAAAAAGAAGAAGATTCAAAAGAAAAAAATTATTACAGATCCGAGAGAATTTTCGGAAGTTTTAAGAGATGTTTCACTCTGCCTTCGGAAGTTGATTCCGAAAAAGTGGATGCTAAGTTCGAAGACGGAGTTCTTAGTGTCAGTTTGAAAAAACTTGAACCGCAACCTAAGAAGGAAAAAGTAATTGAGCTGAAGTAAAAGCTTCAGCTCTTCTAAAAAATTTTCAACTTAATTAAAAGGATAAGCAAATGGGAAAGATTATAGGAATTGATTTAGGGACAACTAATTCTTGCGTTGCTGTTATGGAAGGTAATGAACCTGTTGTTATACCTAATTCCGAAGGTGGAAGAACCACTCCTTCTGTTGTTGCATTCACTAAGACCGGTGAACGTCTGGTTGGTCAACCCGCTAAAAGGCAGGCTGTTACCAATCCGCGTAATACGATTTTTTCTATCAAAAGATTCATGGGAAGAAGACTTGATGAAGTTGATACTGAAACAAAAGAAGTCCCTTATGAAGTGGTTGGCGGCGACAACGGATCCGCACGAGTTAAAATAACTGACCGTCTCTATTCTCCGCCGGAAATTTCCTCAATGGTTCTGCAGAAAATGAAAAAGACTGCTGAAGATTATCTCGGTCAGGAGATAACCGAAGCGGTTATTACTGTACCGGCCTATTTTAACGATGCTCAAAGGCAGGCGACAAAGGATGCCGGAGAAATTGCCGGATTGAAAGTAAAAAGGATTATTAACGAGCCAACAGCTGCAGCATTGGCTTACGGCCTGGATAAAAAACATAAGGATCAGATTGTTGCTGTCTATGATCTTGGCGGTGGAACATTCGATATCTCAATTTTACAGATTGGTGAAGGCGTCTTTGAAGTAAAGTCAACTAACGGTGATACACACCTTGGCGGCGATGATTTCGACCAGAGACTTATCGACTTTCTTGCCGACGAGTTTAAAAAACAGGAAGGCATTGATTTACGCAAAGACCCGATGGCACTTCAGAGATTGAAAGAAGCTGCTGAAAAAGCTAAGATCGAACTTTCGTCTTCCGTGCAGACAGATGTTAATCTGCCGTTTATTACAGCTACTCAGGACGGCCCGAAGCATCTTAATATTACATTAACGCGTTCAAAGTTTGAACAGCTTGTAGACGATCTTTTCCAGAGGACCGTCGGACCTTGCGAAAAAGCTATTAAAGATGCCGGCTTGTCTGCTTCTCAAATTGATGAAGTAATACTTGTAGGCGGTTCAACCAGAATCCCAAAGGTTCAGGAAATTGTAAAAAAGATCTTCGGTAAAGAGCCTCACAAAGGCGTTAATCCGGATGAGGTAGTTGCAGTAGGCGCTGCTATTCAGGGCGGTGTTCTTGCCGGCGACGTTAAAGATGTATTGCTTCTTGATGTAACTCCACTTTCGCTCGGTATAGAAACACTGGGAGGAGTAATGACAGTGCTGATTCAGTCCAACACTACAATTCCAACCAGGAAGAGCGAAGTCTTTTCCACAGCTTCAGATAATCAGCCTTCAGTGGAAATTCATATTCTTCAGGGTGAAAGACCGATGGCCGCAGATAACCGTACTCTCGGAAGATTTCACCTGGATGGACTTCCGCCAGCACCTCGCGGCATACCTCAGATCGAAGTATCATTCGATATCGATGCTAATGGAATTCTGAATGTGTTTGCGAAAGATAAAGCAACCAATAAAGAACAGAGTATTAGGATTACGTCTTCCAGCGGATTATCTAAAGATGAAGTGGAGAAAATGAAACAACAGGCAAAAGAACATGCTGCTGAAGACAAGAAAAAGAAAGAAGGCGTTGAAATAAGAAATAATGCAGATAATCTGGTTTTTCAAACTAAAAAACAGATTCAGGAACTTGGCGATAAAGTCCCGGCTGATGTCAAGAGCAGACTTGAAAACGAAATAACAAAAGTTGAAGATGCGCTGAAGACCAATGATTCCGATGCAATTAAATCGGCTACCGAAGGCTTAACAAAAGTCTGGAATGAAGTTGCACAGAATTTATACCAGCAGCAGGGCGATCCTGCAGGTCAGCAGCAAACTGCCGAGCAGCCGCAGGCTGAGAACCAGCAGCAATCTCAAAAGAAAGACGATAAAGAAGTGCAGGACGCTTCTTACGAAGTAGTAGACGATGACAAAAAGTAAGTTTCAACAAGTAAAAGGAGATAAACATGGTACAAAATAAAGAAGCAGTTGAAGTAAGACCCTCAAGAAGCTGGGATGAAGCTCTTGAAAGAGAATCGTGGATTGCCCCTTCGATCGATATATTCGAAACAGCAGACGATTATTTCTTAACGGCTTATCTTCCCGGCGTAACAAAAGAGAATGTTAAAATTAAACTTGAAGACGGTAATCTGGTTATTATGGGTCGTATTGATTTTGAAACTATGGTTAACCGCAAATACATTCTTAAAGAGATGGAAATCGGCAATTTCTATCGCAGGTTCAAAATCTCTGAGAGCATTGATGAATCTAAGGTAGACGCGAAGCTGGAAAACGGAATACTGAATGTAAAACTTCCGAAACATGAGCGGATTAAACCGAAGACTATCGAAATAAAGTAATTCACGATAAGGCCATAAAACTTAAAACCCCGACCAAAATCGGGGTTTTTTGTGGGCCCAGAAGGACTTGAACCTCCGACCCGCTGATTATGAGTCAGCTGCTCTAACCAACTGAGCTATGGGCCCTTAAAAGTGATGCAAAAATAGTGCTTTCAGTCTCCCGATGCAAATTTCCTGTAAAAACTTTATAAAACGACTGGGAATTTTTTTATCAATTGTTTTAATTATCCGTCTCAGTTATTAAATATTGCAATAATCCCTAAAAATAGATTATATTTGCACTCAATTTTGCCGGGGTGGCGGAATTGGTAGACGCACAGGACTTAAAATCCTGTGGGTGTTAACACCCGTGCCGGTTCGAGTCCGGCCCTCGGTACTTAATAATTATTCTGATAGGCGTAGATAAAATGACGCGTTAATTTTCGGGTTCTTAGCTCAGTTGGCTAGAGCGTCTGCTTGACGTGCAGAAGGTCATAGGTTCGAATCCTATAGAACCCACAAACAATCGGAGGCTACTCCGTTTTTTTTTACTTCGATATTACATGGAAAATATAAAAATAACATTACCCGACGGTTCAGTAAGAGAGTTCGAAAAAGGGATCAGTGCTTTTGAAATTGCACAGAAGATTTCTCAGAAACTTGCCGAAGATGCGCTGGTAGCTAAAGTTAATGGCGTTGTTAAGGATCTCACAACACGAATTTACTGTGATTCCAACCTTCAAATCCTAACTTTCGATTCTTTAGAAGGGAAGGAAACTTACTGGCACTCTACTTCGCATCTGATGGCTCATGCGATTCAGTCGATCTATCCCGAAGCTAAATTCGGCGTAGGACCTGCAATCGACGCAGGATTCTATTATGATATCGATATTAATTCGATCCTGACTGATGAAGATTTGATCAAGATCGAAAATAAAATGCTTGAAATTACAAAAGAGAAGAATCCGTTTAAGAGAACTGAACTCAGTAAAGCAGATGCAGTAAAGTTTTTTAAGAATAAAGGTGATAATTATAAACTCGAGATTCTAAGCGAACTGGACGATCAGAACGAAATTATAAGCATTTACGATGAAGGTGAATTCACCGATCTTTGCACCGGTCCGCATATACCGGACGTGGGCAGAATCAAATATTTGAAACTTCTCAACGTTTCCGGCTCCTACTGGCGCGGTGACGAAAAGAATAAAAGAATGCAGAGAATCTACGGAATCTCTTTCCCCAAGAAAAAGATGCTGGATGATTATCTACTCTTTCTGGAGGAAGCTAAGAAGAGAGATCACCGCAAACTCGGAAAGCAACTCGACCTTTTCAGCATTCATGAAGAAGCCGGTGCCGGATTGATTTACTGGCATCCTAAAGGTGCAAGAATTAGAAATACTGTTGAGACTTTCTGGCGGAAGGAACATCTTGATAACGGTTACGATCTTCTCTATTCCCCTCACATGGGAAAAAGCTGGCTCTGGGAAACCAGTGGCCACCTCGGTTTCTACAAGGAGAGTATGTATTCGCCGATGAATATTGATGAACAGGATTATTATGTTAAACCGATGAATTGCCCGTTCCACATAATGATTTACAAATCAAAACTTTACTCTTACAGAGATCTTCCTTTGAGATGGGCAGAACTCGGTACTGTTTACCGTTATGAAAAGAGCGGGGTTCTTCACGGACTCTTGCGGGTCCGCGGTTTTACTCAGGATGATGCTCATATCTTCTGTACTAGAGAACAGATTGAGGATGAAGTAATTGAAGTACTGCGGTTCTCCAGAAGTATTCTGCTAGCATTCGGATTTACAGATTTAAAATTTTTCATTGCTACGAAGCCTGAAGGTTCAGTAGGTGACGATAGTCTCTGGCAGACTGCTACAAATTCTCTAAAGAATGCTCTGGCAAGGGAAAATGTTGAATACGAAATTGATGAAGGCGGCGGAGCTTTTTACGGCCCCAAAATCGATATTAAAATAAAAGATGCTCTTGGACGCGAGTGGCAGTTGAGTACAATCCAATTTGATTTTAACCTTCCTCAAAGATTCGAAATGAAATATATTGGCGAGGACGGCAAAGAACATCAGCCTTATATGGTTCATCGTGCTCTGCTCGGTTCAATCGAAAGGTTTATGGGAATCTTGATAGAACATTATGGCGGCGCATTCCCAACCTGGCTCGCACCGGTTCAGGTTGCAGTAATACCCGTATCTCAAAACTATTTTGATTATGCAAAGAAAGTAACCGATTCATTGTCAGCTGAAGGAATAATTGTAGAATTTGATCAAAGAAACGAAAAGATCGGTTATAAAATCAGAGATTGGGAAACACAAAAAGTCCCGTATATGCTTATTGTTGGTGAAAAGGAAAAAGAATCAGGCACAGTATCGGTAAGACAGCATAAAGTCGGAGATAAAGGAAGTATTCCGCTGGATGAGTTTAAAACTCAAATAATCCATGAAATAAAGGACAGGATTAATCACAATTAAGGAGGTATTCTATTACTCAAGTTAAATTCAGAGTCAATCAGGAAATCAGAATTCCTGAAGTAAGGCTCATCGACGCAAACGGAGAACAATTAGGTGTAGTATCGGTTAAAGAAGCACTTAAGAGGGCGGAAGAAGCCGGTATGGACCTTGTTGAAATTGCCCCGCAGGCAACTCCTCCTGTTTGTAAAATAATTGACTTTGGTAAGTTTGCTTACGAACAGCAGAAAAGAGAAAAACTTCAAAAGAAAAAACAGCAGGTTAGTGTATTAAAGGAAATACGGCTTCATCCTAACACAGATACACATGATTTCGATTTTAAAGCCAGACACGCTCTTAATTTTATTGAAGAGGGGAATAAAGTAAAAGTATCGGTTATCTTTAAAGGAAGAGAATTAGCCTATACGGAACTTGGTGAAGCTCTATTAAGAAAATTTATTGAACGTCTGGATGACGTAGCAAAAGTTGAGCAGGATCCAAAATTTGAAGGTAGAGCGATGCATGCTATTCTTGCACCGCAAAAAGGTAAAAAGAAAAAATAGATAGGTGTTATAATGCCCAAAATGAAAAGTAACCGCGGAGCCGCTAAATCATTTAGAAAAACCGGTTCTGGGAAAGTAAAACGCAATAAAGCTTTTAAATCACACATACTCACTTCTAAATCGACTAAAAGAAAAAGAGGATTGAGAAAATCGATTCTCGTCTCGGCTGCCGATGAGAAGAGAGTAAAAAGAATGCTACAATAAACGGAGAAAAGTAAAATATGCCACGCTCAGTCAATCATGTTGCGTCGAAAGCACGGCGCAAAAAACTACTTAAAAAAGCCAAAGGCTACTGGGGTGCCCGCAGTAAAGTTCTTACTGTCGCTAAACATCATGTTGAAAAAGGCCTTGTTCATGCTTACAGGGATCGTAAGCTGAAAAAAAGAAATTACCGTTCACTTTGGATTATCAGAATAAATGCAGCTGCTAGAGAACACGGTATCAATTACTCCAAATTAGTCCATGCCTTGGATGAAAAAGGAGTATTAATAAATCGCAAACTTCTTGCTAATATCGCCGTCGAGAATCCTCAGGCGTTTGCTGATGTAGTGAAATTTGCAATGAATTAATAATCTCCCTCTTGTATTTATTATTAATATGAATACAAGAGGGCTTTTTTTAAACTCTCGGGATATTATATGTTATCAAAAATTTCCGAAACCCGAAAAAATTTCGACCAGGACCTCTCCGCCGTTAAAGATCTTAAATCCCTCGAAGAACTTCGTATTAAATACCTGAGCAGAAAAGGTTTTGTTACTCAATTGTTCGAAGACTTCAAGAATGTCTCCCGCGATGAGAAAAAAACGGTTGGGCAATCCCTTAATGAATTAAAAATTTATACTCAGAATCACTTCGATTCATTAAAAGAACGGTTCGAAAAAGAATCCAAATTATCCTCCGGTTCTGAAATCGATATTTCTCTACCCGGCAGAATGACACAGCTCGGAAGCAGACATCTTATTACTCAGACGATGGATGAAGTAAAAGAGATTTTTAAAGGTCTTGGCTTTTCAGTTTACGAAGGTCCTGAACTGGAATCCGACTACAATAACTTCGGAGCCTTGAATTTTCCGGATGATCACCCTGCACGCGATATGCAGGACACATTCTTTATTAACAGGAATTTCCTTTTGCGTACTCATACATCCCCGGTTCAAATCCGGTTGATGCAGGAAAAGAAACCTCCAATTCGTGCTTTAATGCCAGGTAAGGTTTTTAGAAATGAGGCGATAAGCGCAAAAAGTTATTGCCTGTTTCATCAGATTGAAGGATTGGTTGTCGATACCGATATTACATTTGCCGAACTGAAAGGGACTCTTGTCGGATTTATCAAACAATTTTTCGGTCAGGATGTCAAATACCGTTTCAGAGCAAGCTTTTTCCCGTTTACCGAACCGAGTGCAGAAATGGATATCTGGTGGCAGCCGAAAGGGAAGGAAGGCAGATGGCTTGAGATTCTCGGCTGCGGAATGGTTGACCCTAATGTACTTGTCAACGTTGGCATCGATCCGGAAAAATATATCGGTTATGCTTTCGGTATGGGAATCGAAAGACCTGCTATGCGTAAATACGGAATCGATGATATCAGAATTCTGTTTGACAGCGACATCCGTTTCTTAAAGCAATTTTAAAAAGGTTTCTTATGAAAATTTCTCTTAAATGGTTGAGTGATTACGTCGATCTCACCGATATCTCGATTGATGAAATTGTCCATAAAGTCTCTACTGCCGGCCTCGAAGTAGAAGAGGTTATTGATCAGTCAGCATTGTTCAAAAACATGGTTGTCGGGTATGTTAAAGAGGCAAAAAAACACCCTAACGCCGATAAGCTCTCTTTATGCGTGGTGACCGACGGACAAAATGATTTTAATGTAGTATGCGGTGCGCCTAATGTTGCCGCTGGCCAAAAAATTCCTTTTGCTATGGTGGGTGCGGTAATTCCATCCAATGGACTGAAACTTGAAAAAGTTAAAATCCGTGGTGAGATCTCAATGGGTATGATCTGTTCCGAGAAAGAACTTGGCATAAGTGATAATCACGAAGGAATTATGGTTCTGGATCCGCAGTTGAATACGGGAGAAGAACTTGCCGCTGCACTCGGCATGGATGATATTGTAATTGATGTTGCAATCACACCTAACAGAGCCGATGCGTTAAGTCATATCGGATTTGCAAGAGACATTGCCGCCATTTTCGGTAGGAAATTTAACTACCCCTCATTTGAATTAGTCGAATGCACTGAAAAATCTGATGCAACCGCAGAAGTGGAAATTATTGATTCTGCTAATTGTCCGAGGTATGTTGGCAAAGTTGTTAAAGGTGTAACTATTAAAGAATCGCCTGAATGGCTCAAAAGAAAATTAAAAAGTATCGGACTGCGGCCGATCAACAATGTAGTAGATGTTACGAATTTTGTGCTTTACGAAGTTGGCCAGCCATTGCATGCATTTGATCTTGACAATCTCTCAGGAAAAAAAATTGTAGTCAAATCAGCAGTTGAAGGGGAAAAATTTATTACGCTCGATTCAAAAGAGAGAATTCTTTCATCAGCTGATTTGATGATTTGCGATACAGCTAGAAATGTGGCAATTGCCGGTGTTATGGGAGGCGAAAACTCCGAAGTAACTTCCGGTACTAAGAACATTCTAATCGAAAGTGCTTTTTTTAATCCTTCCTCAATCAGGAAGACTGCAAAGAGATTGGGGCTCTCCACCGATGCATCTTTCAGATTTGAAAGAGGAACGGATTACAATATTGTAATCTGGGCTGCGCAGCGGGCGGCACAACTTATTAAAGAAGTAGCGGGAGGAGAGATTCTAAGCGGTCATATCGATGCTTACCCGAAAACTATAGATTCACGGTCCGCTAATATTCGTTTTGCCAGAATAAATAAGATTCTAGGTTATTCTGTGCCTGAAGAGGAAGTTATTAAAATCCTCGGTAGTCTCGGATTTGAAATCAAAACGCAGAACAATGAATCACTGAATGTTCAAATTCCGGCATACAGACATGATATTGAAAGAGAAGTGGATCTTATTGAAGAAGTAGCAAGAATCTACGGATATGATAAAATTCCGGATGTCGTGAGTATTTCTGTTCCGCTTGAAACTAAAGTAGACCAGTCAGCTTTTAATGGAAGATTAAGGAATATCGCTACATCTCTCGGATTTTTTGAAATCATGTCCAACTCGCTTCTGAGTTGTGATATTGCTGAAAGATTCGGAAAGCCGATAAAAATGCTGAATCCGCAGAATAGTGAGATGTCTCATCTTCGTCCGTCGCTTTTACCTGGCATGCTCCAGGCCGTTTCTAATAATCTGAAAGTGTTCGAGAAAAATCTGAAGTTTTTTGAGATTGGCAAAGTTTTCGAAAGAAAGCATGATGATGAAATAATTAGTTTTGATGATTTTACCGAATCGGATCAGCTTATTTTCGGTTTAACCGGGCATTCGGTTCAGGCTGAATGGTTCGAAAAAGATAAACTCTTTGATCTCTATGATTTAAAAGGATTAGTTGAGAGTTTTATAACCAGATTATTTCCGCAAGTTAGTTACTCAATCGTTATTGAGGACTCTGTTTTCTTTGAATCGTCATTTTCTGTCTATATGAATAAAATAAAAATCGGTTCCGGCGGTAAAGTGAAAAGTGATTATTCAGGGTCATTCGATTTGAACCAGGATCTTTTTACATTCGTCTTTGATATTGATCTGTTGAAAACGATAAATGAACCTGATAAAAGATTTACCGAACTCTTGAAGTTTCCTAAGGTTTATAGAGATGTGGCTTTCATTTTAGACAGGACTGTAAGGTCTGATAAAGTTGCAGAAAATATTCAGCAAGCCGGCTCTAACTTGTTGCATCAGATAAAGTTATTTGATATCTTTCAAAGCGACAGTTTAGGTGAGGGTAAAAAATCACTTGCATTTCAGTTGGAGTTCTACGATTCATCAAGAACTCTGAAGGAAGATGAAGTCGAAAAAGATTTGCGCAATATTATTAAATCTGTCGAAAAAACATTTAGTGCACAATTAAGAGGTGCATAGTTGGGTGAAGGCTCTAAATACGATCTCTTTTATGAAGAGTTAAATGCTCTCGAAAAGCAGATCTATTATTTTATTCAAAAAGGTTCAGAGCTAATGGAGGCAAATCAAGCTTTGAACAATAGAATTAATCAACTCGAAAAAGAAAATGAAATTTTAAAAAAGAAGATTTCTGAAATCGAATTAAAAGTCAGCAAAACATTGTTTAATGAAGAGAACCTGTTCGGTTCGGACACAATTAAATTGGAGGAAAGAGAAGCACTAAAGAGTAAAATCGGCGAATTGATAGCAAAAATTGACTATCATTTGCGTTCTTAATTTGATGTTTGATGATGGAATAGACATAAAATGAGTGAAAAAAAGAAGCTAAAAGTAAAAATATTTGACAAGGAATATTCTTTACTTGTTGAGAATCAGGAGATTGCTGCTGAATTGGCTGAGTATGTTAATACAATTATGGAAGAAACCAGACTAGAATTACCGGATCAACCTAAAGATACAATTGCGATTATTGCTGCACTTAATATAGCCTACGATCTTTTTGTAGAAAAAAATAAATATCGTGAATTCAGCATTCAGGCAACCGACAAAATCAAAAAAATAAAGCTTCTTTTAAACGAATCCAAATTTGTGTCGAACCCATCATAATTTTCCCGCTCCGTCGGCTTGAGTATAAAAAAGAACTAACAATAAAATACCTAAGGGTTATTGACTCACGACGTGTATTACAGGCCTCACTCCCTTGCGGAGATTCCGAATATATCGGGACAGTGGAAGTAAAAAGCGTCGGGCAATTTCCCGCATTGTATAGGAAAAGGTTCTTTTCCTATGCAAAGGTCGGCGGCTGCGGTTATATATAAATTTTCGTTTAATGGAGGACTAATGCAGTTGGATTTGATTATGGTATTGATCATTGCTGCCGTCACAGCAATTATATCTTTTGTTTTGGGATGGTTAATTAATTCCAAAATCGGAAAGAACAACATTTCTAATGCTAAAGAAAAAGCTCAAAAATTAATTGAAGAAGCTGAAAAAGAAGCTAAACACCTTAAAAGAGAAAAACTCCTCGAAGTAAAGGATGAATGGCTTAAAAAGAAACAGGAATTTGATAACGAAGTTAATTCAAAGAAACAAAAACTTCAGAATCATGAAAAACAACTCGAATCAAGAGAAGAAAACCTTGAAAAGAAGTACGATCTTGTAAATCAAAAAGAAAAAAGTAACAAAGATCTTGAAAAGTTAATCCTTACTCAGAAAAATGAAGTTGATAGAAAGAGCCAGGAACTTGACAGATTAATTGCAGAACAGAATATCCGTCTTGAAAAGACAGCCGGATTAACTTCCGATGAAGCTAAAAAGATGCTTATGGAAAATATGATAAGCAAAGCTAAATCGGATGCTGCACAGTCGATTAAAGAAATCCGAGACCAGGCTAAAATTGACGCTAAGAAAGAAGCCCAGCGTATTACAATTCAGGCTATCCAGAGAACGGCTGTGGATCACTCGGTGGAATCGACTGTCTCTGTTGTCCAGATCCAGAATGATGAAATGAAAGGCAGGATTATCGGCCGCGAAGGACGAAACATCCGTGCTTTCGAAGCAGCTACCGGCGTCGATGTAATTGTTGATGATACACCCGAAGCGGTTATTCTCTCGGCTTTCGATCAGTTCCGGCGCGAAGTCGCACGTATCTCTCTCGAAAGGCTTATTGCCGACGGCCGTATTCATCCGGCAAGAATTGAAGAGGTCGTTGCCAAAGTTCAGGAGGAACTCGACGAGGAGATTCAGAAAGAAGGGGAAAATACACTTATACAGCTCGGATTGCACGGCGTTCATAATGAACTGGTAAAACATATCGGTAAAATGAAATACAGAAGCAGCTACGGACAGAACCTGCTGCAGCACAGTATTGAAGTTGCATACCTGACCGGTATTATGGCTGCCGAACTCGGTTTCGATACGACAATTGCAAAAAAAGCAGGACTTATGCATGATATCGGAAAGACGATTGATAAGGACGTCGAAGGACCGCATGCACTCCTCGGTTATGAATTGACAAAGAAATACAGTGAACATCCTATAGTTGTTAATGCTGTCGGAAGCCATCACGAAGATATTGAAATGGAACACCCGATTTCAGCGCTGGTTCAGGCCGCCGATGCTATCAGCGGTGCCCGCCCCGGAGCAAGAAGAGAACCTCTCGAAAGTTATGTGAAGAGACTCGAAAACCTTGAGAACCTTGCTAAATCGTTTGAAGGTGTTGCGAAGACCTATGCTATTCAAGCCGGCCGTGAAGTAAGAGTGGTTGTTGAACCGGATAAAATTGATGATGTGGTTGCAGATCGCCTGTCATATGAAATCGCTCAGAAGATTCAGGAAGAGATGGAATACCCTGGCCAGATTAAAGTTATGGTTATTCGTGAGGTTAGAAAGATTCAATACGCTAAGTAATTCTGAAATAATATTTTAGTTGAAACCCCGGTTAATTACTGCCGGGGTTTTTTATTTTAAAACAGATTCCGCTGAAATATTTAATCCCTATATTTAATCGTCAATAATTGACAGTTTTAATCAAATGAAGAAAAGTCTTTTCGGCTGTTTACTTATTTTTCTTATTTCCCCTCAAATCAGTCTCTTGGCTCAGATGAAAGAACCGGATAGTATCGATGTGTACCTTGTAAAAGAGAACTGGCATACAGGTATCATGTTCAGGATTGATGATTACACTTCCGGACTTTTACCCGCCCTCAAATATTTTAAGGATTACCAGTATATCGATATCGGTTGGGGTGATGCCGATTTTTACCAGATCCCCGGATTCGATCTGTTCCTTGCTGCAAAGGCAATTCTGATACCTACTCCGACTGTTATGCGGTTTGACGGTTACAAATTCCCGATAGAAAAAATTATAGAGTGGCGTGAGTTTGCCCTTAAGTTTGAATTACCAAAGGAAAGATTCCTCCTTCTGATTAATTACATTCAAGAACATTTGATTTTGGATGAGAAAGGTGAAACAATAATTTCCAAGCATGATATTGATTCTCCGGTCTATTTCTTCAAATCAAAAGGGGAGTATCATCTATTCAGGACGTGCAACACCTGGGCGGCTCAAGCATTAAAATCGACCGGAATTGATGTGGATACATTCGGACTTATTACAGCAGGCCAGTTGTATTCCAGGTTTGCAGAATATGCGAAAGTATTAAAGAGATATGATTGAGGCGCCGGTCGGAAAAAAGCTTTAGTATATTACTATCAAAAATTAATTTCCAAGATTATGAATTAAATTATCTTCATGGAAGATTTTACCAATATAACTTATCCGTTCTCGTAATTCATTTCGAAGGTTACCATTTGTTTTTCTAGATTTGTCGTTGGTGTTGATAATCTCTGTTCTTATTTCTTCAAAAGAAATCAAACTTGAAATAATAAAACATGCAAAAAGCTTCTGCATTCCCCTTCCTGCAATAAAACCTAATACATTAATCGAGCCTTTATTATACTTCGAAAATATTTCTAACAAGCAATCTTTATCCTCCTTACTTGGATTCAAAGTTGAATTTGGGTGATTGTGAACTAATAATAAATTATTCACTCCTTCTTTATTCAATCTTTCTGTTAATTCGATACTTGATAAAGAAGTTTGAATTGACTTATTATCATGACCTTTTTCCATCCAAAATCCATGGACAGATTTCATATCCCCTATTCCAATTATTAACCATTCGTGCTTTTTACCCTTTAATATCCCAGCACTCCACGAAGGAAATAAACCTATATCTATATCACATTCATAATATTTTAATTTCGAACCGAATCTTTTTTTTGTTTCTGCATCAATGCTAAAACTATACTCATCAAGTTTTATCCTTTCTGCAAATATTCTCAGTCTTCTTTTTCTTGCAAGATTAGTGATTTCAGATTCTGTTAAAGGTGCAGTGTCTTCGAAATAGCTCTTTAGGAGGTAAAACAAGAAAATCAGGATTAAAATACCTAATGCTAGTAATCCTTCTTCGGCATTTGACATGGAGAGAATTTTTTTGATTTGAGGCGCCGGTCGGATTCGAACCGACGAATAAAGGTTTTGCAGACCTTCCCCTTAAGCCACTTGGGTACAGCGCCATAATCATAAAAATAAAAATCCACCTAAGTGGATTTTGAGCGGGAAACGGGACTCGAACCCGCGACATCAACCTTGGCAAGGTTGCGCTCTACCAACTGAGCTATTCCCGCATGTCAGAATTTCAAATGTTTCAAAATTTGCGCCCTAAATATAACACCATTAACCTTTCATTTCAAATATCTTGTCTATTTTTTCTAGACCCTGGAACCGTGAACAAATCCTCTGTAAGGACGGGATTGCTGAACCGTTATAAATGCTCTTTTATCAACCGATTCCACAATTTTCATTATTGCTTTCTGGTGTTTTCTTTTAGCTATTACTATAAGAATTGAAACGCCTCCGCTTCCTCCTTCGGCCGGTAATATCGTTACACCGAATTTTGAACTTCTTAATTTGTTGGCGATGTCATCAGTATGATGCAGCGATACAATATTAACCTGAGCATATCCCAACGCCACATGCTGTTCTAAAGAGATTCCCATTATATTACCCAATGCGAATCCTACAGCATAACCGATCAGATTTATTGTGTGATCCATGTGCTGAACGATGTAACGCATCGCAAAAATCCAGATAAGAACTTCAAAGAAACCCGCCATTGCGGCCAGATACTTTCTTCCCTGAACCACAAGGATTGTCCGGAAAGTGCCGAGTGTCACATCTGCAACTCTCATCAGCATAATTATTAATGCGCCTAAAATTATTTCAAAACTCATAATTCTTATTTAAACCCTGAAAAATTTTTTATCTTAACGCAGCAAATTTAATACTTTAGGAACAATGTACGAAACCGAACGCAAAGATTTAGTTGAACAATTAAAAAGAAAAGGAATTTCTAATCAGTCTGTTCTGGATGCCTTTATGAATGTGGAAAGACATCTCTTTGTACCTGACATTATGAAACAGCATGCCTACGAGGATGTTGCTCTCCCGATCGGTTACGGACAGACGATTTCCCAGCCCTATACTGTTGCATTTATGACTCAATCAATGAATCCTCAGCCGGGACATAAAATTCTGGAAATCGGAACCGGTTCTGGTTACCAGGCGGCTATCCTTCTTAAGATGGGCGCACGAGTCTTTACTATCGAGAGAAACGATAAGCTATATAACAGTGCTCTCAAAACTTTTGATAATCTGGGATTGCGGATTGCCGCAAGATGCAGCGACGGTTCAATCGGCTGGGATGAATTCTCGCCTTACGACGGAATAATTGTTACTGCCGGAAGTCCTGGAGTTCCTAAAAACCTTCTGAGACAACTTGCCGTAAATGGTAAAATGGTTATTCCGGTTGGCGACAGGTCGGTTCAGACTCTTAAAATAATTACAAAGACTGCCGAAGAAGAATTTACTACTAATGAAGTTCCTTATTTTGCTTTTGTTCCTTTAGTCGGACGAGAGGGATGGAAAGAAAAGTAATTCTGATTGTCGGACCTACCTGTTCCGGCAAAACCCGGGTTTCAGTAGACCTGGCAAAAAGAATTTCATCCGAAATCATTTCTGCCGATAGCCGTCAGATTTATAAACACCTGAATATCGGAACCGCTAAACCGGATTCAGCAGAACTCGCTTCGGTAAAGCATCACCTGATCGATTTCCTCGAACCTGAACAGGATTATAACGTAAGCAGATTTGAAAACGATTCTCTCCGTATTATTAATGAAATTCTTTCGAAAGGAAAAATACCGGTCGTTGTTGGCGGTTCCGGACTTTATATCCATGCGCTTGTCGACGGAATCTTTAACGAAGTTGATACTGATGAAGAATTCCGGCTGGAATTAAAAGAGAAGCGGGAGAAATTCGGAAACAATTATTTATACGATGAGCTTGAGAAAATCGATCCTGTAAGCGCATCAAAAATGCTTTCACAGAATTGGAAGCGTGTAATGCGCTCTCTTGAAGTAATTCATCTAACAGGTAAACCGATCTGGCAGCTTCAAAAGGATTATAAGCGGGAAACTGATATAAATTTTGTTCAGTTCGGTCTCGATTGGCACCGCGCGGATTTATATAATAACATCAATTCCCGTGTTGATAGAATGATTGAAATCGGATTAGTAGAAGAAACAAGAAAAATTTTGGATAGTGGAATCCCCAGAACTGCCAACTCTCTTAATACTGTCGGCTATAAAGAAATTATCTCCTTTCTGGAAAATGAAATTACACTCGATAGAGCGGTTGAATTGATTAAGCGGAATACCCGCCGCTATGCTAAGCGGCAAATGACCTGGTTCCGGAAGGATTCAAGAATTAAATGGATTAGAATTGAATCTAATGAAGATCTTCTTAATGTACCGGAGATAATAATCCGTCAAATTTCCAATCTTAATTAAGTTTTCCTATCTTGCCTTAGAATAAATTACACAGTTGGATGAAAAATAAAATTAGAATAGCGTCCGGACAGGGATTCTGGGGTGACCTTATAGATGCCCCATATCAGCAGGTTACTGCAGGTCAGGTAGACTATCTTGTAATGGACTACCTGGCAGAAGTGACGATGTCGATCCTTCAAAAACAGAAAAATAAAAATCCGAAACTTGGTTATGCACGGGATATCCCTGAACTGATGGAACGGATTCTTCCCATCTGCGCTGAGAAAAAGATTAAGATTATTACCAACGGCGGCGGTGTAAATCCGGAAGCATGCGCTGAAGCAGTCCTGGAAGTCGCAAGAAAACATAATATTAACAATCTCAAAATTGCTCTCGTCATTGGCGATAATATTCTGAACCGGATCGATGAAGTATTATCCAGCGGTTCCGAATTAAAAAATATGGAAACCGGTGAATCGGTTAATGTTGTAAGAGACAAACTGCTAAGTGCGAATGTCTATTTCGGTGCAATGCCGATTGTAGACGCGCTTAAACAGGGAGCCGATATTGTAATAACCGGTAGAACCACAGATACCGGTTTGACTTTAGCACCGATGATCTTCGAATTCGGATGGGGAAAAAATGATTACGATCTTCTTTCCGCAGGTACAGTTGCCGGTCATATACTCGAATGCGGCGGTCAGGCCTCCGGCGGAAATCTGCTGGCTGACTGGAAGTCCGTTCCCGATATTGAAAATATCGGATTCCCGATAGCAGAAGCATATCCGAACGGAGAGATTATTATTACCAAGCATGAATCCCTCGGCGGAAAAGTAAGCATCGATACTGTATCTGAACAGCTCCTTTATGAAATCGGCGATCCTAAAAACTATATTACTCCGGATTGTGTTGCGGACTTTACCTCTATCCGTCTTGAAGAAGCCGGGAAAGACCGTGTAAAAGTTTACGGCGTTAAAGGATTTCCCGAAACGGAGTTTTACAAAGTTTCATGTTCCTATTCATCCGGGTATTCGGCTGTAGGCACTCTTACATATTCCTGGCCGGATGCTTTGAGCAAAGCCCGGAAAGCAGATCAGATCTTAAGAAAACGTCTTGAAAATCTGAATATTCAGTTCGAGGAGATTAGGACGGAATTCATTGGCTACAACTCGTGTCACGGTCCTTTATCTGAAGAAATTGACGAGAATAAGATTAACGAAGTAATGCTTCGTGTTGCTGTGAGAGGAACGGATTATGCCGCAATCGAAAGGTTTGGTAAGGAGATCGCTCCGTTAATATTGACAGGTCCGCCAAGTGTTACAGGATTTGCGGGTGGCCGTCCTAAACCGGCTGAAGTGGTTGCCTACTGGCCTGCGTTGATTCCGAAAAAATTAGTTGAACCAAAAGTAGAGATTGTTACAACATGAAAAAAATAAAATTGATCGACATTGCTCACGGCAGAAGCGGGGATAAAGGCGACGCCGCTAATGTCGGAATTATTGCTTATGATGATATCGGTTACGGAATTATTAAAAAAAATCTGACCGCAGAAAAAGTTAAAAAACATTTTGAAGGAATCTGTCTCGGTAAAGTTGAAAGATTTGAACTCCCGAATATCCGCGCCCTTAATTTCCTTCTTCATAATACACTCGGCGGAGGCGGAACCGTATCTCTGAAACATGATGCGCAGGGGAAAACTCTTGCCGCAGCCCTGCTGCGTATGGAACTCGATATCGAAGAGTGAAATTGGGCTGAAGATTAACAAAAAAAATCTATAAAAATAAATCTTATTGAAAGTGAGGACCAAATGTTCGAAGATCAATTGAAACGATTAAATGAATTAGGATCGAAGGTGAATTCGCTGCGGGGTTATCTTTAAATTAGATGATAAAGAAAATAAAATCTCCGAAATAAGAAAACAGTCCGAAGCACCGAATTTCTGGAACGACCAGAAGTCGGCTCAATCATTGCTCCAAAAATCGAAATCTCTTCAATCATGGGTGGATCTGTGGAACAGCCTGTTTTCCAAAGTTAATCACCTTAAGGAATTTATCGAACTCGCCGAAGCCGAACAGGATCAGAATCTTACAGGCGAACTTGAGAATGAATTGTCCGTAATCGAAAAAGATTACTCGGAACTTGAACTTAAAAGTATGCTGAGCGGAAAGGATGACGATAAAAACTGTATCCTTACAATTCATTCCGGAGCCGGCGGAACCGAAGCCCAGGACTGGGCTCAGATGCTTATGAGAATGTATCTGCGCTGGGGTGAACAGAACGGTTACAAAATGTCGATGATCGACTGGCTCGACGGTGACGGAGCCGGGATTAAAAGCGCTACGATAGAAGTGCAGGGAGAATTTGCATACGGTTACCTTAAAGCAGAAAACGGCGTTCACCGGCTTGTTAGAATTTCACCGTTCGATGCGAATAAAAGACGCCATACTTCATTTGCCTCGGTATTCGTTATCCCTGAAGTCGACGATTCAATTGAAATCGATATTAATCCCGCCGATCTCAGAATCGATACTTACCGTTCCGGCGGTAAAGGCGGACAGAACGTTAACAAGGTGGAAACGGCTATCAGAATTACTCACATTCCTACCGGGACTGTTGCAGCGTGTCAGTCGGAACGCTCCCAGATCCAGAACAAAACAAACGCATTTAAACTCCTCAAATCGAAACTCTATCAGATAGAACTCGAAAAGCAGCAGGCCGAGATTGATGAGATCGAAAAAAATAAAATGAAGATAGAATGGGGAAGCCAGATTCGTTCTTATGTTTTTCATCCTTACAATATGGTTAAGGATCACAGAACTAATTGGGAAACGTCCGATACTCAGGGTGTAATGGACGGCGACCTGAACGAATTCATTAAGGAATTTCTTCTCAAGTTTACCCAAAACTAAACTTGCGGGGTGTATATGTCCAGACTTGTCAGTTATTCAGCCGGTTCAATTATTGCGAAAGAAGGGGAAGCCGCAAGGAAACTTTTCTTTCTGGTTGAAGGGAGGATCGGGATTTATAAGTCGAATAAACTTATTACCGAGTTCGATAAAGAAGGTGAAATCGTCGGTGAGATGAGTCTTATACTCAAGAAACCTCGTACGGCAGAAATACGTTCTGTTACCGATTCAAAACTCCTGGAGGTTGAGGGTGATCTCGATGATATCGTTAGGCAGTATCCTGATATTTCAAAAAAAATTATTAAAGCTCTTGCCGAAAGGCTGGCTAAAGCCACGGACAGATTTTAAGCATTCAATCGGATTTATAAAATGAAAAGTCATACAGAATATCTCTGGTTCAACACTTCAAAAAGAAGAGAATATATTAACATTACACCTGAAGTTGAAAAGGCTCTTACTAAAAGTGGAATAAAGGAAGGAATGGTACTGGTATCCGCAATGCATATAACAGCCGGAGTTTATGTAAATGATGCTGAAAGCGGATTGATTCAGGATATTGATGAATGGCTGGAAGGCCTTGCACCGTTCAGGTCCGATTACAGGCATCATAGAACCGGTGAGGATAACGGGGATGCTCATCTTAAAAGTCTCATCGTTCATCACGAAGTTATAATTCCGGTTACAAACGGCAAGCTCGATTTCGGACCATGGCAGCAGGTCTATTATGCCGAATTCGACGGACGGCGGAAAAAAAGAGTAATAATAAAAATTATGGGCGAATAGTTGGGATGGTAAAACTCTCAGTAGTTATTATTGCCGGCAATGAAGAAAAAAATATAAAAGATTGCCTGGAGTCAGTTAAATGGGCTGATGAGATTATTGTTGTGGATTCCGGAAGCAGCGACCGTACGAGGGATATTGCTTCCGGATATACTCAGAAAGTCTTTGTTAAAAAATGGGAGGGATTTGTACCTGCAAGAGAGTATTCTGTTGTGATGGCTTCCAACGACTGGATTCTGAGTATCGACGCCGACGAAAGAATTAGCGATGAACTGAAAATTGAGATTAAAGATTATCTGCAGAAAGGATTCGATAAACCGGGTTACCGCATTCCGCGAAGAAATTATTTCCTCGATAAGGTTATAAAATCATGTTCATGGTATCCAGATTACCAGCTTCGACTCTTCAATAAAAATTATGCTAGACTGACCGAAAGGAAAGTACATGAAGGATTTGAGGTGAACGGTGAGGTCGGTTACCTTAAGAATGATATCATCCACTTTACTCATCAAAATATTACCGATACGATTAAAAAGATAAATGATTATTCCTACCTGCAGGCTCTTGAAAAAGCTGATGGAAAGAGAGTATCTGCTAAGAATTTAATTCTCAATCCTGTTGCAGCCTTTCTTAATCATTTCATCGGCCGGAGAGGTTTTAAAGATGGTATTTACGGCATGATGGTTTCCCTGATTCATATGATGACAAATCTTTTAACCTACATGAAAACCTGGGAACTTCAGAATATCAATTCTGCGAAAGAAGATCTTAATGAAAAAGAAAAATAGATCTGCCGACAAAAAGAAGCAGGATTTTTTCGACCGGGTTTATGCGATCACTGCAATGATTCCGAAAGGCAAAGTTACTACCTACGGAGAAATTGCAGATGCTTGCGGTATCCGGTCGGCTGCCAGAACTGTCGGCTGGGCTATGAATGGAGCCAAGGAGAGCGGTCTGCCGTGTCACCGCGTAGTAAACCGCAACGGGACACTTACCGGGCGTGTTCACTTCGGTGATCCGTATCTGATGGAGGAGCTGTTAAAAAGTGAAGGTATTGAATTTGATAAAGATGGGAATGTTAATATGAAAAAACATCTGTGGATACCGCCGAAGCAAAAGTTAAAAAGTAAATCAGGTTGGGGAACAGGATCGAAGTAAAGATCCTGTTCCGCAATTAAATCTTAGTATCTTGAAACTTTCAAAGATGCAACGCCCCCTTCAATCCTGATGAATATTTTCTTCGCGGCGTTTTCAAAATCAGTCGTTTCATAATACCCTTTACCTATTTTATCAAATCCCGGTAAAGATCTCGACATCAAGACCATCTCGCCTTTGATCTGGCATCCGGAATTCTCCGGAATTTCAATTCTTAAAGCTGCGGCGCCCATTTCAATATCAACATTGGTCGAATCCAGCCTGTCGCCTAATTTCAACCGAACATTCGATGCACCTGTGTTGAGGTCCACGTTTTTAACTTTGAAAGGAGACAGATCGAATCTCCCTTTAGCTGCTCCGAAATCAAGATTAAAATCCCAGACCGGATTTTCATTGAGAGCAATATCGAGATGGTTTCTTAATTTGCCGTCGAAGAAATTAAAATGTTTTTTATGAAGACTGAATTCGATATATGCCGAACTATCAACGACGTCACTTATAAAATCATATTCTGCTAAAGTACCGTAGGCTTCTCCTTCGAGCAGTTTTGTTGTTGTAGTCCTTCCTAGTTCAAATGTACCGGCTCCTGAATTAAGATGGAAATCGGCGTATGCGATTGAATCATTATACTCTTCTGAAAAACTTTCCGAGAAATTATCTTTGTCGGAAAAATTGTAGCTGAAACCGAATCCGGAAAAAATGTTTGCAAATAATCCGAACAGCATTACAGCAAGAAAGATTCCGAACAAAGCACTAATAACCGGTCTGACCAGTGAATTCTTAAAGATCACTATTGCACCCCAGAGAACAAAGATCAATGGCCACAGATCCCATACAAATCCGAAATCACTGCAAATAACATCATATTTGATCAATAAGAATAATGCACCGATCGTTAATAGAAATAAACCCCAAAACAATTGTCCGCTTTTCATTTCCGTCCTCATTATTTTTTAATCGAATTCCAGATTAATGCTAATCCGATTATGATCAGCAATGCCGGGAAAAAATCCTCAAAATCAAAACTAGGAATAAATCTTTCGATAAAGAAAAGAACACCTATTACAATCAGTATTACACCTATTATAACTCTCCCTTTACCGGTGGATTTACTTTCCGCAGGTATCTGAAAGTTATCACCTGTCCCTGTCTGCGGCGGTTGATCTTCCGGTTTAATCTGGTAAGCGATCTCGAAAGGCACTTCCGGAACAACAATCCATAATATTATATAGAGAAGTAAACCGAGACCGTTTATAAGAGTAATTATTATAAATATTACTCTCATAAGGATTGGGTCAAGTCCGAAGTATTCGGCAAGTCCCCCCGCCACACCTCCGAACACTCTCCATTTCCGAGAACGATATAATCTTTTTTCCATGACTCCCTCCAAATAAGAATTAATTCAACAATTAAGACGAGCCGGCTCCTAAAAGGTTTGCATATGCAAATTAATATTTTAGCCGGGATTTTTTTAACGGAAATATTTTTTTCGAATGTTTGAATTAACATCGGGACTTGACTAATTTTCATCAAAAAGAAATAGCATAAATGTTAATAGCGGTTTGTCAGGCCAATCCGGTAATCGGTGATCTAAAAGGGAACTCCCTGAAAATAATTGAGTGGTATAAAAAAGCCGCATCTGAAGGAGCGAATCTGGTTGTATTTCCGGAACTCTTTTTATGCGGGTATCCTCCTCTCGACCTTGTAGAGAAAAAAGAATTTAGAGAGGCAGTATCAAATGCGTCCCGCGAAATTGCTATTCAAACAAATTCAACCGGGCTGATATTCGGATCAATAACCGAAGATTACGAAGACCGAATAGGCACAAATGTTTATAATTCGGCTCTCCTTTGCTATGATGGTAAGATTCAATTCGTTCAAAGTAAATCGCTTATCCCGAATTACGATGTTTTTGATGAGGTAAGATATTTTGAGCCGGCAAGAGATGTATCCCTCCATGAGTTTAGAGGTGAGAAACTTGGAATTTCAATTTGCGAGGATATCTGGAATGATGCCGATTACTGGAAACACAGGCGGTATCCGACAGATCCGATTCAGAAACAGGTTAACGATGGTGCCTCCGTACTTATCAATATCTCCGCAAGCCCATATGCATTCGGAAAGAGGAGTGAAAGGTTCGGAATGCTTTCAACATTATGCAGAAATGACTCAATACCTCTTGTATATGTTTGTACCGTCGGTGCACAGACGGAATTGATTTTCGACGGCGGAAGCATGTGTTTTAATAATAAGGGTGAACTTGCAATTCTCGGCAGGTCTTTCGAAGAGGATTTTTTCATTTACGATACAAAAAAGAATTATGATCCCGTAAAAAATATTGTATCAGATTTTGCCGAAGAAGTTCTGAACGCGCTTATACTCGGATTGAAAGACTACGGCAGAAAGACCGGATTTAAAAAAGCATTGGTCGGATTAAGCGGAGGAATTGATTCTGCACTTGTAGTTTATATTGCCGTCAGAGCATTCGGCAAAGAGAATGTTCATGTTGTAATGATGCCTTCCAGGTTTTCAAGCGACGGCAGCATTACCGATTCTGAAAAGTTAATAGAGATCCTGGGAATTACTTCGAACAAGATACCGATCCAGCCGGTATTTGAATCGGCGTTAAATTCTCTGAAGGAATCCTTCTCCGGTCTACCTGAGGATATTACGGAAGAGAATCTTCAGTCGAGAATCCGCGGATTATTCCTGATGGCAATTTCCAATAAACATAACTATCTTCTCTGCACAACCGGCAATAAATCCGAAATAGCAACCGGATATGCAACTCTGTACGGGGATATGTGCGGTGCGGTTGCTGTAATTGGCGACCTTTATAAAACTCAGATTTATCAGGTTGCGGAATACATTAATCGAAACGGCGTTATCATACCGAAAGAAATAATTGATAAAGCCCCTTCAGCCGAATTAAAACCTGACCAGACTGACCAGGACTCTCTTCCGCCTTACGATCTTCTCGACCGTATACTTAAAATGTATCTTGAAGAGCAAAAAGAATTTAATGAGATTGCGGCGAGTACAGGAGAACCAGAGATTGTTAAAAAAGTATTGACTATGGTAGATAAGAATGAATTTAAAAGAAAGCAGGCAGCTCCGGTTTTAAGAGTCTCCACAAAGGCGTTCGGTTACGGAAGGAGATACCCGATTGTTCAGGGTTGGCGTAAAAAAGGGTAATAATTCAGTAATTCATTATAAATCTAATAATTCTGTTAATTCCTCTTAAATTAATGAGTTTTTCCTCCTTTAAAAGAGAATCCAAATCACTAAGAAATAATTTAATATTCCAAACGAATTAATTATTTTAACAGACCCAATAAACTAACAAATGTATAATTAAGAGAAGTGACATGGCAAAACAAGTTCAAATAGTTGAGGATGTTACAGTTCGATTTGCCGGTGATTCCGGCGATGGCATGCAATTAACTGGTTCACAATTCACCGATACTACTGCAAGTCTTGGTACCGATGTTGGTACATTACCCGATTTTCCTGCAGAGATCCGCGCCCCCGCCGGTTCTTTAGCAGGTGTGAGCGGATTTCAGATTCATTTCAGCAGCAATGATATTCAGACTCCGGGTGATTCTCCCGATGTTCTGGTAGCTATGAATCCTGCCGCTTTAAAAGTCAATTTAAAAGATCTTAAACCGAATGCTACTATAATTGTAAATACAAATGCATTTGATGTAAAAAACTTAAAACTCGCAAATTACGATGTCAATCCTCTGGATGATGGTTCGCTTTCAGGTTATAATGTCATTCCTGTTGAACTATCAAAAATGACTGTTACTGCTCTGGAAGGACTTTCTCTTTCGCCTAAAGAAAAAGATAAATGTAAAAACTTTTTTGCTCTCGGGCTGATGTACTGGATGTATAACCGTCCGATTGAAATGACCTTAAAATGGCTCGAGACAAAATTCAAGAAAAAACCTGAAATCCTCGAAGCAAATCAGAGAGCATTGAAATCAGGTTACTATTTCGGAGAGACTACAGAAATTTTTACTACAAGATACGATGTTAAACCTGCGAAACTTCCAAAAGGAATTTACAGGAATGTATCGGGTAATGAAGCAGTTGCACTCGGCTTTGTAGCCGCTTCGCTTCGTGCCGGTATTCCTTTGTTCCTCGGATCTTATCCCATTACTCCGGCTTCTGAAATATTACAGGAATTGAGCAAGTATAAGGATTTCGGCGTAGTTACATTTCAGGCTGAAGACGAAATAGCCGGTATTGCTTCTGCAATCGGTGCTGCCTTTACCGGATCTTTAGCATTAACAACTACTTCAGGCCCCGGTCTATCGTTAAAGACCGAAGCTATAGGACTTGCTGTAATTACCGAACTTCCTATTGTAATTGTCGACGTTCAAAGAGGCGGTCCGAGTACCGGCCTGCCAACTAAGACCGAACAGGCCGACCTTTTCCAGGCGATGTACGGCCGCCACGGCGAAGCTCCGGTTGTAGTTATGGCTGCTAAAAGCCCGGTCGACTGTTTCTTTGCATCAATTGAAGCGGCAAAGATCGCAATTGAATTTATGACTCCGGTTATTCTTCTTACCGATGGTTACCTCGCATTCGGTTCAGAACCGATGAATATCCCTGATTTCGAAAACCTTCCTGAAATTAAAGTTGAATACAGAAAAGATCCGGAAGGATTCTATCCATATTTACGCAATGAAAACCTCGTCCGTCCCTGGGCTATTCCCGGTACTCCTGGTCTTGAACACAGGATCGGCGGACTCGAGAAAAAAGACGTCTACGGAAACATAAGCTACGAACCGGCAAATCATGAAATTATGATCAACAAGAGAAAAGAAAAGATTGAAAAGGTTGTGAATGTAATTCCGGATATTGAAGTTGAAGGCGATCAGAGCGGAGAGTTATTGATACTAAGCTGGGGAAGTACATACGGCGCTATTAAAGAAGGTATTAGGAAAGCTGCTGCCAAAGGCTACAAAGCTTCTCATATTCATATCAGAAATATCCATCCGTTCCCCAAAAATCTCGGTTCGGTTCTTAGTAATTTCAAAAAGGTGTTGATTCCTGAGTTAAACAAAGGTCAAATGGCTACATTGATTAAAAGTACCTTCCTGATTGATGTATTAGAGTATCATAAAGTTATGGGACAGCCATTTAAAGTAGTAGAAATAGAAAATAAAATCATTGAAGTTCTCGGAGGCGATAATGGAAAATAAAATAGATCAGGTTGTATCAGATATAAAATATACTGCCAAGGATTTTGCATCGGATGTGGATGTAAAATGGTGTCCGGGCTGCGGCGATTACTCGATCCTTGCACAGGTTCAAAGAACCTCTCCCGATTTCGGCGAGAGAAAGGAAAATATTGTATGGGTGTCGGGCATTGGATGTTCCAGCCGCTTCCCATACTATATGAGCACTTACGGCTTCCATGGAATTCACGGGCGCGCCGCCGCTATTGCTACCGGCGTAAAACTGGCGAATAGAAAATTGCAGGTCTGGGTCGCTACAGGCGACGGTGATATGCTTAGTATCGGCGGTAATCACTTTATCCACGCATGCCGTAAAAACATTGATCTTAAAATCCTTCTCTTTAATAATAGAATTTACGGTTTGACTAAAGGTCAGTATTCACCTACTTCTGAAAAAGGAAAGATTACTAAATCCTCACCTTATGGAACAGTCGATTTTCCTTTTAACGCTATCAAACTGGCCGACGGTGCCGGCGCAACTTTTATTGCGCGCACACTCGACAGAGATCCGAAACATATGCAGGAAATGATTACGCGCGCTTCCAAACATAAAGGTCTTGCATTTATTGAAGTCTTTCAGAACTGCCCGATCTTTAATGACGGCGCGTATTTCCACCTGACTGAAAAAGATACTAAACCGGAGAATGTGATTCTGCTTGAACATAACAAGCCTCTCGTCTTCGGTGCGAACAAAGATAAAGGTATTAAACTCGACGGTATCGAACCGGTTGTAATCGACTTGAATGACGGCAAGCACTCCATTAACGATTGCTGGGTTCACGACGAGTTCGATAAAAATCCGACACGCGGATTTATACTTGCAAGGTTCTCGGACCTGGAAGGATTCCCAACTCCTATCGGCATTTTCCGTCAGTACGAAAAACCGACGTACGACGGCGACTATATGAAACAGATTGACCGGATAGTTGCCGATAAAGGCGCAGGTACTTATAAGAAATTAATGTTTTCAACAAATACCTGGGAAGTAAGTTAATATTATTTCCTTTTTACAATATAATTTCAGGCGAAGCATTGCTTCGCCTTTTCTTTTATCCAATTATAATAAATCACTATGAATCAATTTCAGGAACTGAAAAGAATTATCGAATCGAATAATTCTTTTCTTATTACTTCTCATGTCAATCCGGATGCGGATGCTGTCTGTTCCGAACTGGCTATTTACCTGGTACTGAAAAAGCTCGGTAAGAAAGCCAGAATAGTAAATCACAGTTACACTCCCTACAATCTTGAATTTCTTGATAAGAATAAAGTAATTGAAAGGTATGATGAATCCGCGCATGCAGCAATTTTTAATGATGCCGATGTGCTTCTTATTATGGATCTGAATCAGGCAAACCGAGTTGTAAGAATGGAGAAAGGCCTCAGAGATTTCAATAAAATTAAAGTGTGTATTGATCATCATCAGGATCCGGAACAGTTTGCTGATCTTTTTATCGGGGGCCCTGATTATTCTGCTACCGGAGAGATCATACATGACTTCATTACATCGACCGGAATAATTGAAATGGATTTTGAAATTGCCGAACAGATCTATACTGCGATTATGACTGATACCGGTTCATTCCGGTTTGAAAGGACTTCTCCCAAAATTCACCGGATAATTGCCGGACTCCTTGAATATGGTGTTGACCCTACAGAGATTTACAATCAGGTTTACGATCAATTCCATTTCAGCCGGATTAAACTGCTGGGTGAAGCGCTTAACTCAATTGACCTGGATTCAAGCGGGAAAATTGCCGTAATGACACTCACAAACGAAGTTCAGAAGAAACATGGTGCAGTTGAAGCCGATGTTGACGGATTTGTAAATTACTGCCTCTCGATCCTGGGTGTTCAGATCGGTATTCTCCTTTATGAACTTAACGACGGTGTAAAAGTAAGTTTCCGGTCGAAGGGTACAATTCCGGTCAATATGCTAGCCAAGGAATTTGGCGGGGGAGGCCACTCGAATGCTTCAGGGGCAAGATTCTATAATATCAGGATTACGGATATTGTTGATGAAATTACAAAAGCAGCTCAAAAATATATCACCATTTAGGAGCGGATATGCATTTCAGAATTAATTTAAAAGCCGGCTCTGATCAGATCGGTTTTGAAGAGAATGCCGGACTCGTGAAATTTTTTCACGATAAAAAAAGTCTTGAAAAAGTTTTTAAAAACTTTTTAGCATCACTTGATAAATCTGTTAACAGATTACAGGTGCAGAAATTCCTCAACGAAAAAAATGATGAATTAACTGTTTTCCCGGCTGATGAAAATCCGTCAGCTCTTTTTCTTAAAAAAATAAAATCGGGTGATGACTTTAACCAGGATTTTTTCAGGAATTATTTCGCCGGATTCGTCCCGTCTTTAAAGAAAAGCGGATTGAAATCAGTTCATGTTGTAATCCCTGTTTATTCGGATTTCAAAAAGTTTTTTGATTCGGAAAGTTATTTTCTCCAAACATTAATTGAAGGAGTACTTCTCGGTAATTATAAATATGAAATAAAAACTGACAATGAGAAGGTCGGGGAGATCGATTTTATTTTTCATTACAGTAACACAAATCTGTTGAAAACTGTGATTGAAAGATCGAAAAGAATTATTGAATCTGTTTATTTTACAAGAGACCTTGTAAATGAGCCTGCTATTACATTAACACCTATGGAACTGGCTGCCCGTGCAAAGAAAGAACTTTCCAGGCAGGGTGTAAAGGTTCAGATCCTCGATAAAAAATCTCTCGAACGGAATAAGATGAACGCAATACTTGCAGTCGGCGGTGCAAGTGATAAACCTCCGTGTATGATTGTTGCTCATTATAAACCGACTGGAAAGCCGAAAAAGAAAGTTGCTCTTGTAGGAAAGGGAGTTACATACGATAGCGGAGGCCTTTCTATAAAACCTACTGCAGGTATGCTCGAAATGAAAGCTGATATGGCCGGTGGCGCGGTTGTACTTGGTATTATCCGTTCAGCTTCATTGCTTAAAATTCCGGTTGAGATTATTGGTGTTGTTCCTGCTGTTGAAAATATGCTCGGCGGTAATTCATTTAAACCGGGCGATGTTATTAAAGCGTATTCAGGAAAAACTATTGAAGTGAAGGATACCGATGCAGAGGGACGATTGATACTTGCCGATGCGCTTCATTATGCATCCAATCAGAAACCGGATGAAATAATTGATTTTGCTACTTTAACCGGAGCGTGCGCTGTTGCTCTCGGACTATTTACTGCAGGACTTTTCACACACAATGACCGGTTGGCGGATCAGTTGGCCGAATCAGGATATAAAACTTTCGAACGGATCTGGCGGCTTCCGTTCTGGAAAGATTTTGATCAATTGATTAAAAGCGATATTGCTGATGTCTCTAATCTCGGTCCTCGCTGGGGCGGGGCAATAACGGCTGGCAAATTTCTTGAACATTTCGTCGATAAAAAAATTCCATGGGCCCACCTCGATATTGCAGGTCCTTCAATTAAACACGAATCGGCAAACTACACTAAAAATTACGACACTGGCTTCGGTGTCCGCTTGATTATCGATTATCTTTTAAAAGTGAGCTAAGAAAAGCGATCGACCCGCTTGTTGCGGGTCGATTCATTTTGATTAGGAAATTATACCGATCGGTTGGGTTGTCTTCCACGCGCCTCTTGTGAAGTCCGGCACTTCAACGCTTTTACTTTTATTAAGAGTTGATATTTCACTCAATTCAACCAGAGCCGACCATGATGCTGCGTCATAAACATCCTGGTCTAACGGCAATCCGTTACGCAGGCAGTAGATAAGCCGCCAATCCATTATAAAATCCATACCGCCGTGTCCGCCGACCTCGCGTGCCTTCTGTCCGATCTTTTTTGCCAGAGGGTGCTCATATTTTGTCATAAGGTTTTTGAATTCCTCATCTTTCAGCCATGAATGGGCATCGGGTTCGAGAGCAACACGCTGCTGCGGCCACTTCATCGCAATTCCTTTTGTTCCGCTGAGAAGATGAATCCGGCTGTAAGGTCGAGGGCTGGTTGTATCGTGCTGGATCATGATTGTATGGCCTTTGTCTGTCTTAACGAGTGTAGTATTCATATCGCCAAGTTTATAAGTCTGATTTGCCTCGGGTGAATTTTCTCCGAATTTATCATTTGCGTAGAGAGTCATGCCGAATTGATTTGTCGACATTGAAGAGAGGTAATCGAATTTGTCGCCGCGGTTAATATTCATTATCTGAGCAACCGGCCCTATACCGTGTGTGGGATATAAACTTCCTGTATGCTTGATGCTGTGTTTCAATCTCCACATTCCCTGGTAGCCTTTCTCTTTATCAAATTTCAGCCAGCGCAGGTCATGTATGTATGCGCATTCTGCATGAATAATTTCTCCGAACAGTCCTTCTCTCGCCATATTCAATGTAGCAAGTTCAAAAAAGTCGTAGCAGCAATTCTCCAGCATCATGCAATGCCTTCTGGTTTCCTCTGCAGTGTTTACCAGTTCCCAGCATTCTTTAACGGTTGTTGCTGCGGGTACTTCAAGGGCAACGTGTTTGCCGTGTTTCATTGCATAGAGTGCATTTGGAACATGAAGGTGCCAGGGAGTGCAGGAATAGATGAGATCAATATCATCACGATCGCACATTTTCATCCAGGCGTCATCGCTGCCGTAGAATTCAAGTGCCTCGGGTCTTCCTTCCTTCTTAACCATTTCCTGAACAGATTTAACTCTTTCAGGGATCAAATCGCAAAGAGCTTTAATTTCAACTCCCTCAATTTTCATCATCCTTTCAACAGCTCCGGGTCCTCTCATTCCTAGTCCTATAAATCCAATCCTAACTTTATCGATCGGCTCGCAAGCAAGTCCGACAACATTCTTGCTCTTTTTATTCTGTTCGATAACTGATTCCGGCAATTCGATTCTGCCGTTACTGTTTTCTCCCAAAACGGGAATTGATGAAAGACCTATTGCTGCACCAGATGCTATGGCTGTTTTTATAAATCCTCTTCTGGAGCTTTTCATTTAATGCCTCATTTATTTTGTTTGATTTAGTAATCCGTCTTTCATTTCATAAATATGATCTGATATTCTGACCAGGTCAGGATTATGAGTTACAATTAGAAATGTAAGGTTTAATTTTTTGTTCAAATCTATAAAGAGCTCGTGAATTTTTGAACTGCTTGTAGAATCAAGATTGCCTGTCGGTTCGTCTGCAAAAATTATTGCAGGGTCGTTAATCAAAGCTCTTGCCACTGCAACCCGTTGCTGTTCTCCGCCTGAAAGCTCGGAGGGTTTATGATGAAGCCGGTCTTTAAGTCCCACCAGTTCCAGAACTTTTTCTCCATTATGCTTTGCTCCCTTCAAGGATTTGCCTCCAATCATCAGCGGAATTGAAACGTTCTCCAGTGCATCGAATTCCGGTAGGAGATGATGGAATTGAAATACAAATCCGATGTTCCTGTTTCTGAAAGCGGATAATTTTTCGTCGTTTAACTTAAAAATTTCGGTATCATTGATCAGAACTCTGCCCGAATCCGGATTATCAAGCCCGCTCAGGATGTGGAGAAGCGTACTCTTACCGGCACCGGATGCACCTACGATCATCGAAATCTTTCCCGTATTAAGTCCGAACGATACTCCTTTAAGAATCTCAAGCTTCTGGTTATTCAGTCTGAAAAATGATTTCCTGATCTCTTCGGCTTCTAAAATATTTTTACTCATTATCACTCATATTTAATTGAATCAATAATCATTGTATTAGCTGCGCGTCTGGCAGGGTATAACGATGCGATGAAGGATAAGAACATTGCCATCAATCCTACTGCTATAATATCTGTAAATCTCAATTCAACCGGAAGTGAATCGATTATATATTTTGACGGATCGAGCGGATAAAAATTATATTCGATTTGAATATAGCACACCGCTATCCCTATCAGTATTCCGAGAATTGTTCCGATCATTCCGACGAGCAATCCTTCCAGCATAAATATCTTGAGTATGGATTTACGGGTTAGTCCTATCGAACGCATTATTCCGATATCCTTTTTCTTCTCAAGTACGGTCATAGTAAGCGACGCGAAAATGTTAAACGTCGCAACTGCAATAATCAGGCAGAGTAGAATATACGCGGCCCAGCGTTCGATAAGCATTACGCTGAAAAGATCCTTGTGGAGATCGTACCAGGTATTAACCGAAAATAATCCATCCGGAAGTTTTTCGTTTAACCGGATCTTTACTGATCCTGAATTTTCAATATCATCAAGTCTTACTTCGTAGCCGGTAATCCTGTCTCTCAATCCGAATAGTCTCTGTCCGGATTTGAGAGAAGTGAACGAGTAGGCAATATCGTAATCCCTGTTGTTCGATTCAAAAAGCCCTGTAACAACAAATTTCTGCGTCCTCGGCAATGAGAGGGAAGTGATCGTTTTTTCGATGTTGTACGCGGATGCCGCATTGATTGTATCCCCGACACGTGCCGAGAGTTTTAAAGCGAGCGGGAGACCGAGGATTATCTTGCTTACACCGCTTGCGTCATCAAGGTCGTAATTCCCGCTTATAATTTTCGAGCTCACACCCCAGTCACTCTGCTGATTATTTGCAGCGACGCCTTTGAGAGTTACTATCTCGAAAGTCTGACGGTTAAGCAGAACCACCTTACCTTCCACAAACGGATAATACTCAGATGCTTTTCCGAGCGAATTCAATTCTTCCTCGATCAGCCGGGTTTTGCCGAATCCTCCTTCATCGATCACAGAAATTCTTACGTGAGGATCGAAACTGATTAGAATCGATTTTACAAGCGAACCGAAACCGTTGAATACAGAAAGAACTATTATTAAGGCAGCCACGCCTATAGTTATACCAGCAGTTGAAAGGAATGAAATGATAGTGATGAAATTCAATTTGTGTTTGGAACGGATATATCTTTTAGCGATGAAAAATTCTAGCATATCAATCAAACCTTATTGCTGAAATCGGTTTTATCTTTGAAGCTACAAACGCCGGAATGATTGAGGCAATCAATGCAATCACAATAGTGATGGCAGAAACAAAAAGATAATTATCCGGATTTATTGCGATCGGTACACGCGATACAAAATAGATTTTATCCGGAAGAGAAATTATATCGAACCGGTCCTGAAGTATGCTTAAAATGTAAGCCAGAAGGTTGCCGGCGATTGTTCCGATTATTGTCAGATAGAATCCGTGATACAGGAAGAGACTTATAATCCTTTTCCGGCTCATTCCGAGCGAACGCAGAACACCGATTGTATTTGTCCTCTCCAGTACGATCATCAGCAGAGTACCGATAATGTTGAATACAGCTACGAAAATAATAAGCCCGAGGATTATCGGGATCGGTTCTTTCTGAAGCTCCAGCCATGTGAAGATGTTCTGATGCACCTGGAATATTGATCTTACGTAGTAAGGATAACCGAGTAAATCCTGCAGCTTATCGGAAAGGGAATCGATCCTGGAAATATCATTTACTTTTATGTTGTATCCGGAAATTTTATCATCCATACCGAAGAGCCTGGATGATTCCTCGATAGCAGTGTAAGCGTTCAGGTCATCGTATTCCGACATCCCGCTTTCATAAATTCCGGAAACAATTAACTGTTCGATCATTGGAGGGTTTTCTGACGATGGAAGTTGATTCTGATTTAGCGAGAAAATTGTAACACGGTCACCCGGCTTTAGGAATAATTTTTCTGCAAGCCTCTTTCCTAAAAGAAACGGTACTGATTCCGCAGTATCGGAATCAGTTCTATTACTCTCAATAAATCTGCTAATTGTATTCTCCAGATTTGTGCTGTCCAATCCGACAATTGTTACGCCTTCGGTGTGACTCTTCGATTTAATTATTGCGAGTTTGGAGATGAACGGTTCAACTGCAACGAAATCACCATCGAAAGTTTTTTCAATTTCCTGTAATACAGAAGACGATGCCGGGAGGTCCCTGTTCCCGAAAGATGTAACCTTAATATGTGAGTTCAGATCGATTATTTTCTCGGTTACTACCTTTTCAAATCCACCAAGTACGGTAAGAGCCATAATCACTACACAGACTCCGAGAGCAATTCCGAGGGCTGTAATTATCGAAATTGTTGAAATAAACCGGGAATCTTTTTTGGATCTGATATACTTTCCGAGCAGAAAGGTTGATAGAGACATTTGCCACAGGTTATTATTTGCCGTAAAAATAAGAAGAAATAAGCTTAATCGAAATTAAATGGACAAAATTGACATTTCACACCCAAAACCATATTTTTGGTTTCTTATTTTTTGAGTTATTGTTTATAAGACCCGATATTATAACAATTTCGGGGCGTAGCGTAGCCCGGCTAGCGCGCCTGGTTTGGGACCAGGAGGTCGCAGGTTCGAATCCTGCCGCCCCGACACTGTTTTTTCGAAAGAATAGATTATTTCCCTGTTTTTTATTATTGTGACGGTTGAGATTTAGTTGCGCCCATAGCTCAACAGGATAGAGCATCAGCCTTCTAAGCTGAGGGTTAGTGGTTCGAGTCCACTTGGGCGTACTTGTTTATGTTACGAATTTTCTGATTGTTGTTTTATTGATTAAATGGTGACCATAGCTCAGTTGGTTAGAGCATCTGGTTGTGGCCCAGAAGGTCATGGGTTCAAATCCCATTGGTCACCCTCGGTTCTTGAAATGCTGGCCCCATCGTCTAATGGTTAGGACCTCGCCCTTTCACGGCGGTAATAGGGGTTCGAATCCCCTTGGGGTCACATCTTTTTAAAAGAACCTTTAAGCTGCATTTTCAGTAACTGGCCCCATCGTCTAATGGTTAGGACCTCGCCCTTTCACGGCGGTAATAGGGGT